>VAXP01000100.1 GCA_005884125.1 Actinomycetota bacterium | reverse complement strand
CTCGCCTATGCGCATGGCGTACTCCACCGCCTGGCGGTTGAGGACGGGGAGCGAGCCCGGCAGCCCGAGGCACACGGAGCAGACGTTGGTGTTGGGCTCCTCGCCGAAGGCGTTGCGGCACGAGCAGAACAGCTTGGTGGCCGTGCGCAGCTCGCAGTGGACCTCGAGGCCGACCACGGTCTCCCAGCCCTCCGACGCCGGCCCGCTGGGCGAGGCGGACGCGGGTGTCATGGCCCCGCCGCCGGGGCGGGAACGGGGGCGGCCCGCTCCAGGGTCCCGGCCACACGGAACATGGCCTCCTCGCCCAGGGCCGGGGCCAGCACCTGCACCCCGACAGGCAGGCCGTCGTCCCCCGTGCCGAAGGGAATGCTCATGGCCGGGTGCCCGGCCAGGTTGGAGGGGATGGTGCACACGTCGGACAGGTACATGGCCAGCGGATTCTCGGCCTTGGCGCCGACGGCGAAGGCCGTGGTCGGGGCGGTGGGCGCGAGGAGGACGTCGACGCGCTCGTAGGCCGAGGCGAAGTCCTGGATGATGAGCGTGCGCACGCGCTGGGCCTGGCCGTAGTAGGCGTCGTAGTAGCCGGCCGACAGGGCGTAGGTGCCCAGCATGACGCGCCGCTTGACCTCGGCCCCGAAGCCCCGGGCCCGGGTCCTGCTGTACATGGTGGTCACGTCGGGGGCGGGCTCCCGCAGGCCGTAGCGGACCCCGTCGTAGCGGGCCAGGTTGCTGGAAGCCTCGGCCGGGGCGATGAGGTAGTAGGCGGACAGGCCGTAGACGGTGGCGGGGACGGACACCTCCTCCACCTCCGCGCCCGCGTCGGCCAGGGCGTCGGCCGCCTCCCGCATGCGCTTCAGGACGTCGGGGTCGATGCCCTCGGTCAGCTCCCGCAGCACCCCTACGCGCACGCCGCTCACACCCCCGTCCAGGGCCTGGCTCACGGGCGGCGCCCCTCCGGGCAGAGACGTGGAGTCGGCCGGGTCGTGACCGGCGATGGCCTCGAGCAGGAGGGCGGCGTCGGCGACGTCGGCGGCCAGGGGGCCGATCTGGTCGAGAGAGCTGGCGAAGGCGACGAGGCCGTAGCGGGACACCAGGCCGTAGGTCGGCTTCATGCCCACCACGCCGCACAGGGCCGCGGGCTGGCGGATGGATCCGCCCGTGTCCGAGCCCAGGGCCAGGGGGACGAACCCCGCGGCCACGGCCGCCGCGCTCCCCCCGCTGGAGCCTCCCGGGACCCGGGAGGGGTCGTGGGGGTTGCGGGTGGGCCCGAAGGCGGAGTTCTCCGTGGAGGAGCCCATGGCGAACTCGTCCAGGTTGGTCTTGCCCACGACCACCGCCCCCGCGTCGCGGACCCTCTCGACCACGGTCGCGTCGTAGGGCGGGCGCCAGCCCTCCAGGATCCGCGACGAGCACGTGGTGGGGACGCCCCTGGTGCACAGGTTGTCCTTGAGGGCGACGGGGACGCCGGCGAGCGGGCCCGGGTCCTCGCCTGCGGCCACCCGGCGGTCGAGCTCGGCCGCGGCCGACCGGGCCTGCCCGCTCATCACCAGGTTGAAGGCGTGCAGCTCGGGCTCGCGGGCCTCGATGCGCTCGAGGTGCTCGTCCAGCACGTCGGCCGCCGAGCGCCTCCCCGACCTCACCGCCGACGCGATCTGCTGGGCGCTCACGGGGCCTCGCCCAGGATGCGGGGCACCTTGAAGCGCCCGTTCTCCACCTCGGGCGCCTGGGACAGGACCTCCTCGCGGTCCAGGGGAGGCCTGGGCTCGTCGTCGCGCAGGACGTTGTCCAGCGGCAGGGGGTGGGCGGTGGGCGCCACCGCCGAGGTGTCGAGCGACGCCACGTCGGCGGCGTGGTCGAGGACGGCCGCCAGCTGCTCGGTGAACAGGGCCAGCTCCTCGTCGCTCAGCTCCAGGCGGGCCAGGCGGGCGACGTGGGCCACGTCCTGCGCCGAGATGCGCGCCCCCGCGTCGGGCATGGCGGGCATGGTAGGGCAGGACCGGTCCGGCACCCGCCGCCACATGGCGACGTGAGGGCCGATGGCCTCCTCCTCCCAGACCTCTCCCCGCGTCTGCATCCCGCCCCGCTCGTACAGGGACACCGCGGCCGTGCGAGCGTTGCACCACAGAAGCCCACCGCCCCTGCCGGCCACGTGGTCGACCACCGCGCCCAGGATCCTGGCCCCGACGCCCATACCTCTCATCTCCGGCGCCGTGGCCATCCCCCGCAGGCGCCAGGCCCCGGCGTCGCCCGGGTCCCACGGTGGCGCCTGGCGCCGGACCGAGGCCGTGCCCACCACTGTGCCGTCGGGTGGGCGCGCCGCGAAGTGGGCCGTCTCGGGGTCGTCGTCTCCCGGCAGGGCCATCTCGTCCGGCGTCTGGTGGGGACGCAGGACGCGCTGGCGGAGGGCGAAGGTCTCCGGGGCCGCCACCCGCTCGACCCGGACCTCAACCTCGGTCAGCCCGAGGTCACCGCCCGGGCGAAGGCCGCGGCCCGGTCTTCGATGTCGCCCCGGTCGTAGTCCAGCGTCGCCACGTGGTAACTGCGCTCGAGCATCACCCGCTCGACCGGGCCCGACACCCGCTCGGTGAAGAAGTCCCCCGCCGAGGGGGGAACGACATGGTCGTTGGGGCTCGTCATGAGCAGCACCGGGCTGCGGATCTCGCCCAGCCTGGGGGCCAGGTCGACCAGGGCGTCCCACAGGGAGAGGGCGGCCCGCACCGGAACCAGGTCATAGGCCAGCTCGTGGGCGTCGGGGTCGGCCAGGTCGCCCCCGACTCCCGGGATGGTCTCGCTCCCCGCCTCCAGCGCCTTGCTCATCATCTCCACGAACGACTCGGCCGGAGGCTCGACGGCGGGGTTGACGAGGACGGCCCCGGCCACCTCGGGATGGGCCGCGGCCAGCCAGCTCGCCAGCGTCCCACCCATGGACAGCCCGGCCACCACCACCTTGTCGCAGCGTCCGGCCAGGTCCTGGTAGGCCCGCTCGGCTGTGGCCGACCAGTCAGACCAGCGTGTGGGGATCATGTCGTCGACCGCGGTGCC
This sequence comes from Actinomycetota bacterium, assembly GCA_005884125.1. Classification (GTDB taxonomy): domain Bacteria; phylum Actinomycetota; class Acidimicrobiia; order Acidimicrobiales; family AC-35; genus AC-35. The sequence continues at coordinate 11,896 of VAXP01000100.1, read as the reverse complement.
GTGGCCGGGAAGCAGAGGCAGCTCGACGGCGAAGCCGGCGGCGGCGAAGGCCTGGGCCAGCCCCCGCATGGACTGGGGGCAGCCGGTGAATCCGTGCAGCACCAGGGCGCCGTGGGGCCCACCGGGCGCCGACCAGGGCTCGGCGCCGGGCATGACCGGGGCCGTCATCTGTAGGGATCCTCGGGACTGAGCGGTTCCTCCCACCAGTCCTCGGTCGCCGGCGCCCAGCCTGGATCCTCGTAGATGCAATCCACCGGGCAGGGATCGAGGCACTTGCCGCAGCCCGAGCACAGCTCGGGGACGATGATCACGTCCATGCCGTGGTTGAAGATGGCGCCGAACTGCGACGGGCAGTGGCGCAGGCAGGTGTCGCAGTTGATGCACTCCGACATCTCGATGCGCAGGGGCGGGTTCTTCCACTTGGGGTTGCGCTCGTGATGCTCGATGCGCTCGAGGCGGGTGGCGGCCGGCATCGTCGAGGCAGGGTAGCAGCGGCGCCGGCCCAGTCTTGACCGGCGGGTCAAGACGTGGTCCGATGGCTCCGTGCCCACGTCCCGGGGCGAAAGCCGAGGCCCGACCCGCGGACCCAGCCGTGCCGCCGCGCCAGCCGCGGCAACGGCGGCGGCCCCGGCCACCGCCGCCGTCTCCAAGGCCGCCCCCAAGGCCGCCCCCAAGGCCGCCCCGAACGGGGCGAGGGACGTCGCCAACGGGGCCGGGCCCGCACCCCGGGAGCTGACCCGCCAGGGCCAGGAGCGCAAGCAGGCCATCCTCGACGCGGCCGGCGCTCTGTTCGCCGAGCGCGGCTACGCCGAGACCCGGGTCATCGACATAGTGCGGGCCGCGGGGGTGGCCAAGGGCCTGTTCTACTGGTACTTCGAGAACAAGGAGGCGGTGTTCGCCGAACTGGTGGGCGCCGTGCGCCACCAGCTGCGCCTGGAGCAGGGCCGGGCCATCGACCCCGGCGCCACCGCCCTCAGCCGGGTGAGGCAGGGGGTGGAGGCCTCGGTGCGCTTCATGGGCGAGCATCGGCGCCTGTACTCGTTCTTCGACATGGAGAGCCTCGACCCCAGGCTCATGAACGTCCTGCGGCCGGGCGCCGAGGTGCACCTCACCGACACGGCCGCCCACGTGCGGGCCGGCATCGAGGCCGGACAGATTCAGGACGAGGACCCCTTGCTCCTGGCCCACGGGGTGGTCGGCGCCGTGGCCTGGTTCAGCCACCTCCACCGCACCGGGCGCATCGACCTGCCCGTCGGCGAGCTGGCCGACTTCACCGGCCGCTTCGTGGTCCGGGCCCTGGCCGCCGACGACGAGGCCGCGGCCCAAGCCCAAGCGTGCGGTGGTGACCGAGGCGTGGCCCGGGTCCAGGGACGGGGCGCCGCACGGGTCGGATGACGACGGTCCGACCGAGCTGTCCCGCGGGTCCGGCGGCACGGTAGCGTTCGACCGCTTCACGACCCATCCCGACGACAGCCGGAGGAGCAAGTCCGTGGCCAAGTACCCGTTTCTCAGCGACGAGTGGATGAGCGAGGCCAAGAAGATCCGGGAGGAGTACAAGGGCAAGACCCCTGCGCCCGCTCACGCCGTTCGCATGAACCAGGTCATCACCGACGTGCCCTTCGGTCCCGGGACGATTGATGCCCACATGGACACGTCCTCCGGAGAGCTCGAGATGGACACCGGCCACATCGAGAACGCCGACTTGAAGGTGACCCTCGACTACGAGACGGCCAAGGCCATCCTCGTCGAGCAGAACCCCCAGGCCGGGATGCAGGCGTTCATGGCCGGCAAGATCAAGGTCGAGGGCGACATGACCAAGCTCATGGCCATGCAGGCGGCCCCGCCCGACGCCACCGCCGTGGAGGTGGCCAACAAGATCCAGGAGATCACCGAGTAGGAGGCGCGCCGGCCCTCAGCCGCCGGATCCCCGCTCGCCCGACCCCCGGAAGGCGGCAAGGCCCAGGGAGGCGGCGGCACCGGCAATGGCTGGGGAACACTGCCTCAGCAACGCCGCCTCCCTGGGCCCAACCGGGTTGGATCATACGACTGGGACGGCTGGGCCGGTAAGGGCTAATTCACCCATCCCTAGAACGGGGTAGTCCGTACCGGCCCGATCAGCGGCCGCTCAGCCGCCCTTCAGCGGGCCACACCGGCTCCGCCGTCGCCGATCAGGCGCTTCATCTCGCTCTCCAGCTCCGCCACCGTCCAACGCTCGTCCTTGTCGATCGACTCGGTGAGGGTCCAGGGCTGGAAGAGCTGCACCTTGCCGCCCTGCACGAAGAACACCTTCCCGTTGGCGGGGCAGGACTCCGTGGCCAGGTAGGCGACCAGGGGCGAGACGTTGGCCGGGTCCCATACGTCGAAGCGACCGGGGTCGTCGGGGGCCTTCACCACCTGGTCGAGGCCGGGCGTGGCCTCCGTGAGGCGGGTCCGCGCCGCAGGGGCGATGGCGTTGGAGCGCACGCCATAGCGGATCAGCTCCTGGGAGGCGATGACGGTGAAGGCGGCGATGCCGGCCTTGGCCGCGCCGTAGTTCGCCTGGCCGGGGTTGCCCAACAGACCCGACGTGGAGGAGGTGTTGACGATCGACGCCTTGACCTCCTTACCGGCCTTGGCCTGCTCCCGCCAGTAGGCCGCGGCCCAGTGGGTGGGGATGAAGTGGCCCTTGAGGTGGACGCGGAGGACGGCGTCCCACTCGTCCTCGCTCATGTTCACCAGGACGCGGTCGCGCAGGATGCCGGCGTTGTTCACCAGGACGTGCAGGTCGCCGAAGGCCTCGACCGCGGCGTTGATGAGGCGCTGGCCCGCCTCCCAGTCGGCCACGTTGTCGGCGTTGGCGATGGCCTCACCGCCCATGGCCTTGATCTCGTCGACCACCTGCTGCGCCGGCGTTCGGTCGTCGCCCGAGCCGTCCATGGCCCCGCCCAGGTCGTTGACAACGACCTTGGCTCCTTCGGCCGCGAAGAGCAGGGCATGCTCACGCCCGATGCCCCGGCCGGCCCCCGTGATTATGGCCACCCGTCCGTCAAGCGCACCCATCTCCGTGTCCTTTCGCTCCGACTCACGCCTGGGCCTGGGCTGGATCCTCGACTCGCGGTCCCCGGCCGCCAGGGCGTCCGGGAAACGTTCGCAGCCTGCCCGCGTGAGGGTCAAACCCGCTCGTCGGGGCCGCACCCGCATCCGGGCCGACCAGGGGCGGGCTAGATGGTGTAGAGGTTGACGCCCGACCCCCGGTGCACGCGCTGGCCCGCGGGGGGGTCGGTGAAGAACACCACGCCGCGCTTGGAGGGCCCGTAGACGTTGGCCACCGACAGGCCGGCCTGGCTCAGCATGGTGGTCGCCTCGTCGACGGAGTGGCCCCGCACGTCGGGTATGGGGACGAGGTCGGGCCCCTTGGACACGATGATGGTCACCGCGCTGTCCCGAACCGCCGACGAACCCGCCGGAGGCGAGGTCCCGATGACCGAGCCCGACGTGACGGTGTCGCTGAAGTCGTCCCGCCTCTGGGGCACCAGGCCCAGGCTCTGGAGCTGTTTGCTGGCCGCGTCGAAGGTCTGCCCGCTCAGGTCGGGGACCGTCCTGGGCCGGGGACCGTCCGACACGGTCACGGTCACGTCACTGCCCTTGGGCTGGAGCCCGCCACGGGGCGACCAGTCCAGGACGGCACCCCTGACCGCGTCCTCGCTGTACTGGCCCTGCACCTTGGGGTTGAGGCCGGCCCCCTGGATGGCCTTCACGGCGGCGTCCCTGGTGAGGTTGGTGAGGTCGGGGACGGCCCTGGGCGCGGGGCCCTTGGAGACGACAAGGGTGACGGTGCCGTGCTCCTTCAGGCGCGTCCCCGGGTTGGGGCTCTCCTGCAGCACCTGGCCCGGCTGCACCTGCTCGTCGAAGGCCTGGCGCACCGACACCTTGAAGTGGTCGTGCCCGAGCAGCACCCGGGCCTGGCCCACGTCCTGGCCCACCACCGCGGGCAGGGCGTGGGCCGGGGTGGCGACGCGCAGCGCCCCTGCCACCAGCACCCCTCCGACCAGCAGGGCGACCACGGCGACGGCCATCCACCGGGCCCTGCGCAGCCAGCGCCCCTTCGGACCCGCACCCGGCTCCTGGGCCTGGCCAGCGGTGGCCGGCTCACCGCCCTGGGCGTCGGACGGGGCCGCTTCCGACGCGGCCGGCGCCACCGCGGCCGCTACCACCCCATCGGCGGGGGCCGCGGGACCGGGGCCCCGGCCCCAGCGCCGGCGGCGGCCCCCCTTCTCCGGGGCCGCCTGCTCGGCCGGCCCGGGCTTGGGCGCCGGCACCGGCCTCCGCGAGCGACCCAGCTCGGTGGGATCGCGCAGCTCGGTGAGCTCGTCGGCCGCCGTGTACCAGGCCAGGGGCAAGGGGGCGGGGGCGGGCAGCATGGCCGCGGCTCGCTCCAGGGCGGTGGCGAAGCCCACGGCGTCCAGGCGCTTGTCGAGGTCGGGCGCGGCCGCCCGCTCGAGGATGGGGCCGACCGGGCCCAGCTCGCGGGGAGCCTCGAGTGGTCGGTCGACGCGGGCCATGAGCGTGGCGATGGTCGTGTCCGCGGCGAAGGGCACCGCGCCGGTGCTGGCCTCCACCAGCACCAGGGCCAGGGCGTAGACGTCGGCCCGCCCGTCCACCGAGCTCCCCAGGGCCTGCTCGGGCGCGGCGTAGCGCGCCGTGCCCAGGACCGCCCCCGCCGGTTCCGTCCACGCGGCCTCGGCCAGGGCCCGGGCCACCCCGAAGTCGGCGACCCGCAGCCGCCCCTCCTCGTCGAACAGGAGGTTGGCGGGCTTGACGTCGCGGTGCACCAGGCCCCGGCGGTGGGCGTGCTCCAGGCCCCGCGCCGCCTCCACGCCGACCCGCGCGCACTGGGCCGGGCTGAGGAGCTGGCCGCGGTCGAGGAGGTCGCGGAGGCTGCCGCCCGACAGCAGCTCGAGCACCAGGTAGGGGCCGTCGGCGTCCTCCCCCCAGTCGTATACCCGCATGATGTTGGGGTGGGTCAAGGCGGCCACGGCCTGGGCCTCGGCGCGGAAGCGGCGCAGGAAGGACTCGTCCTCGGCCAGGGCGGGATGCAGGATCTTGACCGCCACCCGCCGGCGCAGGCGCACGTCCTCGGCCACGAAAACGTGCGCCGACGCGCCCGTGCCGATGGGCGCGATCAAGCGGTAGCGGTCGCCCAAAACGCGCCCGACGTGGTCGGCGATGCGCGACAGCGCCACACAACGAGGGTAATGGGTGCGCGTCCGGACGTCCGTGATCGTCGGGTGGTCTCCGACTACGCATGGTGGGGATGGCTCCGGCATCATGGCCCTGCCCATGACCGTCAGCACGCCGCAGTTCGGGCCGCGCCAGAGGCTGGTGACGCCCTACCGGGTGATCGTCACCGCGCTGCTGGCGCTGGCCGCAGGCCTGTTGGTGCTGGCCGCCCGGTCCCACCCCAACCCGCCCCCCGCCTTCCACGACTCGGTCGTGAGGGCCGTCTCACCCGCGCCCGGGAGCCTGGGGCTGCGCCAGAGCGAGATCTTCGTCGAGATCGACCCCGCCTACGACGGCACCATCGAGCAGGTGAACCAGACCACCATCCCCGAGGACCAGCTCAAGCGCATACCCAACCTGCTGCGCGTCACCTACGACCCGGGACAGACCGACGCCGCCACCGGGAGGCTGCCGGCGGGGCGCAACTGCGTGCTCTACAAGTACTGGCCCGTAGGCACCGACCCCGCCCGGGGAACGGAGCGCAGCTGGTGCTTCAACCTCCACTGACGGGGCCGCCGACCAGCGCCGCGGCCGCCTCGCGCTCCTCGTCTTGCTCCAGCGGGTGCATGGCCAGGTCTATGGCGCACCAGATGGTCTTGGAGAAGGGGTAGAAGGCCAAGGGCAGGATCACGGCCGCGGCCGCGGCCACGCCCAGGGCGGGGACGACGGAGGACCTCCCCCCGCTCGCCGCCTCGACCAGGATGAAGGCGAACAGCACCAGGAGCACGGCGCCTTCGGTGACGCCGAAGGCTATGACGAAGGCGCCCAGGAAGAAGGCCTCCTCCGGCCGGCGCTCGAAGCGCAGCCCGCACCCGGGACAGCGCTCCGTCATCTGGAACCACCGGCGGAACAGCCGGCCCGACCCGCACCGGGGGCAGGCCCGCCTCCACCCCCGGGCCAGCATCCGCCCCAGGCCCGGGTCCCACCGGGGCCGGGGCGCGGCGGTCAAGGCAGCTCGCCCTTCTCCAAGAGGTGGGCGAAGCCGGCCTCGTCCAGGACGGGCACCCCCAGCTCCTGGGCCTTGGTCAGCTTGGCCGCGCCGGCCGCCTCCCCGGCGACAACCGCCGTCGTCCTCTTCGACACGCTCCCCGGCGCCTTGCCTCCCCGGGCCTTGATCGCCTCCTCGGCCGACTCTCGCGACCACCCCTCCAGCGTCCCGGTGACGACGACCGACATGCCCGCCAGCGTCTGGGGCCCCTCCGAGCCCTCCGGTCCCGCCAGGTTGACCCCGGCGACGCGGAGCTTGGCGATCACCGCCTGGTTTCGCGCCGAGGCGAAGAACTCGTGCACGCTGGTCGCGATCTTGGGGCCCACGCCCTCCACCGCGGCCAGCTCCTCCAGCGACGCGGCCATGATGCGGTCGAGGTGGCCGAAGGTGGCGGCCAGCAGCTGGGAACCGGCCCCGCCCAGATGCGGTACGCCCAGGCCGGCCAGCAGGTTGGTCAGGGGCCGGTCCTTGGACGCCTCGATGGCCGCCTCCAGGTTGCGCACCGATACCTCACCGAAGCCCTCCAGCTCCCTCACCCGGTCGAGATCGAGCGAGTAGATGTCGCCCACGTCGGCGAGGAGCCCGAGGCTGGTGAACAGCTGCACGGTCCTCTCGCCCAGACCTTCGATGTCCATGGCGCCCCGCGAGGCGAAGTGGATGATGCGCTGGTCGCGCTGGGCTGGACAGTCGACGTTGGTGCAGTAGGTGTCGCTCTCGCCGGGGAGGCGGACGAGCGGCCCCCCGCAGGCCGGGCAGGCGGTGGGGAAGCGCCAGGGTTTGCTCCCCCGCCCCCGCTTGGCCAGCACCGGCCCCAGGACCTCGGGGATGACGTCGCCCGCCTTGCGCACGAACACGGTGTCGCCCGGGCGCACGTCCTTGGCCGCGACCTGGTCCTCGTTGTGCAGGGTGGCCAGGGCGACGGTGGAGCCGCCCACGAACACGGGCTCGAGCATGGCGAAGGGGGTGGCCTTACCGGTGCGCCCGATGGAGACCATGATGTCCTTGAGCAGGGTGGTGCGCTCCTCGGGCGGGAACTTGTAGGCGATGGCCCAGCGGGGCGCCTTGGCCGTGGCTCCCAGCTCGCGGCGCTGGGCCAGGTCGTCGACCTTCACCACCACGCCGTCGATCTCGTAGGGGAGGTCGTGGCGGTGCTCGAGCCAGTGGCGGCAGAAGTCGTTCACCTCCTCCAGGCTCCCCAGCACCCGCACCTCGGGGTTCACGGGCAAGCCGGCGGCGGCGAGGTACTCCAGGGTCTCGTGGTGGGCGCTCAGGCGGGGCCCTCCGTCCATGGCGCCGGCCTGGTACGTCCAGAAGGAGAGCTCCCGCGACGCGGTGATGGACGGGTCCTTCTGACGCAGGGACCCGGCCGCCGAGTTGCGGGGGTTGGCGAATGTCCGCAGCCCGGCTTCGGCCTGCCTGCGGTTCAGCTCCTCGAAGGCGGGCACGGGCATGTAGACCTCGCCCCGTACCTCGATGACCGAGGGCGACTGCCCGGTGGGGCTGGAGAGGCGCTCGGGGACGGCGGCGATGGTGCGGACGTTCCCGGTCACGTCCTCCCCCACCGTCCCGTCGCCACGCGTCGCCGCTCGCACGTAGCGCCCGTCCTCGTAGAGAAGGGAGATGGCGACGCCGTCGATCTTCAGCTCGCAGACGAAGGCCACCTCACCGCTGATGAAACGCTCCATGCGCTTGCCCCACGCCAGCAGCTCCTCGAAGCTGAAGGCGTTGTCGAGCGACATCATGGGCGTGCGGTGGCGCACGGGCGCGAACTGGACCGAGGGCGCGGCCCCCACCTGCTGGGTCGGTGAGGTCGGGGTCTGCAGGTCCGGGTGCGCCTCCTCGACGGCGCGCAGCTCGCGGACCAGGGCGTCGAACTCGGCGTCGCTTATCTCAGGGTCGTCGAGCTGGTGGTAGCGGAGGTTGTGGTGGGCGATGAGCTGGCGCAGCTCATCGGCCCGTTGCGCGGGGTTCTCGGTGCAAGGCACGGTGTCGCCCTCGACCTCAGCGGGAGCGCTGGCTCCGGCCCGCGGTGGGCGCCCGGCGACGAACGCGGGCGGGCTGGGCCTCCTGTTCCAGCGCCGCGCTCACCTGATCCCGGGTGGCGTCCAGGGCGGCCAGCACCTCCTCGGCCGGGGCCCACTCCTGACGCACGGCCAGGCTGTAGCGCTTGATCACAACCAGGTCCACGAGCCGGACCTCGGCCATGTCTCTCCTCTCCTCGATGGGTGGGGTCGGTGGGGTGACGGGCTTGGACGCCTGCGTGACCCCCGGGTGGTCAATCGTCGCGCGCCTCTGCCAGAGTGCCCGCCGCGGACATGCGCAGCGCGCCGAGCCAACCCCAGGGGCCGACCCGAGCCGGTAGCGGCCGCCTCTCCCCCCTGGTGCCCTGGGCCCTCAGGGCCGTGTGGGCCGCCCTCCCCCTGGCCGCCGGGCCCAGGCTGGCCGTCGCCCTCGATCCCCGCAGCCCCGCGGTGCGGTCGGTGGCCTCGGTCGGGCTCTGGGCCGGCTGGGCCGTGGTCATGGTCGCCACCCTGGTGCCCCACCCTCGGGCCCTCACCACGGTCCGCACGGGCGTGGCCGCCGGGGCCGCGGCCGTGGGCGGGGCCATCGTGTCCCACCCCCGGCCCGTGGCCGGGGTGATCGTGGCCATCCTGGCCGTGGTGGCCGCGGTGGGGCTGGCCTTCTCCGCTCCTCTGGGAATGGCCTTCGTGAACGGACCCGCCTATCCCAACGAGCGCCGGTTCCCGCTGCGGCCGCCCGGCCCCCTTCTTCTCGGGCCCCTGATGCTGGCCTGGGCCGTCGCCGTCGGCGCACCCACGGCCACCGCCCTGCTGATGGCGGTCGAACGCTGGGCCCTGGGCGCGGCCGTGGGAACCCTCGGCCTGCCCGCGGCTGCGGTGATGGCCCGCTCCCTGCACGGCCTGTCCCGGCGCTGGATCGTCTTCGTGCCCGCCGGGCTCGTCCTCCACGACCCCCTGTCGGTCATCGATCCTGTTCTCTTCCGCCGTCAGACGATCGAGGCGATGCGGCCGGCGCCGCTGGGCAGCGACTCGCTGGACCTCAGCCACGGGGCCCCGGGCCTGGCCCTCGAGCTCGTCCTGCGGGAGAAGGTCCCCATGGTGGTGGTCCGCCCCGGCCGCCGGGGCGACCAGCCCGGGGCGTCGGCCAGGCTGCTGTTCACGCCCACCCGCCCGGGTCTGGTCCTGAGCGAGGCCCGGGCCCGGCGCCTGCCGGTCGGCTGAGCGCTCACACCGCCTCGGCCGCGCCCAGCACGGCGTCAGCTTCGTAGAGGGCGACGGTCTGGCCCGGCGCCACCGGCGGGTGGGGCTGGGCGAAGCGCACCCGCCCGCCCTCGAACACGGCGTCCAAGGCCCGGCCGTGGGCGCTGAGCTGGACCAGGACGGGCGAGCCCGGAACCAGCGGCCCCTCCAGCCACGTCGTGCCCCGGATCCCGACGGATTCGGTGAAGGCGTCCTCCTCCGAGGCGACCACCACCGCGCCCGCGGCCACGTCGACCTCCACCGCGTAGCGCCGGCGGCCCTCGCCGCCCAGCCCCCGCCTCTGACCCACGGTGACCAGCTCCACGGCGGGGACGGACCCCACCGTCCGGCCCGTCGTGGCCTCGACGATCCGCCCGGGATGCAGCTCCATGCGCGGGGTGAGAAAGCCCTGACGTCCGCCCGTGGCCGTTATGAAGCACACGTCCTGGCTGTCGGGCTTGGCCGCGGTGCGCAGGCCCAGGGCCCGGGCGTGGCCCCGCACCTCGGGCTTGGTCAGCTCGCCCACAGGCAGCAGGCAGCGGGCCAGCTGCTCACCGCTCAGGACCGACAGGACATAGGACTGGTCCTTGGCCCTGTCCCTGCCCCTCACCAGTCTGCGCCTGCCCCCGGCCGAGGTGACCATGCGGGCGTGGTGGCCCGTCGCCACCGCGTCGAAGCCGAGCTGGCGGGCCCGGCGCAAGAAGCGGTCGAACTTCAGGTGGCGGTTGCAGTCGATGCAGGGGTTCGGCGTGCGCCCGGAGGCGTGGGCGGCCACGTAGGGCTCCACCACCCGGGCGTCGAAGTCGGCCGTGAAGTTGAAGACGTGGTGGGTGATGCCCAGCTGCTGGGCCACGCGCCTGGCGTCGTCCACGTCGGCCACCGAGCAGCACCCCGAGTCGCTGGGGCCGCCCCACAGCTTCATGGTGGCCCCGACCACGTCGTGGCCGGCCTCGGCCAGGAGGGCGGCGGCGACCGACGAGTCCACGCCCCCCGACATGGCCACCAGCACCCGCACCTCAGCCGCCCCGCAGCCGGGCCACCGCCTCGGGGACGGCCTTGAGCGCCAGCTCGACGTCGTCGTCGGTGCTCGTCCAGCCCAGCGACAACCTCAGGCTGGCCAGGGCCTCGTCCTCGGGCACGCCCATGGCCTTGAGCACGTGGCTCGCCTCCAGCGCCCCGCTGGCGCAGGCCGACCCGGCCGACGCGCAGACGCCAGCCTCGTCCAGAAGCACCAGGAGGGCTTCGCTCTCCACGCCCGGGAAGCGCAGATGGCAGCTGCCCGCCACCTTCGCGGCCCGGTTCCCGGACTCGACCGCGCCGGGGACGGCGGCGAGGAGCCCGTCGGCCAGCCGGTCCCGCAGCCTCGTGACCCGCACCACGGTTTCCTCGCGGGAGGCCACCGTGGCCGTCATGGCCGCGGCCATGCCCACGATCCCGGCCACGTTGTGCGTCCCGCTGCGCCGGTCCCGCTCCTGGCCGCCCCCGTGGATGACGGGGGCCAGGGCCACGCCTTCGCGCACGACCAGGGCGCCCACGCCCTTGGGCCCGCCGAACTTGTGGGCGCTCACCGAGACGAGGTCGGCGCAGGCCGCGGCCGCGGACACGTCCATCCAGGCGAAAGCCTGCACCGCGTCGGTGTGCACCACCGCCCGGGGGGCGCGGGCCCGCACCAGCTCGGCAACGGCCCCGAGAGGCTGGACCGTGCCCACCTCGTTGTTGGCCAGCATCACCGAGACCACCGAGACGTCCCGCCCGTCCTGCTCGGCCCGGTCGAGCAGGGCGGCCAACCCCTCCAGGTCGACGATCCCCTCGGCCGTCACCGGGGCCACCCGCACCCCCACCGCCCGGCAGCTGTGGAGCACGGCGTGGTGCTCGATGGCGCTGCAGACGGCGGTCCCGCCCCCAAGGGCGTGGGCGCCCAGCACGGCCAGGTTGTCGGCCTCTGTCCCGCTGGCGGTGAACACGACCTCGCCGGGCGAGGCGCCCAGGGCCGCGGCCACCGCCTCCCGGGCCTCGTCCAGGGCCTGGCGGGCGGCCCGGGCCACCGAATGGACGCCGGACGGGTTGCCGAAGCGGTCGCTCAGGAGGGGGAGCATGGCCGCGGCCGCTTCCGGGCGCAGCGGGGTGGTGGCGGCGTGGTCGAGGTAGGCGGTCACCGGCGCCCAGCGTAGGTCCCACGCCTCGGGGGCCCTGGGCGCCGATGGCGCCGGAGCGGGCAGGGGGCGCCGGCGCCTGGGCCGGTGACGGGGGCGGTTTGTCCGGACACCGCTACGCACCGCGCTCGGAATTTTCGACAATCCGCTCAAGATCTCCCCTCACAGCTACCGATAGTGATTTCACCGCAACACCTAGCGACAAAGGCAACCGCCGGGGAAACCCGGTGGGCGCA
>VAXP01000080.1:3998-6865 GCA_005884125.1 Actinomycetota bacterium | reverse complement strand
CCGCTCCGGCTCCGCATCGGGCTCGGGCTCCTTGCCGACCCGTTCCCGCACCTCCCGAATGTGCCTGCCCACCTCGTCGAGCTCCTGGCCCTTCTCCTCCAGCTCCGGCTCGGGGTCGCGCCCGGGAGCCACGTCGGTGGGGCCCGCGTCTCCGATGATGTTCGGATCGCGCACGCCGACCTCCGCTCCCCGAAGGCGCCGAACGGTCCGGCGCCACCAACCGGACAGAGAGCTCACCAGCTCACCACCGGTACCAGCGAGCCCCGCTTCCGCTGCGGAAGGCGAACCCCGCCAGCCAGACGATGGCCAGGACGACGGCTATGAGCCACAGGGTGTGGACGGCGAAGCCCAACCCACCGAAGAGCAGTGCCAACAGCAAGATCAAAAGGACGAGTCCCATTCCGTTACCTCCCACGGTCGTCGGGTCCAACACGTTGTTCGCGCTCGACTCCTGCGGGGCGTATTCCCAACCGCGCATCTCAGGAAACTCACGTCATCGCGTGGTCCACAGGTCTTCCCCGGTTGTGGACGGGCGCGACCGGGTAGGCAACCACCTATGGATGCGATCACGTTGCTCAAGAACGACCACAAGACGGTCAAGCGCCTCTTCCGCGAGTTCAACCAGATGGGCGACCGGGCCACCGCCTCCAAGCGCCAGGCCGTGGACAAGATCATCGAGGAGCTGTCGGCGCACTCGGCCATCGAGGAGCAGCTCTTCTATCCCTTCGTCCGGGAGACGGTGAAGGGCGCGGAGCAGGACGTGCTCGAGAGCCTGGAGGAGCACCACGTAGTCAAGTGGACCCTCTCCGAGCTCCAGGGAATGGACCCCACCAACGAGCGCTTCGACGCCAAGGTCAAGGTGTTGGAGGAGTCGGTCCTGCACCACGTCAAGGAGGAGGAAGAAGAGCTCTTCCCCCGGGTGCGCGAGGCCGCCGGGCGCAAGGAGCTCCAGGAGCTGGGCGCGTCCATGGAACAGGCCAAGACCATGGCGCCCACCCGCCCCCATCCCCGGAGCCCGGACACGCCGCCCGGGAACCTGGTCAGCGGACCCGCCGCGGCGGTGGCCGACCGGGCCTGGGAGCGGGGCAAGGACGCGTGGGAGGACGCCCGGGGAAAGTTGAGCACCAGGTTCGGTCGCGACTGAGGAGCAGGAGGATGCGGCCCCGGCGACGGAACGAGGCGCGGACGCTGGTCTCGGCCTCGGTCCTGCTCGCCATCGGCCTCGCCCTGGCCGGCCTCGCCCTGGCCGGCTGCGGAGCTAGCTCCTCGGCGGCCCAGAAGGACGTCTCGGTCACCGCATGCAGAGGGGCCTCGCAGCCGCGACCCGAGGCCGCGGGCACCATCGTGAACCGCTCCTCCAAGGTGAGCAGCTACGCCGTCCGTATCGCCTTCGAGGACGTGAGTGGCAACCGGGTGACCGAGGGGGCAGACACGGTGGCCCGCGTTTCCCCAGGCCACTCTGCGGCGTGGAGCACCTCGGGCGTGACCAGCGCCAAGGGTGAGATCCACTGCCGGGTGGCCTCGGTTTCGCGGGTGGCGCTACCGGGGGGCTGAGGCCCGAATCCACTCGGAAGGAGAGAGAAATGGCCAGCGAGAGGCAGCGGAGCGCCGCCAGGCGGAACATCAAGAAGGCAGCCTCCGGAGCCAGACGCAAGCGCAGCATCGCCAACATGCCGGCCAAGACCCGCACCGCCCTGGGCAAGCAGGCGGCGGCGGTGGCCAAGCGCAAGCGCACCGGTTCGAGCACACCGAAGACCAAGTCCGAGCTCTACGAGATGGCCAGGCGCAGGAACATCCCCGGGCGCTCCAAGATGGGCCGGGCCCAGCTGGCCCGCATCCTGGGCCAGAAGTGAGCCAGGCGACCCGGTCTACTTCGATTCACGATTGAGGAGGGCATCATGGCCACCTGGATCTGGGCGATCGTCGCGGTGGGAGCGGTCGCGGTGTTGTTTGTTGTCGTCCTGGGCTTGGTGCGCGCCCGCCGGCGTCGGGGGCTGCGCAGGCAGTTCGGCCCCGAGTACGACCGCACGCTGGATCGTGCCGGCAGCAAAAGTGGCGCAGAGGCGGAGCTGGCCGGCCGAGCCGAGCGCCGCCGGGACTTCGAGGTCCGAAGCCTCCCTCCCGGAGCGCGGAGGAGCTATGCCGTGGCCTGGCAGGACGTGCAGGCCCGGTTCGTCCACTCCCCGGCCGATTGCGTGGAGGAGGCCGATGTTCTCGTGACGCGGCTGTTGCGGGAGCGCGGCTACCCCGTCGATGACTTCGGCGAGCGGAGTGATCTCGTGTCCGTGGACCATCCCGACCTGGTGGAGGACTACCGGGCCGCCCACCGGGTGGCGGTGGCCGAGACGGCAGGCAAGGCCACCACGGAGGACCGGCGCCAGGCCATGGTCCACTTCCGTTCGCTGTTCACCGCCCTGCTCGGCCGTTCCCAGGAGTCAGAGGCGGGCGTGCCCTCTTGACCGAGGTCGGCGTCTTCCTCTCCAGCGAGGAGCACGGACCGGCCGACCTGGCTACATACGCCCGGGAGGGGGAGAGGGCGCGGTTCGGCTCGTCGGTGCCCCATTCCTACTGTTGGTAGGATCAGTCCCCAATGGCCAGCGAGTACGCCAAGGTGTCGGTGAGCCTGCCGGCGGGGCTCCTCGAGCGGATCAGGCGCAGGGTCGGGACCAGGGGGCTATCGCAGTACGTAACTCGAGCCTGAGAGGCGGAGGAGCGTCGAGAGGCGCTTCGGGCCTGGCTGGCCGGTCAGGAGGCAGAGAACGGCCCGATCCCCGACGCGGTGATGGAGGAGGTGCGGCGCCAGTGGCTCGCCGACGCCAGCGCCGCGCCCTGAGGTCCGGGGCCCTGCCAGCTGCGGTCGTTCTCGA
>VAXP01000080.1:2460-3981 GCA_005884125.1 Actinomycetota bacterium | reverse complement strand
GCTGGCCGTCGCCGAGCAGGTCGGCGCAGGCGTACACGTGAGCACCGTGACCTTGGCCGAGGTCCTCCGTGGTCACCGCCGGGACGCCCGTGTCCATCGCCTGCTGGCCGGCGTCGAACAAGAGCCGGTGACGCCTGAGGCTGGCCGCGCCGCCGGCGAGGTGCTGGGTCGCACCGGCAGGAACGACACCATCGACGCGATCGTCGCCGTCACCGCGGGTGGGCTTGGCCGTCGCGTTCGTCTGCTGACCGGAGACCCGCGTGATCTTGGGGCCCTGACTGCCGGGATGACTGGAGTTACCGTCGTGCCGATCTGAGGGCTGGTGCTCGGGTCGGCGAAACCCTCTGGCTCGCCACGACCTGGCCATTTCTTGTCTTCCGGCGGGGTGAACCTTTTGAAGGCGATCCGTACCGTCCATGTCATGGCCAACGGCGGTGATGTGCCGGCGGGGTGGAGCGAACCCTCGGGCAGGGCACTCGGCCCGGAGCCCGCCAGCGTCGGCGCCGCAGGTCCGGTCCTTCACCCCTCGCTCTCCTAGAGGCTTCGCCGTGATCACCGACGGGGCGGCGCGGCCTCTTCGGCCGGCGCGCGGCGGGTTGTCGGGGCGGAGACCGCCCTCCTCTTCCTCTCGGGCATCGTCGGGGTCGGCTCGCACTCTGAGACCGCTGGGCGGAGCCATCAGCTGCCGCGACTGGCCGCCAGCATTCCCCTGGCTCTCGTCAGCCCCGAACAGGCCGCCGTCGACTCCGAGGTCAGCCGTCTCGAGACCTTCGTGGCCGGCGTCAGGGGCAAGCCCTTCGTCCACGAGGTGCCCGTCGAGCTGCTGGCACCCGATCAGTTCGTAGCCCGCCTTCACGAGGACCCCTCGGGAGATGGACCCGACCCCCTGGCCCCTCTCGGTCTCTCGGGTGTCGGCAAGGGACCGACGATCCGCGGCCACGCCCCGCTCGACCAGGTCGAAGGCTTCTACGACGTCCTCTGGCACCGCCTGGTGGTCAAGGGAGTGGAGATCACCCCCGGGGTGCGCCGCCCGGAGAGCTCTGACCAGGCCATGGCCGAGCTCTCGCTGGTGGAGGGTGACGCGGCCCGCGTGGAGCGCCGCTGGGTCGCGGCACAGTCGGCGGAGGACCGAGCCGCGGCCTCCAGCCCCAACGACACCAACCTCGACGGCGTCATCCCCTTCGGGCCCGCCTTCCCGTACGTCGTGGGCCAGGTCTTCGTGAGTCGGCTCGTGCTAGCCGGTGGACTCTCCCGTCTCGACGGCGCCTTCGCGTCCCCTCCGATGAGCACGGCCCAGGTGCTGGAGCCGGAGCGCTACCTGCGGGGCGACAAGCCGGTCACGGTGGCCCGCCCCGATCCCGATGGCAGTGCAACCGACGAGGACGTGCTGGGCGAGCTGGGTGTGCTGGCCGTGCTTCACCAGGCTCCCGACGTCCTCGATGCGTACGGGATGGCGAGCGCCTGGGCGGGAGACCGCTATGTGACCTGGACCCGCCACGACGGCCTGCCCTGCATCCGTGA
>VAXP01000080.1:0-2405 GCA_005884125.1 Actinomycetota bacterium | reverse complement strand
GCCTGGCACGGTGCGGCCTCGGTTGTGCAGGAGGGTCCCCTGGGGATGGTCCTGACGTCGTGTGGCAGCGCCCACCCGCCCGGTCCGCCCGGCCCGGCCGCCTCACCCCCGCCGACGGTCCGGCCCGGCGTCGTCGCCCCTCCGGTGCAGCTGTCGCCCCAATACCCCACGCCCATGCCCAGGCCTTCATCCGCGAGCACCTACCTGCCCCCGCCGTCGACGACGACCACGAGGCCGCCGCTCATCTGCCTCCAGCGGTGCCCATGAAGCCGCGACGAGTCATGGCCGCGCTGGGGACGGCGACGTCCGTCATCTTGATGCTCGATCTGGCCGCGTTCGGCGCCATCCATCCTCGGAGCTCGCTGCTCAGGAGCGGGGGGACACCGCGGTCCCAACCGCCGCCCGTCCTGGCGACGGCGGCCATACATGCGACGTCGACGACCACGGCGACACCGGTGCCCACCACCGTGACCTCGGCTCCTCCTCCGCCGCCGAGGATCCTGTTCTCGCACTCCCCGCCAGGCACGTCGCATGGGCCGGTCATGTCGGTTCTCCCCGACGGGACCGGGCTGCAGCCCGCTGCAAACCCGTCGGTGAGGGTCACGCAGCTCTCGTCGTCGCGCGGGCTGCAGGTCTACAGCAAGACGATCTCCAGCACGTCTCACCCCTACAGCGGATGCGGGATCGCCGGCTGCAGCAGCGGCTACGTGGGCTCCACCGAGGCGGGGATCGCCGTGGCCCAGCCCGACGGCAGCGGTGAGCGGGTCCTGACCTCGGGCGGATACGACGTCGATCCCTCCTTCTCGCCCGACGGGGACACGATCGCCTACCTGCGTCACCAGGAGGGCGGCCACGGGGCCACCGTGGACGCCGTGGGCCTGATGTCGTGGGACGGCGTCCCGCTGGGCGCCCTGAGGCCGCCCGACGGTTGGACCTATGCCTCCCCGGTGTGGAGCCCCGACGGGACCTCCATCGCCGTCGAGCGGCGCTCGACCTCCGTCCCCGACGAGCAGGCCGGCGGGTCCGCCGTGATGGTGCTGCCCCTGGACGGGGGACCGCCGCGCCAGGTGGCCTCCGGACCCTTCCGGGACCTGGCCTGGTCGCACGGCGGGCGGGAGCTGGCCGGTGTCAGGACCCGTTACGTCCGCTACGGGACCCGCACGGCGTGGCAGCCGGGCGACCACCCGACCGGCGACGACGTCTGGGTCGTGCCTCTGGACGGCTCGGCGCCCCGGAACGTGACCAACCTGGCGCCGGCCCAGGAGCCGAGCACGTTCTGCGAGACGAACCTGTCCATGGTGCGGGCCTCGAAACCCGCTTGGTCTCCCGACGACACCCACGTCGCCTTCCTCGAAAGCGCGACCTCCGACGTCTCGTCAGGCGGCGTGTCGGACGTCGGCGTGGTGGACAGCAGCGGGCGCCACCGGGTGACGGTGTTCAGCAGCCCCCGACCCGCCCACTGCGATCCGCGGACCGGGATGTCGCAGGCTCCCCGAGGGGAGATCGTGGCCGTGCTCGGCTGGTCCTGAACCGTTGTTGCCGGCCACTCCGGGCGCACGTCGCCGGCCCGTCGAGCGCCCTCGGTGAGCGGATAGTCCCATTTCGTCAGAGTGTCCACGCTCGTGCCGTGGACGAATTTGGGTCGATTGGGCCATGGAGGCCGAAAGGGCTTGCTGTCAACATCTCCGACATGCGCAGGCGGATCTTCGGTCTATTCCTCATCGGCACGCTCGCCACAGCCAGCCAGGCGGTCCCCGCCATAGCGGCCCAGAAGAAGGCGACGGGCAACCCCGGCGGCGGGGCGGTGGTCATCACGGCCAGTCGCCAGGACGAGTCGCCTCCGCTGACCTCGATCACCCCCGTTCCTGACGGCAAGAGCCGGGCCCACGCCGCTCGCAAGCGTCACGGCCAGTTCGCCGACATGGCCGAGACCCCTCAGGACCAGGCCAACCCGGCGCCGGTGGGCGCCAGCACGGCTCCCTCCACGGCGACGAGCTGGGAGGGCATCCACAACATCAACGGCGTTCTGCCGCCCGACACCAACGGCGACGTGGGACCCAACAACTACGTGCAGTGGGTGAACCTGTCGTACCAGGTGTGGAACAAGACCGGCACCTCGATCTACGGGCCGGTGAACGGGGCCACCCTGTGGTCGGGCTTCGGTGGCTTGTGCCAGACCACAAACGACGGCGACCCGGTGGTGCTCTACGACAAGCTGGCCAACCGCTGGTTCCTCAGCCAGTTCGCCTTCAACACCGACAGCGCCGGCAACCCGGTGGCACCCTTCCACCAGTGCATCGCCGTCTCCACCACGGGCGACCCGACCGGCTCGTTCTGGCGCTACGACTACAACGTCGGCTCGCTGATGAACGACTATCCCAAGTTCGGCGTGTGGCCCGACGGCT
>VAXP01000079.1 GCA_005884125.1 Actinomycetota bacterium | reverse complement strand
GGGGGTCGAAGGATGCCGCCTCCGGGTCGCTGGACGGGACCGGGTGCCATCCCCGGGCCCATCCCTCGACGTGGGCGGCCAGCCTCTGCACCTGCGACGGGGTCGCCGCGCCCGACCACAGGCCCAGGAAGGACGCGCTGGTGGCGGGGGGCAGGGCCCGCCCCGTCACCAGGTCGCGAGACAGGAAGTGGCCGGCGTCATCGTCCCAGAGGGTGGACAGGGCCGCGGCCGAACGCCGGGCCCAGCCCCGGGCCTCTTCGACGTCGCCCGGGGCCGCGCCCAGTCGCCGGCCCAGGAGAGCCAGGTCGGCGTCGGCCCTGGCCATGACCGCGTTGGTGACGGCGTCGGCCACCCGGAACGAGCCCTTCACGGCCAGCGCCGAGCCCTGGTAGCCCGCGGCCCGAAGCTCGTCGACCAGGCCGAGGTAGCGGGGATAGGCGGCCGCGCCGGGCCGGTCGGCCGTAGGCCCGGGGAGCTCGGGTGGGCCCGGCCCGGCCCGGGGGGCGACCGCGGCCAGGGGCGAGTCCCAGGCCGGGGAGTCGTCCATGCCCGTCTCCCAGGGATGGACGCTGACGACGAGGCCCAGGCCCAGCGGGTCCCGCTCGCGGTGCAGCCAACGGTGGAAGGCCATCAGCGACGGCCACAGACGGAGGGCCGCGGCTTCGCCCTGGCGACGGGACTGGGCGCCGGCGCCCCGGGCGTGCTCGAGGAGGCGCAGGGCCACCGAGGCCAGCACCGGGGGTTGGGTTATGCCCGAGGTGGCCGGGTCCCCGGGCCTGCCCCACAGGTCGGGGTCGGGGAAGCGGCGGCCCGGGGCCCGGTGGGCCAGGACGTGGGGCACGAAGCCGTCGGGGGCCTGACCCCTCAACACCGTCTCCAGCTCCCGCCAGGCCCGGGCGCCGTCGATGGTCGCCCACCCCAGGGCGATGAAGCCCGAGTCCCACAGCCACTGGTAGGGGTACACGTGGGGGGAGGCAACGGTGTGGTCGCCCCGGTCGTTGGCCTCCAGGACCTGGCGGGCCGTGCGCCTCACCCTGTCTGTCGGGATCCGTCTGCCGGCTGCATTAGCTACTAGCGCAGGGCGGTCAGTCCCCCGTCGCTGA
This sequence comes from Actinomycetota bacterium, assembly GCA_005884125.1. Classification (GTDB taxonomy): domain Bacteria; phylum Actinomycetota; class Acidimicrobiia; order Acidimicrobiales; family AC-35; genus AC-35. The sequence goes on along the minus strand of VAXP01000079.1, from coordinate 3,320 downwards.
CCAGCACCTGACCGGTGATGTAGCCGGCCTCGTCGGAGAGCAGGAACACCGTCGGGTAGGCCACCTCCCATGCCGTGCCCTGGCGGCCCAGGGGCACCGGCGTGCGGTTGCGGGACGGGCGCCCTCTGGAGGCGGCCCTGCCGATGGGCGTGTCCATGAGACCGGGGGCCACCACGTTGGCCCGTATCCGCCGCCTCGAACCCTCCAGGGCCACGTGGCGGCAGAGCCCGGCGACGGCCGCCTTGGACGCGTCGTAGGCCGGCAGCATGCTCCCGGGCGTGATCCCCGCCACCGAGCTGATGAACACGATGGAGCCGCCCTCCTGCATGCGGGGCACCGCCTCCCGGCACACGAGGAAGTGGGCGCGCACGTTCACGGCGAAGACCTGGTCCCAGAGCTCGGGCGTGGTGCCCTCCAGTCGGGCCCCGGCGCCGATGCCGACGTTGAGGACGAGGCCGTCGAGCCCGCCCAGGAAGTCGAGGGCGCCGGTCACGAGGCGGGGGCAGGCGTCGTCGTCGGTCACGTCGGCGACGAGGACGCCGGCCCGACCGCCCTGGGCCTGGATGCGACCGGCGGTGTCGGCCGCCGAGGCCTCGTCGCGGTCGGCGCAGGCCACCGCGGCCCCTTCCCTCGCCGCCAGCAGGGCGATGGCGCGACCGTTGCCCACGGGCGGTTCGGGGTCGTCGGGAAGCGGCCGGGTACCCGCGCCCACCACCAGCACGCGCCGACCCGCCAGCCTGCCCCGGCCCGGGGCCTGGCCCAGCGACTCCGGGGTCAGCGACTCAGCCGCCATCGCCTCGGCGGGCGGCGGGGTCACGAGGCCCGCTCGGGCAGCCCCACGATGCCCTCCTCTCGCTGCACGCCGAGCGAGTTCAGCGAGTAGGCGACCATGTGGTAGTGCCCGACCAGCATGGGCACCTCGACGAGCTGGCGCTCGTCGTACCGCCCGGCCAGCTCCGTCCACGTACGGTCGCTGATGCAGCTGTCGCCGTGGAGCTCGTCGGCGGCCCGCAGAAGGGTCCGGTCGAAGGGCGACCAGCCTTCATGGTCGGGGCCGTCGGCGACGCGGTCGATCTCGGCGTCGTCGAGCCCGGCTCCTCGGGCGATGAGCACGTGCTGGCCCCACTCGTAGTCGGACCGGCAGTTCCATGCCGTGCGCAGGATGAGGAGCTCGCGCTCGCGCCCCGGCAGCTTGCCGGCCAGGAGCTTGCCCCCGAACGGCAGCCAGTGGCGGAACAGGCCAGGGTGGCGGACGAGGGTGGCGAAGATGTTGCTGGCGGGCACGTTGGCGGCGACGCCACCCACCAGCTGGCGCTGGTCCTCCGAGTGCTCGTCGGCGGCCAGGGGAGGGATGCGGGGCTTGTCGGGTCGCCTGGATCGCTCAGCCATGTCCGGTCACGACCGGGAGGCTAACCCCGATGGGGCACTATTGACCCGGGCGCCCGGACCGACGCAGGCGCCACGAGGACGGGAGGGCGGCGATGACCCCGGAGATCACCAAGAGCGACCAGGAGTGGAAGGAGGGGCTCAGCCCCGAGCAGTACGCCGTGCTCCGCCAGTCGGCCACCGAGCCCCCGTTCACGGGCAAGTACGTGCACAACCACGACGACGGGACCTACAGGTGCGCGGCGTGCGGGGCCGTGCTGTTCAGCTCCGAGACCAAGTTCGACTCCGGCACGGGATGGCCGAGCTTCTGGGAGCCGGAGAAGGACGACTCCGTGGAGCTACGGCCCGACAAGGGCCACGGCATGGTCAGGACCGAGGTCGTGTGCGCCAGGTGCGGGTCGCACCTGGGACACGTGTTTCCCGACGGACCTGCTCCGACGGGCGAGCGCTACTGCATCAACTCCCTGGCGCTGGAGTTCGAGCCCTCCGGGGGCGCCCCACCTCGGGGCTGACACCGGGGCCGGGGCCCCTCTCGTGCCCTGTCCGGCCAATCTCCGCTTTCGTGGCCGCTGACGGCGCCATCTAACCTTGGTGCGGTACCCGCACCAGACGTCCCTGACCGGGCGCGATCGCAGAGGGGAGCACATGGCATCCGAGCGCACCGCCGAGGACACCCGCACCGAGCTCAAGGCCTGGTTGGAGGAGAGCTGGGATCCCGATCTGACCATGCGCGAGTGGTGGGCCCGTCTGGCCGACTCGGGCTGGGCCGCCCCCAGCTGGCCCGAGGAGTGGCACGGCAAGAGCCTGTCGGCCAAGGGCGCCGCGGTGGTGCGGGAGATGCTGACCGAGGTTGGCGCGCCGGGCCCCCCCGCGGGGTTGGGCTTCATGCTCGCGGGCCCCACGATCATCGCCCACGGCAACGACGACCAGAAGCGCCGCTATCTGCGGGCCATCCTCTCGGGTGAGGAGGCCTGGTGCCAGCTCTTCAGCGAGCCCGGCGCGGGATCGGATCTGGCCAGCCTGCAGTGCCGGGCCGTGCAGGACGGCGACGAGTGGATCATCAACGGTCAGAAGGTGTGGACCTCGGGAGGTCAGCAGGCCGACCTGGGCATGCTGCTGGCCCGGACCAACCCCGAGTCTCCCAAGCACAAGGGCATCACCTACTTCGCCATCGAGATGGATCAACCCGGCGTCGAGGTCCGGCCCCTGCGGGAGATGACGGGCCGGGCCCTGTTCAACGAGGTCTTCTTCAGTGACGCACGCGTGCACCGCGACGCCGTCATCGGCGAGCTCAACGAAGGCTGGGCCGTGGGCCTGACGACGCTGGCCAACGAGCGGGTGGCCCTGGGAGGCGGGGTCGGCGCCGTGGGCGGGATGCCGGGACGGAAGGGCGGCATGCTCGAGCTCCGGGCCGGCGATGTGGCGGCGCGTTCCGCCCGGGGCCGGACGGGAACGGCCGCAGCCATGGGGGCCAGGGGCTTCGGTCTGCTGCGGCGGCTGAGCGAGGAGCTGGGCCGCACCAAGGATCCCATGGTGCGCCAGAAGCTGGCCCAGCTCTACACGCTCGACGAGATCAGCCGCTACACCCAGCTGCGGGCCAAGAGCGCCCTGGCCCAGGGCGGCAGACCAGGGCCGGAGGCGTCGACGGGCAAGCTGCAGATCTCCCGCATCACCCGGTTGAGCCGGGAGTTGGGGATGGAGATCCTGGGCGCGGCGGGGATGCTGCACGGCGCCGACGCTCCCATGAACGGCGCCGTCCAGGAGCTCGCCCTCTTCAGCCCGGCGGTGTCGATCTACGGGGGAAGCGACGAGATCCAGCACAACATCATCGGCGAGAGGGTGCTCGGCCTCCCCAAGGAGCCGTCGACGGACAGGGACGTGCCCTTCCGCGAGCTGAAGGTCGGGACCCAGCGCACCCCGGCGGGCTGAGCTCG
>VAXP01000099.1:15270-16407 GCA_005884125.1 Actinomycetota bacterium | reverse complement strand
TAGCGACAAAGGCAACCGCCGGGGAAACCCGGTGGGCGCAAAGCCACGGACCTAAGGAGCGCAGGGCTCTACGGCCGCCGGGCTACCGAACAGGGGCGCCTCGCCCTCTGCAACCACCACGGAGGACCCAGGCCATGCGGCTCATCGTCAAGCTCCTCACCGTCGTCGCCCTGACGACCGTCTCCCTCGGCCTCGCCGCACCGACCGTGGGCGCCGATCCCGCCGCCGACTCGTCCCAGTTCGTCTCGCTGCTCAACCAGCTCCGGGCCAGCAAGGGCCTGGGTCCGCTGTCGGTGGACCCCGCCCTCAACGGCATCGCCAGCGGCTGGTCCGACCACATGGCCGCGGCGGGCACCATCTCCCACAACCCCAACCTGGCCAGCCAGGCGCCCTCGAACTGGCAGACGCTGGGGGAGAACGTGGGCATGGGCCCGTCGGTCCAGTCGATCCACGACGCCTTCGTCGCCAGCCCCCACCACTACGAGAACCTCGTCAACTCGACCTACGCCTACATCGGCGTGGCCGTGACCGTCTCCAACGGGACGATCTTCGTCACCGAGGACTTCATGGGCACGGGCGGCGCACCGGCCCCGGCCCCGCCGCCGATCCCGGTGGCGGTGACGCTGGCGTCGGCCCCGACCGCAGGACAGCCCGGCGGCTACCGCATCGCGACCGTGGGGGGCCAGGTCCTCTCCTACGGGGCCACCGGTCCCCTCGGCAGCGCCTCCGGCGCCACCGCGGGCATGGCCAGCACGCCGTCGGGGCGGGGCTACTGGTTGGTCAGCCCCAGCGGGGGCGTGTTCGCCTTCGGCGACGCCGCCTTCCACGGCTCGTTGGGCAACACCCGGATCAACCAGCCCATCGTCGGCATCGCGGCCACGCCCGACGGCGGCGGCTACTGGCTGGTGGCCCGGGACGGGGGCGTGTTCGCCTTCGGCGACGCCGCCTTCCACGGCTCGACCGGCGACATCCATCTGACCCAGCCCATCGTGGGCGTCTCGTCCACTCCCAGCGGGCAGGGCTACCGCTTCGTCGGGGCGGACGGGGGCGTGTTCAGCTTCGGCGACGCCGCCTTCTCCGGCTCCACCGGCAACACCCGGCTCAACCAGCCCGTGACCGGCATGGCCCCCACGCCCG
>VAXP01000099.1:0-15265 GCA_005884125.1 Actinomycetota bacterium | reverse complement strand
CCGTACTACGGCTCGACCGGCAACATCCGCCTCAACCAGCCCATCGCCGGCGTCACCGCCGCCCAGGACGGTCACGGGTATCGCTTCGTGGCCGCCGACGGAGGGGTGTTCAACTTCGGCTCTGCCCCCTTCTACGGCTCGGCGGGCAGCGTGGCCCTGGGCTCCTCGGTCGTCGGCATCGCCCCCGGCGACTGACGGGCGGCCTGGAGATCTCGTCTCTCTCATAGGCTTCGCCGGCGGACCCTGCATCCTCCGGTGAGCAGCGGCTGGACGCCGGTGGGTGGTGGCCCGCCGGCGTCGCCGCACCTCTGGACTCCCTCGCCGGATCTCTGGTCGGATCCCCGCCCTCCCCGCTCACACGCTGCGTGGTCGCCGGCACGGGGACCTGCCGAGGCCGGGCCCGGCCCAGCGCACCGTGAGTGGCACAAGTCACCCGTTTCGCCGAGGAACGACTCCAGCGCGCCTGTTCGTCCACGGCACACGGGGGTACAACTGGAGCCATGAGCATCGGTGGCTACTCCGGCCGGCGCCGTGAACCGGGCCCGGTCGACCACGGCTTCCTCGTGCTGAGCGGCGTTCGCCTCCTGAGCTGGTCGGTCGAGGAAGACGAGCTGAGCATCGACCTGCAGGGTGGCGACGGCGAATGGCGCGGCTATGCCGGCGTCGACCTGGCCGAGCGTGCCCTGGTCGACGGGACACCGTTCCTGACCCTGAGGGCGGGCATGGAGGCCGGCATCGACGCCGACCTGCTCACCCATCTGTCGCGCTGGGCCTCGGCCGACGCCCTCCTCGACGTCAACGTCGAGGTGGACGGGCCCGACCTGGAGGCTCCGGGCCGATCCTGGACCATCGCCGACGGCGAGCAGGCCTTCAGCGTCACCGCCGCCTCCGCCTGACGCGGGCGCGGCAGCGCCCCGGGGCCGGGCACCGCGGCGCCCCCACCCTCGTCTAGCGCAGGTCCACCACCCTGGCGTCGCCGTGGTCGACGAGGCGGTCGTCGAGCTCGGACCGGTCGAGCACCACGAACTGGGTGACCGACAGCCTGTTGTCGAGCTCGTCGAGCACGTCCACCAGATCCGCGCCCGCCACCGGGGCGAGGAAGACGATGAGCTCGTCCTCGCCTTCCACCGTGCGCAGTTCGATCTGCCACAGCGACACCCGCTCCTCCCGATCGAGCACCGCGCTCAAGGCCGCGGCCAACGCGGGCAGCGGGGACGTGGGAACGATGCGAGGGGTCGTCCGCCCGCACGCCGGGCACCGCCCCTCCTCGAGCGTGGCGTAGACGTCGGTGCGCAGGCGCAGCATCACCGTCCCCCGCCACCCGATGGAGCTCCACACCACCTCGCCCTCCTCGCCGGGGGCGACGCCGGCCCCGGTCAGGGGGTCCACCACCTCCAGCAGCTCGACCGCGGGAGAGGTGTGCAGCCCTCCCTGTCCGCCCCGGCACTCGGCCCAGAGGGACTTGACCCCGGGCGGGGCCCAAGCGGACAGCACGGCCGCCCCGTCGCCCCGGAACTCGAGGCGGTCCCGCACTCCGTCCTCCAGGGGCTCGCCGACGGCCAGCAGCGTGTGCAGCGAGTCGAGATGAACCCCGGCCTCGGCGGCCGCCTCGAGCAGGTTGGCCAGATCGACGGGCCGGCCCGCCAGCACCGTGGGCCGCAGCCCGGCCACGTCCTCGATCGAGGGCACGGGCGAGAGCAGGAGGGAGGAGACGCCCGAGCGGCGCGTCCCCTCGGCCAGCTCCCAGAACCCCAGGTTGGGGCCGGGCGGCACCAGGCCGACGAGCACGTCGCCCCGGCGCAGGCCGGCCGCCTCCAGCCACCGGCGCCCCAGCTCGGCCAGCCGCTCGAGGTCCTCGGCCGAGTAGCCCACGGGCAGACCCGCCTGCACCAGCCAGTGGATGGGCTTGTAGATGGGCTCGAGCATGCGCTCGTTCAGGGCGGCCACCCGGCCGAACAGGCGGGCGATTCCCAACCTGAGGGCCAGGCCCCGGTCGCCGCGGCGGCGGATGCTGGCCCCGTCTGGGCGCAGGACGAGCGATGCGGGATCCTCGACCTCGTCGAGCTCGGTGAGGGGCAGGCGGGCCAGGTCGTCGACGCCGTGCACCGACGCGGGCGACACCCCGGCCTGGTCGAGACGTTCCTTCCAGAACGGGGCGTAGGCGTAGGCCTCGTGCCTGATCTCGTGGACCAGGGCCCGCTGCTGCTCGGCCCGGATGCGAGAGGGACGCTCCCGGTCGCCGAGCACGGCCGGACCCTACCCGCGGTGCGGTGCCCGACGGCTCGACCCTACGTCATCGCGAGCGCAGCGGACGGTACCCTCAAAGCGTGGTGATCGCGGGCTCGACGGCGACAGACGGCGAGAGCCCCGCCGCGCCATGAGCCAGCTCCGCCTCGATCCGCTCACCGGCCGGTGGGTGGTCGTGAGCGTAGATCGCGCCGAGCGACCCCAGGCCTTCCGGCCCCGCTCGCTGCCCGTGCAGGAGGACCGCAGCCGGCCCTGCCCCCTCTGCCCCGGCAACGAGGAGGCGACCCCTCCGGCGCTGGAGAGCTACGGGCCGTCGGGCTCCTGGCTCGTGCGCATCATCCCCAACCTCTACCCCGCCTTCAGCGGCGACGCCCCCATGGTCGTCACCCACCTGGGTCCCGTGTTCACCCAGGCCCCGGCCAGCGGGATCCACGAGGTCCTGGTCCTCTGCCCCGAGCACGACGCCGACTGGGCCGACCTCAGCGACGCCCAGGCCGGCCTGGTGATGGCCGCCATCCGAGACCGCATCGCCGAGCACGCGGGGACCCCGGGCCTGCGCTACAGCCAGGCCATCGTCAACGCGGGCCGGGAGGCGGGCGCCTCGCTGGAGCACCCCCACGGCCAGCTGCTGGGCATGCCCTTCGTTCCCAGAGAGCTGGTCGACGAGCAGGCGGGCTTCGCCCGCTTCGAAGGCAACTGCCTGCTGTGCACGACCACGGAGGCGGAGGAGGACGTCAACCACCGCGTGGTCCAAGCCGACGAGCGGTCCGCGGTGATCTGCCCGTTCTGGAGCGGTGTCCCCTTCGAGATGCTCATCATCCCCCGGGCCCACGACCCCCACCTGCATCACGCCCGGCCCCGGGACCTGGCCGCGATGGGCCGGGCCGTGCGCTCGGCGGTGCAGGCCCTGCACCGGCGCTTGGGCGACGTGGCCTACAACGTGGTGTTCCACTCCGCCCCCTACCGCATGACCGGGGTGTTCCACTGGCACATCCACCTCCTGCCCAAGGTCACGACCCTGGCCGCGTTCGAGCTGGGGACGGGCGTGCTCATCAACGTCGTCTCCCCCGAGGTGGCCTGCCAGGAGCTGAGGGCCGCGGCCGCCGCGGGCCAGGGCCAGGGCCGGGCCGGCTGAGCCGGGCAGAGGCGCACGCCCCGGGCTAGTCCGGGGCCACCAGCCAGAGCACGGCCAGCGGGGGCAGGGTCAGCTCGACCGAGAAGGGCAGCCCGTGCCAGCTGTTGTCGGAGGCGGGCACGCGGGCGCCGTTGGTGACGCCGCTGCCGCCGAACTCGGCGGCGTCGGTGTTCAGGGCCTCGCGCCACTCGCCTCCCTCGGGCAACCCGATGCGGTAGCCCTCCCTGGGCACGGGCGAGAGGTTGGCCACGCAGGCCAGGGCCGGGCCCCCGTCCGCCAGGCGCAGGAAGGACAGGACGTTGTTCTCCACATCGCTGGCGTCGATCCAGCGGAAGCCCTCGGGGTCGGAGTCCCGCTGCCACAGGGCGGGAAGCTCGCGGTAGACGTGGTTGGCCGCCTTGACCAGGCTCTGCGCGCCCCGGTGCTCGGGATACTCGAGGAGGTGCCAATCGAGGCTCCTCTCGTGCGACCACTCCGACGCCTGGGCCAGCTCGCCCCCCATGAACAACAGCTGCTTGCCCGGGTGGGCCCACATCCAGGCCACCAGGGACCTCAGGTTGGCGTGCTGCTGCCAGCGGTCGCCGGGCATCTTGGTCAGCAGCGAGCCCTTGCCGTGGACGACCTCGTCGTGGGACAGGGGCAGCACGAAGTTCTCGGAGAAGGCGTAGAGGAGCCCGAAGGTCAGCTCGTTGTGGTGGTAGCGGCGATGCACCGGTTCCTTGGAGAAGTAGTCCAGGGTGTCGTGCATCCAGCCCATGTTCCACTTGAACCCGAAGCCGAGCCCGCCCAGGTACGTGGGCCGGGACACCGCGGGCCAGGCCGTCGACTCCTCGGCCATGGTCGTCACCCCGGGGTGCTCGCCGTAGACGACCTCGTTCATCTCCTTGAGGAACGAGACGGCCTCCAGGTTCTCACGGCCCCCGAAGACGTTGGGCACCCACTCGCCTTCCTTTCGCGAGTAGTCCAGGTAGAGCATGGAGGCGACAGCGTCCACCCGCAGGCCGTCGATGTGGAACTCCTCCAGCCAGTACAGGGCGTTGGCGATGAGGAAGTTGCGCACCTCGGTGCGCCCGAAGTTGAACACCAGCGTGCCCCAGTCCGGTTGCGTGCCCCGCCGGGGGTCCTCGTGCTCGTAGAGGGCGGTGCCGTCGAAGCGGGCCAGGGCCCAGTCGTCCCTGGGGAAGTGGGCCGGGACCCAGTCGACGATCACGCCGATGCCCCGGCGGTGGAGGGCGTCGATCAGCAGGCGGAGGTCGTCGGGGGTGCCGTAGCGGGCCGTGGGCGCGAAGTAGGAGGACACCTGGTATCCCCAGGAGCCGCCGAAGGGATGCTCGGCCACGGGCATGAGCTCGACGTGGGTGAAGCCCAGGGAGGCGACGTACTCAGGCAGCTCCTCGGCCAGCTCCCGGTAGGTGAGGGAGCGGTTCCCTTCCTCGGGCTTGCGCCGCCAGGAGCCCAGGTGGACCTCGTAGATCGACAGAGGACTGCGGGTCAGGCCCCCGGTCGGGCCCGCCGCCTCGGCCCGCCGGGCCAGCCAGTCACCGTCGCCCCAGTGATGGGACGCAGGCTCGGCCACGACGCTGGCGGTCCCTGGCGGCTCCTCGGTGGCCAGGGCCACGGGGTCGGCCTTGAGGCGGAGCTGGCCTTCCCTGGTCAGCAGCTCGTACTTGTAGCGGGTGCCGGCCTCGACGCCGGGAACGAACAGCTCCCATATGCCCGATGAGCCCAGCGAGCGCATGGGGTGGACCCGGCCGTCCCAGAGGTTGAACTCGCCGATGGCCCGCGCCGCCCGGGCGTTGGGGGCCCACACCGAGAAGGACACGCCCTCCACTCCCTGGTGCTCGCGGCGATGGGCACCGAGGACCCGCCACAGGCGGCGGTGTCTGCCCTCGCCCAGCAGGTGCAGGTCGAGCTCGCCCAGGGTGGGCCAGAAGCGGTAGGGGTCGTCGAACAGCACCGTGGCTCCGCCCGGGTACTCGGCCTCGAGCCGGTAGCCATCCTCGCCCCCCATGACCTCGGCCTCGAAGACCCCGCCGTCGTGCACCCTCTTCATCTCGGCCGCGCTTGCGTCGGCGAACACGACCCGCATGGCCACCGCGTCCGGCCTCCGGGCCCGGATCACCGATCCGTGCCTGCCCAGGAGGGAGTGGGGGTCGGGGTGCTCGCCCGCGACCAGGCGCTCGATCTGCTCGGCCAGGGGGTCGGCCCCGGCCGCGGGCGAGGACTGGGTGGCGGCCTCCTGCTCCTTGTCCCGCTTCCTGGACTTGCCTGCCTTCCCGGCCTTGTCGGCCTTGTCGGGCGAGGCGGCCGGGGCGCGGTCGCCGGGACCGTCGCCGGGGTGGTCGTCGGGGCGCTTGCCGGGCTTGGGGGTCACGCTGTAGTCCTACCCACCCAGGAGCCGTTCCAGCGCGGCCCGGGGTATGTGGGCCCACCCCGGGCGGTAGGCCCGCTCGTAGGCCAGCTCGTAGACCGCCTTCTCCAGCTCGAAGGCAGCCAGGACGGCGTCGAAGGCGGCGGGATCGGAGGGCACCAGGGCCTCGATCCCGGCGGTGGACACGTATCCCTCCAGGAAGGCCTCCCGGTTGCGCCACTCCCACGCCCGGGCCAGATCCTGCAGGGCGGGGTCGTGCCCGGCCGGGTCCCGCTCCTCGAGGGCCACGGCCGCCGCGTACTGGAGGGAGCGCAGCATGCCGGCCACGTCTTTGAGAGGGGAGCTGGGGCGGGCCCGCTCCTCCACGCTCCGGGCCGGCTCCCCCTCGAAGTCCAGGACGAACCAGCCCACGTCGGTCCGCATCACCTGACCGAGATGGAAGTCGCCGTGGACGCGCACGGCGGCGCCCGGGTCGTCGAGGCGGAGCAGCCGGTCGACGAGGGCACGGGCCGCGCCCAGGTCGAGTCCCTCGGCGGCGAGACCGTCCAGCTCGCCCTCCATGGCCTTGGCCCAATGCTCCGCGTCCCCCGGCTCGCGGCCGAAGGCCTCGGCCATGGCCAGGTGCATGCGGGCCGCGACCGTCCCCACCCGCCTGGATTCGGATCCGAAGTCGCCACCGGCCGTCTCCGGCCGGGGATGCTCGGCCTGGCCTCCCTCCCTCCCACCGGGCGCGACGGCGGGACCCTCCGGGCCCCTGACCTCGTGCGCGGCCGCGTACAGGTCCCGCAGCGACGTCAGGGCCAGCGCCCATCCCTCCGTCCCTCCGGCCAGGAACTGCTGGGCGAAGGCCAGCTCCCAGGCCCCTCGCCGCCAGACGAACATGGGAGCGGCGATGTGGTTGAAGCCCACGGCGTCCAGCGCCGTGGTCACCTCGACGTCGGGGTTCGGACCCCGGCGGAGGCGCCGGAAGAACTTGACGATGAGCTTGTCGTCGTAGACGACCGATGTGTTGGACTGCTCGGCGCCGACGGGACGGACGCGCCTGGCCCGCACCCGGCGCTGGCTGGCCACCTGCAGCAGCTTGAGGTCGAGCACCGGGTCCACCGTGGCCTCGTAGGCCAGGGCCGGGCCGAAGGAAGCGTCGACCACGCCCATCACGGCGTCGTCGCTGCCCCCCGGGACCTCGGCCGCCTCGGCCTCGGGCCGGGTCCCCACCAGCACCTGATAGGTCCGTCCGCCGGAGTCGACCAGCATCCAGGTCAGCCCTGGAGGGCCCTTGGCCAGCTCGTCGTGCTCCACCAGCTCCAGGCGGGGGAGCTCGCCCTCAGGCGAGCCCTGGGGTCGGGCGTACCAGCGCTGACGCACGAGGAAGCCGGGCAGCAGCCCCAGCAGCTGGTCCACCAGCGTCGGATCGCTCACGTCGCCTCCTCGACCAGTTGCAGCCAGTAGAACGAGTACGGCCCCAGGGTGATGAAGTAGGGCAGGTCCCCGATGCGGGGGAAGGGGACGCGGCCCAGCAGCTCGACCGGGGTGCGCCCCTCCCACGCCGCCAGCTGCAGCTCGCAGGGCTGGGCGAAGCGACTCAGGTTGGTGACACACAGAACCGTGTCGTCGGGGTCGGACCGGACGAAGGCCAGCACCGAGGGGTTGGCCGCGGGAAGGACCTCGAAGGTTCCCATGCCGAACACGGGGTGCTGCTTGCGCACCTCGAGCATGCGCCTGAGCCAGTGTAGGAAAGAGCTGGGGTTGCGCAGCTGGGCCTCGACGTTCACCGACTGGAACCCGTACACGGGGTCCATGAGGGGCGGGAGGTAGAGCTGGGCGAAGTCGGCCCGGCTGAAGCCCGCGTTGCGGTCCGGGGACCACTGCATGGGAGTGCGTACGCTGTCGCGGTCTCCCAGGTAGATGTTGTCCCCCATGAGGAGCTCGTCGCCGTAGTACAGGATGGGGCTCCCGGGCATGGAAAAGAGCAGCGAGTGGAGCAGCTCGCCCACCCGCCTGTCGTTGTCCACGAGAGTAGCCAGGCGCCGCCCGATGCCGATGTTGCGACGCATGCGGGGGTCCTTGGCGTACTCGGAGTACATGTAGTCACGCTCTTCGTCGGTGACCATCTCCAGCGTGAGCTCGTCGTGGTTCCTGAGGAACATGGCCCACTGGCAACCATCGGGGATGTCGGGTGTCTGGGCCAGGATCTCGGTGATGGGATAGCGCTGCTCCCGGCGCACGGCCATGAACATGCGGGGCATCACCGGGAAGTGGAAGCACATGTGGCACTCGTCGCCGTCGCCGAAGTAGTCAACGACGTCGGCCGGCCACTGGTTGGCCTCGGCCAACAGCACCGTGCCCGGGTGGGTGGCGTCGACCTCCTTGCGCAGCCGTCTCAGGTACTCGTGGGTCTCAGGGAGGTTCTCGCAGTTGGTCCCGTCTCTCTCGAACAGATAGGGAACGGCGTCGAGGCGGAAACCGTCCAGGCCGATGTCGAGCCAGAACCGCACCACGTCGAGCATCTGGGAGGCGACCTCGGGGTTGTCGTAGTTGAGGTCGGGCTGGTGGGTGAAGAACCGGTGCCAGTAGTACTGCTGGCGCTGGGCGTCCCACGTCCAGTTGGACTTCTCGGTGTCGACGAAGATGATGCGGGCCTCGGGCCATCTCTGGTCGTCGTCGCTCCACACGTACCAGTCGGCCTTGGGGTTGGCGGCGTCCTGACGGGACTCCTGGAACCAGGGGTGCTGGTCGCTGGTGTGGTTCATCACCAGGTCGGCGACTATGCGGATGCCGCGGCGGTGGGCCTCCTCCACCAGCTCGACCGCGTCGGCCAGGTTGCCGTACTCGGGGAGGATGGTGAAGAAGTCGGATATGTCGTATCCGCCGTCCCGCAGGGGTGACTGGTAGAAGGGCAGCAGCCATATGCAGTCGACCCCCAACCAGGACAGGAAGTCGAGCTTGGCCGTGATGCCCCTCAGGTCACCCGTACCGTCGTCGTTGGAGTCGAAGAAGCCCCGCACCAGGACCTCGTAGAACACAGAGCGCCGGAACCAGACGGGATCGGTGGCCAGCGGCGCGACGGGGACGGGGGCGTTGGCGGGGACGCTGCCGGGGGCCGGCGGCCGCCCCGCGGGGTGGGGCGAGGTGCTCACCGGTCAACGGCCCGGGGCCGGATCACCCGGGCGGGCGGAGGTGCAGGACGTGACCGGGCTCCGTCGCGGGATCCAGACGCACGTAGGGGTGGGCCCCCTGCCAGGTGAAGGTCTGACCGGTCATCTCGTCGCGGGCCTCGAAGGGCTGGTCCGCCGTGAGGCCCAGCGCGCCCAGATCCAGCCCCAAGGTCGTCTCCTGGACCCGGTCCGGGTCGAGGTTGACGGCGACGAGCACGACGTCGCTGCCGTCGTCGGAGACCTTGGCGTAGGCGAGCATGGCCGGGTTGTCGCTGTGCTGGAAGCGCAGGTTGCGCAGCCGGGAGAAGGCCGGGTGGCGCCGGCGCACGTGGTTGAGGTGGGTGATCCACGGGGCCAGTGAGCCGGGCCTGGACCAGTCCCTGCGCTTGATCTCGTACTTCTCCGAGTTGCGGTACTCCTCGTTGGCGTACGACTCGGGCTCGTTCTCGCACAGCTCGTAGCCGCTGTAGATCCCGTAGGCGGGCACCAGGGTCGCGGCCAGCAGGAGGCGCATCCTGAACGCGGCCGCGCTGCCCCCCCGCAGGGGGCCGGAGAGGATGTCGGGGGTGTTGGGCCAGAAGTTGGGCCGCATGTAGTCGGCCACGGGCCCGGTCGTGAGCTCGGTGAGGTACTCGGTCAGCTCCCACGCCGTGTTGCGCCAGGTGAAGTAGGTGTAGCCCTGGCTGAACCCGACCTCGGCCAGCTTGGCCATGACCTTGGGCCTGGTGAAGGCCTCGGCCAGGAACAGGACCTCGGGGTGGGCTTGCTGGACGGTGGGGATGAGCCACTCCCAGAAGGCCATGGGCTTGGTGTGGGGGTTGTCCACGCGGAAGAAGCGGATGCCGTGGCCGATCCAGAACTCCAGGATCCTGTGGCACTCCTCCCACAGGGCCTGGCGATCGGCGTCGCGGTCGGGCCAGAAGTTGACGGGGTAGATGTCCTGGTACTTCTTGGGAGGGTTCTCGGCATAGGCGATGGAGCCGTCGGGGCGGTGGTGGAACCACTCCGGATGCTCCTTCACCCAGGGGTGGTCGGGCGAGCACTGCAGGGCGTAGTCGAGGGCCACCTCCATGCCCAGCTCGCCGGCCTGGGCCACCAGGCGGTCGAAGTCCTCGAAGGTGCCCAGGTCGGCGTTGAGGGCGGTGTGCCCGCCCTCGGGCCCGCCGATGGCCCACGGGCTGCCGGGATCGTCGGCCCCGGCCACAAGGGTGTTGCCCCTCCCCTTGCGGAACGTCCGTCCGATGGGATGGACCGGTGGGAGGTAGACGATGTCGAAGCCCATCTCGGCGATGGCGGGAAGGCGCCGGGCCGCGCCCGCCAGCCCGCCCTCGGAGCGGGGGAAGACCTCGTACCACGCCCCCACCAGGGCCCGCTCCCGGTCCACCCACAAGGGCGAGGGTCGCGAGCGGGTGAGGTCCTTGGCCCGCCCCGGACCGGCCATGAGGTCGGCCACCGCCGGCTCCAGGGCCGGGGCCAGGCTCTCTCTTATGCCTCTCATCTCGGTCTCGGCCTGGGGAGCGGACGCGGCCGCCTCCCGCAGGGCGGCGATGGCGGCCCGCAGGCGCTGGCGCTCCTCGGCCGGGACCCGCCGCAGCCTGCTCTCCAGCAGCAGGGCCCCCTCCTCCAGCTCCACGGCCACGTCCTGGCCCGCGTCCAGCTTGGTGGTGATCTTGTGGCGCCAGGAGGCGTAGAGGTCGGTCCAGGCCTCCACCACCAGCTCGTGGGGCCCGAGCGTCGTCGGCTCGATGACCGCCTCCCAGCGGTCGTTGCCCACGTCCCGCATGGGCGAGGCGGCCCACTTGCCGCCGCGGCTACCCCCCTCACCTGCCCCGTTGGCCGTCCTGGGGCGCCAGCGCACCTCGGCGGCGAGCAGGTCGTGGCCGTCCCGGAAGACGTCGGCCGAGACCACCACGAGCTCGCCCACCACCGCCTTGGCCGGGTAGAGGCCGGTGGGCGTCCCAGGGCGCACGTTGTCGATCACGATGCGTCCAATCACCTGGTTTGGCCTACCACAGAGGGGCCGGAGCCGAAACCGCGCCGGGCCCCGCCCACTACGGTGGCCGGGGATGAAGGCCCTGCGCAGCTTCACCGTGCGACCGAAGCTCCCGGAGGCCCTGGCCCCCCTCCACGAGCTGGCCATGAACCTGCGGTGGTCGTGGGACGCCCGCACCCGTGACCTCTTCCGCTGGGTGGAACCGGCCATGTGGGACCAGACCGGACACGACCCGGTGCGCCTGCTGGGCGTGGTGGGCACGGAGAGGCTGGAGACGCTGGCGGCCGACCCCGCCTTCATGGGTTTTTTGGGCGAGGTCCACGCCGACCTGCGCCGCCACCTCGAGGCCTCGCTGTGGTTCCAGGGCCGGGAGGGCGGCTCCCTGCGGGAGGTGGCCTACTTCTCGCCCGAGTTCGGCATCGCCGAGGCCCTGCCCCAGTACTCGGGTGGCCTGGGCGTGCTCGCCGGCGACCACCTCAAGGCCGCCACCGCCCTGGGCCTGCCCCTGGTGGGCGTGGGCCTCTTCTACCGCCAGGGCTACTTCCGCCAGGCCCTCAACCCCGACGGGTGGCAGCAGGAGCGCTACCCCACCCTCGACCCCCACGCCATGGCCCTCGACCTGGTCGACCAGGCGCGTGTCCAGGTGGAGCTGGCGGGGACGCCCCTCGTCGCCCAGGTGTGGCGGGCCCAGGTGGGGCGGGTCCCCCTCTATCTCCTCGACGCCGACGTCGACGACAACGACCCGGAGGAGCGCCACGTCACCGACCGGCTCTACGCAGGCGCCTCCGAGCACCGGCTCCGCCAGGAGATCCTCCTGGGCATGGGCGGTGTGCGGGCCCTGGAGGCCCTGGGCCTGCCCACCCAGGTGTTCCACACCAACGAGGGCCACGCCGGCTTTCTCGGCCTGGAGCGCATCCGCCGCCTGGTGACCCAGGAGGGGCTGAGCTTCCCGGAGGCCGTCGAGGCGGTGCGGGCCGCGACCATATTCACCACCCACACCCCCGTCTCGGCCGGCATCGACCGCTTCCCCCGGGAGCTGATGGAGCGCTACTTCAAGGGGTGGGCGGCCGAGTGCGGCGTGGCCTTCGACCAGCTCATGGAGCTGGGCCACTTTCCCGGTGAGGCCCCCGACGATCCCTTCAACATGGCCGTGATGGGCCTGCGCCTGGCGGGCATGTCCAACGGCGTTTCCCGGCTCCACGCCCACGTGAGCCGGACGATGTTCCGGGGCCTGTGGCCCGAGCTCCCGGTGGAGGAGGTGCCCATCACCGGGGTCACCAACGGCGTGCACCACGCCACCTGGGTGGCGCCGGAGATGGACGACCTCCTCACCCGCTACGTGCTGCCCAACTGGAGCGAGGCCGGCCCGGCCGACTGGGAGCGCGTCGACGCCGCCCGCGACGACGAGCTCTGGCGGGCCCGCGAGCAGACCCGGGAGCGCCTGGTCGGCTTCGTACGGGCCCGCCTGCGATCATCGCTGCTGGCCCGGGGCGTCTCCGAGTCGGACACGGCCTGGTGCGAGGAGGTGCTCGACCCCCGCATCCTCACCATCGGCTTCGCCCGGCGCTTCGCGGCCTACAAGCGGGCCACCCTGTTGCTGTCCCAACCGGAGAGGCTGAAGGCCCTCCTGCTCTCGACCGACCGTCCCGTGCAGCTCGTGTTCGCGGGCAAGGCCCACCCCGCCGACGACGTCGGCAAGGAGATGATCCGCCAGATCGTGCAGTTCTCCCGCGACGTCGAGGTCCGCCATCGCATGACGTTCGTCGAGGACTACGACATCGCCGTGGCCCGCCTCCTGTACCAGGGCTGCGACGTCTGGCTCAACACCCCCCGACGCCCCCAGGAGGCGTGCGGCACCAGCGGGGAGAAGGCGGCGCTCAACGGGTCTCTCAACTGCTCGATCCTCGACGGCTGGTGGGACGAGCTCTTCAACGGCGAGAACGGCTGGGCCGTCACCTCGGCCGAGGCCGAAACCGACCTCGGCAAAAGGGACGAGGTGGAGGCGGCCAGCGCCTTCGACATCCTCGAGCGTCAGGTCGTCCCCCTCTTCTACGACCGCTTCGAGGGCCCCGTGCCCCGCCGCTGGTTGAGGCGGGTGAAGTCGTCCCTTCGCTCGCTCGGGCCCCAGGTGGTGGCCACCCGCATGGTCCGGGACTACGTGGAGCACCTCTACGAGCCCGCCGCGGCCCGGGCCGAGCGCCTCAGCGCCTCCGGGTACGGCCGAGCCCGGGCCCTGGCCGAGTGGAAGGAGCGGGTCACCGCGGGCTGGCCGGCCGTGCGCGTCCGGACCGTGGAGAGCGAGGTCGCTCCCGCCGACCTGGGCGCCGAGCGCAAGGTGTGGGCCGAGGTGACGCTGGGCGAGCTGACCGACGCCGACGTGAGCGTGCAGCTCGTCCACGGGGCCGTGGGTCCCAGCGACGAGCTGGCCGGGGCCCAGACCGCGGCCATGCGCCTCGACGGGCCCGGCGAGCGGCGGGGTGAGTCCCGCTACCAGGGCGCCTTCTCCTGCAGCCAGGCCGGCCGCTACGGCTTCACCGTGCGGATCGTCCCCTCCCACGCCGACCTGGCCACCCCCGCGGAGACGGGCTGCGTGACCTGGGCCTGAAGGCCCCCTCCTGAAGGTTCCTGTAGCCCAAGTTGGGGGTGGGGAACGGACCACTGAGGGCTGGTAGGCCCAATGGTCCGTGGCCACAATCACCCTCCGAGAGAGGGGTTTAAGGGCAAGCCTCCGGCGACGGCGACGCGGCTCACAAGCCTCTGAAGAGGCCCGTACCGGGCCGCGCATGGGAGGCGTACCCGATGCCGTACCGACTGTCGTCCATTGTCCGCGCTCTGCCACGAGCCCGGCGTCTGCTGGGTGCGTTCCTGGCCGCGGCACTGACGCTGATCCTCGTGCCCCTGGGCCAGCCTGCGGCCCACGCCATCACGGCCATGGGGCCAACCGCGGCGTTCGGGCCGGACAACACCGTCCTGCCTCAGTGGTACGGAGACGGCACCGGCCTGCGCCTGCAGCCCTGCCTGGTCGCCACCGCCGTGTGCTTCCAGGTTCCCAACCTGCCCCCCGGGGCGGCAGGCTTCAGCTCGCCCTCCGGCGAGGCCTTCTACTGGCTCGCCTTCGGCAACCTGAACACCGCCGGCCATCCGGGCACGGTGGCCTCCCAGCTCACCATGGGGGTGGAGGCGGCCTTCCCGACCTTTCCGGCGCCGAGCGTGTTCAGCCGCGTCCGCTTCCGCATCGGGGTGCCCAGCACCGGGACCTACACCGTCACCTACCCCTACGGCACCAAGACCTTCAACGTCGGCACGCTGACTACGAACGTCGGGAAGGACATCAACGACACCACCGACTCCGGGGCCTTCGGCACACCCACGGCACCGGCCAACTTCGCCCTGGCCACCGGGCCCTGCCCCGCGGGCGGGTGCGTCGGCGCAGGCGCGGGCAGCCCCTTCGAGCCCTTCCTGACCTGGGATGCGACCCTCCCTGCGCCCCCGGCCGGGTTCCTCTCCGATGGGGTAACGCCCCACGCGGTGACCGGCAGCCCCACGGGCAACAACGTCTTCCGGATCGAGGGGACCGGGATCAACCCCACCCCGACCGACCCGGCCACCGCCTGCCCAGCCCCGCTGGCCGGCCCCAACTGCATCCAGACCAACCTGTTCGTGATGAACGCCCAGCTCGCCCCCGGTCTCAGCCAGGCGCCGAGCAGCCTCGCTTTCGCCGCCCAGGCCGTGGGGACGACCAGCGCGGCCCAGACCGTCACCGTCACGAACTCCAGCGCCGCCGCCATCACCGTGGGAGCACCCACCATCGCCGGCGCCAACGCCGCGGAGTTCGCCGTCGCCACCAACACCTGTGCCGCGGTGCCGGCGGGCGGGACGTGCTCGATCGGGGTCACCTTCAAGCCCACGGCCCTGGCCGCCACCCACGCGGCATCTCTGAGCATCCCCGGTGACGTCACCGGCCCGCTCACGGTGGCCCTGAGCGGCGCCACCCCCGCCCCCGTGGCGAGCGTGACCCCGGCCACGGTGACCTTCCCCGACACCCAGATGCCCTTCACCAGCGCTTTCCAGACGGTGACGGTGAAGAACACCGGCAACTCCCCGCTCCACGTCAGCTCGGTGGCGCTCAGCGGCACCAACGCCGCCGACTTCGCCCAGACCAACACGTGCGTGGGTACGGCCGTCGGCCCCGTCGGTACCTGCACGGTCAGCTTGACCTTCAAGCCGGGGTCGGCCGCGGCCCGCAGCGCCAGCCTGGTCGTCACCGACGACGCCAGCCCCACGCTGGCGGCCACGACCCAGAGCGTTCCGCTGGCCGGCACGGGCACCCCCGCGCCCCCGCCGCCGCCGCTGCCCACGGCCTC
>VAXP01000098.1:26699-64574 GCA_005884125.1 Actinomycetota bacterium | reverse complement strand
CGAAGACCCGGTCCCCGCCTTTGCCACCCGCGAGGAGGCGGTCCGCAGCGTCGCTGGGTTCGTCCTCGCCGCGCTCACCAACCCGATCGCGACGACCAACTCTGTCCGACCCGCCCGCGACATACGCCGAGATTGCGAACGCTGACTGAGGCTCGTATGGGCCCCAGAGGCGCCGTCCAGCGTCTCCGTGGCGCCGGTTGTGCGGAGGGCCAAGAGCAGGTGCCGCGTCCCGTCGGCCTTGCGCTCGATGTGCGTGGGAGGGTGAGCACGAGTCGATCCCGGCAGCAGAGACGGGCGCGCCTAGGTCCTCGGGCGTCATCTTGGTGACAGTGGCGGCGGCCTCCGCCCCGCTGCCGGCGAACCCGAGGCCGTTCGACCGGGAGCACGGACTCAACCCAGCCGCCGGACGCAACAATGGACGGGTGACGCTCGGGATCTTCACAGGGGCGGGCATCAGCGGAGCGCTGCCGTCCGGTCTGCCGATGGGCTACCGGCGGCACCCAGGACCCCGTTCTCGCCCTCCTGTTTCGAACCCGTCAGACAGCTCAGAAACGTAGGAACGAGGCGGGGTGCTGGCGCGGATGGTCTACTCAGCCACCCACGGATGGGTCAGGAGAGCCTCAAAATTGAGGGTCTTGTGAGCTGCAGCCCCTCCCCCTCGCAGGGGCTAGCCGGAGAGGGTTGAGGTCCTCGTCAATTTTGAGGAGGGTGCTCCCGGCCATGGGACGGTCGAGGGGCTGGGCAAGCGTCGGACGATGCAATGAGTCGCCGCGCTACCAGCAACGCCCGCCGGAGGGCTTGCCGCGGTGGTTCACTCGGCTCCTGACGCCGGCCGGTCTTCTCCGTCCGCGGGCGGAGCGCTGGGACCCCATCGTGCAGGGTTTGCGGGCATGGCGGGGGGCCATCCGTTCTGACGGGCCAAGGCCACGGCTTCCACTTGGGAGCCAACGCCGAGCTTGTTGAGGACGGCGCGGATGTGGGTGCGCACGGTCGAGATGGCGATGAACTCGGCCCGTGCGATGTCGACGGCACGCTGGCCGGAGATCATGAGCCTGAGGACCTCGTCCTCGCGGGGGGTCAGGTCCCGGAAGGGGTCCGACCGCCCACCCTCCAGCTCACGGTTGGCCCGGGCTTGGACGATGCAGCTGTGCCGCTCCTGGGGCGAGACCACGTCCCTCCCGGCGATGGCATCGTCGATCGCCCCGATTAGGTCCTCGATGGGCTGGATCTTCGAGATGCTCCCCACGGCTCCACGGTCGAAGCACTCGCCCAGCACGATGGGATTGTCCATGGCCGTGAACATGGTCACCCGGCTCCCCAGCTTCGTCAGGGGCTCGATGAGGTCAAGGGAATCGCGCTGTCCCAGCCAGAAGTCGAGCAGCACGACGTCGGGGCGGAACTCCCTGGCCTTGGCCAGGACGGTGCGCCGGGCGAATCCCGTCGGTCGCTCGACCACCAGCCCGTGGCCCGTCAGGACGGCAGCAAGGGCGTACGCGACACACTCATAGTCCTCTACGAGCAACACGCGTCCCGCACCGTCGGACAATCGGGGTCCTCCCTCCGTCTTTAGGGAACCCCACCGTTCCGAATATTCTCAGCGTCCTGCCAGGCTCTGAGATGCTACTACCCCACTCTCTGGGCCTTAAACAACCCTCAGGCTTTCTGCCCAGAAGCTAACGGCGTGGGTCCCTCCGTCGGCTCGGCGCGCTCCGAGCTCGCGTCCGGGGGGTGAGGGCGCATCGCTCCGGACTGGGCGAGGCCCGGTCGGCCCAGGGATGGAGTCCGACCGCTCATGAGGGTGGTTCGAGCGGCAGGCGAACCACGATGGATGCGCCGACGGGGGCGTCCTCGACCGAGATCGCTCCCCCGTGTGCGGTGAGGACACGGCGCACGATGGCCAGCCCGAGCCCGGAGCCCCCGGCATCCGCCGCTCGGGCCTCGTCGAGACGGGTGAAGCGCTCGAAGACTCGCTCCCGCTCGGCAGCGGGAATCCCCGAGCCGTCGTCGGCCACGGTCAGCACCGCGGTGTCGGCCTCGCTGCGTAGGGCGACGAGCACCCGGCGGCACGCGTGACGGCAGGCGTTGTCGACCAGGTTGCGCACCACCTGGTGGAGCTGGTCGCGGTCACCAATGACACGGGCCGCGGAGACTCCGGAGCCGTCGACGACCACCCGGCTGGTGTCCTTCGCTCGGCCGAGCTCCGCCAGCACGACATCGTCCAGATCGACCGGCTGACGGGAGGTGGCTGGCCCCTCGGCCCGGGCCAGGGCAAGGAGCTGCTCGGCCAGTCGCCGGAGCCGGGCCACGTCCTCGAAGACCTCAGCGGCGATGACGTCCCAGTCGATCGAGTCGGCGTGGGCGAGCCCCACCTCCAGCTGGGTGTGTATCGCCGCTAGCGGGCTCCGTAGCTCATGTGCCGCGTCGGCGACGAAGCGCCTCTGGGCCAGGTCCGCGGCCGAGAGGCGCTCGATCATGTCGTTCATGGTGTGGGCGAGGCGCCCGATCTCGTCGGCGACCGCGGGTTCGGGAACCCGGCGGTCGAGGGCCAGCGTGGAGATGCGGGCTACCTCGGCCCGGATCGCCTCCACCGGCGAAAGGGCCCGGCCCACGACCATCCAGGTCAGGGTGGTGACCACGAGCAGGAGCACCGGTCCACCCGTGGCGAGGCCACGGGCGACCACGGCCACGGAGTGATCGACGTCCGTGAGCGAGCCGGCCGTGTAGATGGTGAACGTGCCCGTCGGAGTGGACACGGTCCGCGCCAGGAGTCGAAAGCTCCGGTCGCCCTCTATGGGGGCATGCTCGACGGTCCGTGTCCGGCCGTTGGCCACCGCCCCAGCGGTCAAGATCGGTCCTTCGCCTTCGACCTCAGGGCTGGAAGCCACGACCGTTCCCGTGGGCCCGACAACCTGCTCGAAGGCGGTCTCCTCCTGGCCGGATTTGGGCAGGACCGCGGGAAGGGCTCCGCTGCGTAGCAGGGAAGAGATGGCCTCGGCCCTGAGTCGTACGCTCAGGTCCACGCTCGCGACCAGGGACCGGGACAAGACCGTCACCAGGATCAGGGCTCCGGCCGCGCATGCCAGGCTCACGACCAGGGCCGCCCCCAGGGCGGTCCGGGCCCTGACCGAGCCGAGGCCGACTCCCCGACGCCTACCCGCCATTTTCATCCAGGCGGTAGCCGAAGCCTCGGAGGGTCTGGACGGCCTCACGTCCGAAGGGCCGGTCGATCTTGCGGCGCAGGTAGCCGACGTAGACCTCCACGACGTTGTGGTCGCCCTCGAAGTCGCCACCCCAGACGTGCTCGAGGATCTCGGCCTTCGGCACCATTTGGCCGGCCCGGCGCAGCAGGTACTCGAGTAGGGCGAACTCGCGTGCGGTGAGCACAATGTCGGCCTCGCCCCGCCGGCAGGACCCGGTGGCAGGATCCAGGCTCAGGTCCCCAGCCTCGAGCACGGCCGGACGCTCGCGGGCGCCACGTCGAAGCAGTGCCTGAAGCCGGGCCGACAGCACGACGAAGGAGAACGGCTTCGACAAGAAGTCGTCGGCCCCGGTGTTCAGCGCGCGAGCCTCGTCTTCGTCGCCGTCCTTCGCCGTGAGGACGAGGATCGGTACCCAGTTCTGCTCCTCGCGAAGGGCGCTGCAGACCTGGTACCCGTCCAGGCCAGGCAGCATCAGGTCGAGCACGATGGCGTCGTAGTCGTGCTCTCGTGCGCACCGCAGGGCGTCGTCCCCGCTGAGAGAGACATCGACCGCATACCCTTCGGCCGTGAGCCCCCGCATGAGCGCGGTTGCCATGTGCCGTTCGTCCTCGACAACCAGGATCCGCACTCTCACCCTGCCCTCGGCCCAGCCGCCCCAGGCTGTGATCGCGCCGAGATCAGGTTAGATCCTTTTGCCTCCGGCTGGCCCTATACCAGCACGGAACGTGTCATCCAAGCCTGACCAGGGTCGGCTGTCTCCGGGTCAGCCCCCCGATCCCGCGACCTCTTGGGACACCGACACGACCTTCTGGAGCGCCCGCCTGGCCCGAGCCCCCGTCGATGACCTGGCCGCCCGGGCCCTGCCCTCCCTCAGGTCGCGGGTGTAGCCCGCCACCGCCAGGCCTCACGAGAACTCAGGCTCGGTGAACGAGGTCGAGCATCGTCCGCGCATCGCCCCCGAATGAGGGTTGGGCGATGGCTGGGCGGCCTGTGGTGCTATGCGGGCGCGCATTTGTGGAGTTCGTACGAGAGCGTGGGGATAGTGGTGTTTACCAGTCCTCTGGCTCGCAGCATGCCCGACGCCGACCGACTTCTGGCCAGCCTCGACGCGACAGCCTTGACCGGTCACGAGGGCGAACGGAGCCCGTAACCCGAGGCCGATCCACCTTAGGATCCGTACGCTTTGGGCATGACGCTTCCCTGGCGGGTCCCACTCTCGTACCGCTGGGGCGCGAGTCAGCGGCTCCTTGGAATCAAGGTGTACCACGACTTTCAATGGAGGGATCTGTTTCCCGACGAGCGCACCCAATTCAAGAACGGTCTCTCCCTTGCTCGCTTGGTCGTTGACGACTGCCCTCCGGGCAATCAACCCGCTCTGCTGTTGACCATCGATGAGGACGCCGTCGAGCGGGCCATCGACTCCGACGACGAGTACATCGTCGTGGTACGCATCGCTCACTACTTGCGGGAAGCTACCGGAGACGCAGCGGCCGCCTACTACGCGCATGGGATCCGTCAGCGAATCACGCAGTTGGCGGCCCTCGACCAAATCCGAGAATCGCCCGAATTGCTGGCTTCGTTCCTCGACGCACACCTCACACCAGAGCTCATAGAGGATTGGTCTTGCGCGAGTCCCGAGCGACTCGACGATCTCCGACGCGTCACGGGTGGTCGAGAGCGCACGGATCTCACTCCGCTCCGCTCTATGGAGGCCATACCTGTCGAGGTGTGGGAGGTGCTCGCCGAGATGTTGCCGACGCTCCTGGACGACGAGACGCGCCAGCTCATCTTGAATGCCATCACGGTCGATCCGAATGGTCGGCGTATCGCCACCGAGACCGTCGGAGCCCGCATCGCCGAACGCATTATCGACACGAGGCATGCGGTCGCTGAGTACGAACGACTCATCATCACGGGCGATACCAGCGAGACCGAACTCCAATCCTACATTCAAGACCATCCTTGGATGGTCGGACTCGACTATGTGCAGATCCGGCCGAAGTCACTCATTCCTCGCGGACAACTTGACTTCTGCCTCGAGCGGTTCGACGGATTTTACGACATTCTTGAACTCAAGGATCCCGCCGATCCCATCGTTCTCAGTGCGTCAACGATGGGGGAGATTCCGCCTGCTGCTAGCTCGTATCGAATCAGTGCCGGTCTTGCAAACGCTCTGGCACAAGTTCATGTCTATCGAGATGTGCTTACGACGGATGCATCAACCGTCGAGCGCCTCTATGGGCTGCAAAATTCGCGAAACCCCCGCGTGATCATCGTCATTGGACGACTGGTCATGATGACAAGTGATTGCCGACGCGTTCTCGAGCAGATCAACTTGTCTCTCAATCGCGTTGAGATCATGCCGTACGACATCCTCGGACAACGCGCAGCAGGGTGGCTATCCAACATTGAGAAGTACTTGACTCGTCTCGCGAATTGACTGGTCGAGAACGCGCCAGCGCCTTGGCGACAATCTCCGTGGCTCCACTCGGACGCGATGCGTATGTTCCAAGGTTCCCGGTTCGGCTTTCACGGGGGCCACATCGTCGGTGGTCAGAAGCCCTTCGAGTCGTGCATGCAGTTGTCCGTGTAGCCACGCGTGTAGCTCCGGCGCGGCCCGCCCCGGCGGGAGCCCCTTCGGGTGAGCGCGGCGACCCCCAAGCAGGACACGTAGGACGCGCCGGCGGTCGCGAACGGTCACGGCGCTCCCGCCGTGTCGTTGTCCTCGTATAGCCACGGCTTCCTGGCCCGGGCGGCCCGCTCGAGCGCCTCAGGCGGCAGGGTGACGCCGCCCAGGGCGGCCAGCGGCAGGCGTGGCAGGTCGGCGTCGTCGACCGGCAGCCACACCCCGGACCATGGCTCGGGCGGCGAGCCCAACACCGCCGTGGCGATCGCCACGGTGGCCCCCTCCAGGGCGGCGCGGGCGTTGTGCTCCCGGCGGGTGGACCCGAAGGCGAACAGCACCCAGGCGGCCACGCCCCGCTCGCCCTCCAGGATCTCGTAGCCCCCGAGCTTGGCCACCAGCCGGGAAAGGGTCTCGGTGCCCCGGTCCCACTCGAGGAAGAACTCGACCTGGAAACCTCCGTCGCGCCAGCGCCCCCACCCGTCGGGACGCACCACGCCCGGCGCCGAAGACCACCAGCCGGACCCTGAGGGGCTGAGCCAGCTGGCCACCTCGGGCTCGGTCCGCCACCGGATGAGCCTGGCTTGGGGGTCGCGCCGGGCCCGGCCGACCAATGCGGCGTGAAAGCCGCTGACGTCGGTGATGTGACCGAGGCGCTGGCTGCCCGACAGGGCAAGGGAACCGCTCGGGGTCCAGCGCCGCTCGGCGGCGACGGGGTCCTCGCCGGCCTGGGCTGCGGCCATCCCCGCTCCGGTGCGCGATAACACGTAGTGGAAGGGTGCCGATCCCCACGACTCCCGGTAGGGCCGGAAGCGCTCCAAGAGCCCGAGCCGGTGCAGCTCGACCAGCCGCACGCGGGCCCGGCCGGGCGAGTCGAAGAACATCTCGGCGATCTGTTCTGTCGTGAACACGCCAAATCGGCGCAGCGCGGTGAGAACGGCGCGGTCGCGTCCGGTGAGGCGGTGGAGGAGCGAGGAGGCCGCTACGGCCGACGAGCGCCCCCGGCCCGAAGACAAAGGGGTGGGCAAACCCCTTTGGAGTCGGGAATCTCGCCGTTCGGGGCTGGCGCGGCCCTGAGCTGGGGTTTCGGTCCTGCCCCCGTCGCCCCTGACGCCTTCTCGGAGCGCGCCTGGCTGCGCGCCCGGGTAACTGGCCGGCCCCGATACCGGCCGCGCGGGGCGCGAGCTCCTGGTCGCTCGTGTGACCGTCCATCGTCAGGAGAATCCCCTGTGCTGGCGGTTTTGGTACGGAGGCGGACCAGACCTTCAGAGGAAGGCGCGGCAGGCGTCGGCGCGCGGTGTAGCTACCCATGCGAGCAGAGACCTGGCGTCGACGGCGGCTTCCGTTGACGGGCTCGCCCGCCCGACCTACCGTCGGCTCGCGATGATGCGTCTGAGGGATCTCGTCACCCATAACCGTCGTGCCACACGCGTGCCACATGCAATGGCACGGGCGGGTCAATGGCGGTCAATGGCGGTCAAGGCTCCGATCCCCGGAAATGGCCTCCGACCTGGGCAAACTCGGGCCCCGGCTGGTGGGGCTAGCTGGAGTCGAACCAGCGACCTCAGCATTATCAGTGCTGCGCTCTAACCAGCTGAGCTATAGCCCCGGTCGGAATCGTGGACCTTACACGACCGGTCTAGGAGTGGAGTCTTCCTCCAGCACCGTCACTTCGACGCCGCCGACCACGTCGCTAATGAGGTTGTAGATCACCGCGATCAACACGTTGCAGCCGGTGCCGACCATCACCAGCACCAGTCCTCCGATGGCCGTCGCCTCCAGGACGGCGGCGCCCGCGAAGTGAAAGGAGTCCAGGCTGAAGAGGTCCTTGATGAACTTCTCGAAGTTGTGGATGACCCCCGCGGCCGAGGCGACGCCCCACAACAAGACGCCTGCGACCAGGACTACGACGAGCATGCTCAGGTAGAAGAGGATCGAGACTCGCAGGACGGTCCAGGTGTCGACCTGACGCACCACCCGGCGCACCCTGCGGGCCGGCGCCGGCCCCTGGCGAGGACGGCGGTGAGCCCCGGGCCGGGCCACCGTCGGCGGCAGCGCGGCCGGGGGAGGCGGGCCGGCCTCAGGGGCCGACGGCACCCCGCTGACCGCGGGTGCAGGCCAGCCTGCGGGACCCCCGGGCCCGGGGGCCGTGGCCGCATGCGTCACGGGTGGGGCCTCCAGCGGGCCGGACGAATCATGCGGGGGGAAGAGGGCCGGGCTGGGAGGCGAAGGCATGTCCGGGAACGAGGGTATCGGCCAGGGCAGGGGCGCCGGCTGCGGATGGGCGGGGCCGGGTCGGAGCTCCCCCTCCCCCCAGCCGTCGGGTCGGGCGCGGGAGCCCGCCTCGGGCGGGGTCGCTCCCAGGCCCGGGATCTCGTCAGTCGTCTTCGTCCGAGGCCAGGATGGACGCCACCGAAGCGACCGTCTGACCTCCCTCCAGGTTCATCACCCGCACCCCCGTGGCGTCCCGACCCTGAGAGGAGATCTCCCGCACAGGAAGCCGGATGGTGACCCCGGCCGAGGACACGATGACGACCTCGTCCTCCAGGGCCACCATGAAGGCGGCCACCACGTAGCCCCGCCGGGCCGTGAGCTTGATGCCCTTGACCCCCATGGTGCCCCGTCCGGTACGGCGGAAGTTCTCGAGCTTGGTGCGCTTGCCGTAACCGGCGTCGGTGACGATGAGGATGCTGGCGTCGTCGCGGGCCACGTCGCAGCTCACGACCTCGTCCCCGGCCCGGAGGCGCATGCCGATGACGCCCTGGGCGGCTCGGCCCGTGGGCCTGACCTCTTCTTCGCTGAATCGCAGGGTGGTGCCGTTGCGGCTCACCAGGAAGATGTCGTCGCTACCGCTTGTCCGGATCACCCGCACGAGCTCGTCGTCGTCGCGCAGGTTGATGGCGATGAAGCCGTCCCGGCGACTCTTGTCGTACTCCGAGAAGGTGGTCTTCTTGACCTGGCCCCGCTTGGTCGCGAAGAAGAGGTACTCGCTGTCGCTGAACTCGCGGGCTTCGATGATGGCCTCGATCCGCTCGTCCGGCTGCAGGGGGAGAAGATTGACGATGGCCGTGCCCCTGGCCGTGCGCTCCTTCATGGGGATCTCGTGGGCCTTGAGCCGGTAGACCCGGCCCTTGTTGGAGAAGAACAACATGTAGGCGTGGGCCGTGGTGTGGATGATCTGGGAGACCAGGTCCTCCTCCTTGAGCTTGGCCCCCTGCACGCCCCGGCCACCACGGCCCTGGGTTCGGAACGAGGAAGCGGCGACCGTCTTGACGTAGCCCGCTCGGGTCATGGTGACGACCAGGGGCTCGTCCTCGATCAGGTCCTCCAGCCCGATCTCCCCGGGATCGAAGGTGATCTCAGCCCGCCTGGGCGAGCCGAACTCCTCCTTGATCGACACCAGCTCGTCCTTGATGACGGCGCGCAGGCGGGCCGGGTCGGCCAGGATGGCTTGCAGCTCGGTGATGGCCTCGCGGAGCTGGGCCATCTCCTCTTCGAGTTGGGTCCGGCCCAGCCTGGTGAGCCGGCCCAGCGTCATGTCCAGGATGTGGTTGGCCTGGACCTCGCTGAACTCGAAGGGAGCGGCCATGAGACCCTGGCGGGCGGCGTCGCGATCGGCCGAGCCCCGGATGAGGGCGATGATCTGGTCGATCAGGTCCAGAGCCCGCAACAGCCCCTCGACGATGTGTGCCCGATCGCGGGCCTTGCGCAAGCGGTACTCGGAGCGGCGCCGGACCACCTCGATCTGGTACTCGACGTAGGCGCTCAGAACCTTGGCCAGGTTCAGTGTCCTGGGCACGCCGTCAACCAGAGCGACCACGTTCATGCCGAAGCTGGTCTGCAGGGGAGTGTGCTTGAACAGGTTGTTGAGAACGACGTTGGCGTTGGCGTCCCGCTTCAGGTAGATGACGAGCCGGGTGTCGTCGCCGGCCGAGAGGTTCTCGATGTCGCGGATGCCGTCCAGGTCCCGGGCGTCCACCAGCTCCTTGATCTTGGTGGCGATCATCCCCACCGACGCCTGGTAGGGGATCTCGGTCACCACGATCATCGATCCCCGCCGCCCCTCCTCCACCTCGGCCCGGGCCCGTATGCGGATGGAGCCCCGGCCGGTGCGGTACGCCTCCAGGATCCCGGCCCGCCCCAGGATCAGCCCGCCGGTCGGGAAGTCCGGCCCCTTCACGAACTGCATGAGCTCGTCGGGGCCCGCCTCGGGGTGCTCGAGCACGTGGATGGCGGCGTCGATGACCTCGGTCAGGTTGTGGGGCGGGATGTTGGTCGCCATCCCCACGGCGATGCCCTGGCTCCCGTTGACCAGCAGGTTCGGGAACCGGGAGGGCAGGACCAGGGGCTCCTGATCGCGATTGTCGTAGTTGGGGGCGAAGTCGACGGTCTCCTCGTCGATGCCGTCCAGCAGGCGCATGGCCAGAGGAGCGAGCCGGCATTCGGTGTTGTGATTCACGAAGCCACCGGCGAGGAAGGAATGATCCTCGCTCTCGACCCGCACCGAGTAGACCTGGGTCGGCTCGTCGTCCTCGACCGAGGCGACCCGGGCGAAGCGGTAGCCCGAGTCCATGATGGGCAGGATGACCTTGAGGGTCTCGAGGTCCTTGATGCGGTCGATGATGCGGAGCCGCTCGGTCTCCCACCGCTCGACACGGTCGAAGTTGTGCTTCATGAGCCAGTGCTTGCCCGTGCCCCTCCGGGCCGCAGGCAACGAGGAGCGGACGTAATCGGCCACGTAGGGGACGCTGTCGGCGCTGAGCCGGTGGGCCTGGAGCGGCGAGCGTCGCACCAGCTCGTCCAGCTTGGCTTGCTTGGTGCGCATGAAGCCCACGCGCTGGGCGAAGGCTCGCACGTTGCGGAGCCCGGAGATGATCAGGCGGTGCTCGACGGCACCGCTGGGGCGCAAATACTGATGCCTGGCGGCCATGACACCGAACTCGACCAGGAGCTCCTGGAGCTCGCGGGCCAAGCGCTCGCTGTAGGTCGAGTAGTGGATGGTGAACCCGCCGGGGGCGACCCTGGGCCCCCCGTCCCCCTCGAAAGCCGCCATCAGAAAGGCCCTCTTGACCCCCCATCCCCCCCGCCACACGGCCTCTGGGACGAACTTCTCCGCCGAACGGCTGCCGATGAGCTCGGCGAGGGGACTGGCCCGCAGTGCGGTCAGGTCATGCACGTCGAGCTCGAAGATCTCCTTGCGGTCGACCCGGGTGGACCGCGATGACACGTA
The DNA here is from genome assembly GCA_005884125.1 of Actinomycetota bacterium. Lineage (GTDB taxonomy): Bacteria > Actinomycetota > Acidimicrobiia > Acidimicrobiales > AC-35 > AC-35. The sequence continues at coordinate 53,521 of VAXP01000098.1, read as the reverse complement.
CCGCGGCCCACCCACGACGGCGTCATACGCGCTCAGGACCTCGTCGAAGTAGTGCCGGTCGGTGTTGTTGAACCCGCCGCGCGTCACCGAAGCCCACCCCTCCGCCACCCACGCCCCACACAGGACGCCGAGCTGATACTCGGACGCGGTGGGGACGACGTGCTTCCAGGCGTTGCGGGCGATGCAGACAACGGTGCCGGGAGTGATCTCGTCGAGGCGGAGCCACTGGAACATGGGTACGCCCGCCACCGACACCAGGCAGAGCACGGGGTGGTTGTGGCTACCCCGCAGCTCGTGGCCGAGATCGGTCCGCAGCCGCTTGACGGGGTGCACCCCGGAGTTGAAAACCTTGCCGACCTGGACAGCCTTGCCGTCCTTGTCCAGCACCTGAAAGTCGGCGTCGGCCTCGCCGTCGGCCGGAAGAGCGACGAGATCCGCTATGGGAACGGTCTCGCCGTCGGGCAGGCGCACCCGGGTGTCCCCCGTCAGGCAGTAGCGCGAGGCAGCCGGTTCGAAGTCCGGGCTCCCGTAGTTGCCGTGGAAGTCGATGAGGGGATGGCGCAGCGAGAAGGGCTGAGCCATGCGGGCCAGGGCGTCGTATATGGCCGAGTCGCCGTGCGGGTGGTACTTGCCCATCACGTCGCCCGCCACCCGGGCGCACTTGGCCCGAGGACGGTCGGGGCGGAGGCCCTGATCGAACATGCCCCACAGGATTCGCCGGTGCACGGGCTTGAGACCGTCCCTGACGTCGGGCAGGGCCCGCTGCACGATGACGGACATGGCGTAGTCCAGGAAGGAACGCTCCATCTCCTCCTGGATCTCGATGGGCTCGATCCCGGCGTCCTCGCCGCCGGTGATGGTGACGTCGCTCATCCTTCCGACCTCAGATGTCGAGGAAGCGGACGTCGTTGGCGTTGGTGCTGATGAAGTGCTTGCGCATCTCCACGTCCTCACCCATGAGGATGGACATGACCTCGTCGGCGATGGCCGCCTCCTCCACGGTGATCTGCAGCAGGGTGCGCCGGGAGGGATCGATGGTCGTGGTCTTCAGCTCCTGCCAGTCCATCTCGCCCAGGCCCTTCATGCGGTCGAAGTCGCCCTTGTGGTTGGGGTGCTCGACCAGGAAGGCGGCCTTGGCCCCGTCGTCCTTCAGGTACACCTTCTCCTTGCCCACCAGGGTGGAGAACAGGGGGGGCTGGGCCACGTAAACGTGACCGAGATTCACCATGGCCTGCATCTGGCGGAAGAAGAACGTCAGCAGCAGGGTGCGGATGTGGGCCCCGTCCACGTCGGCGTCGGTCAGGATGATGACCTTGTGGTAACGGATCTTGGCCGCGTCGAACTCCTCACCGAGGCCGGCGCCGATGGCGCCGATGAGGGCCTGTATCTCCGCGTTCTTCAGCATCTTGTCGACGCGGGCCCTCTCGACGTTGAGGATCTTCCCCCGGATGGGGAGGATGGCCTGGGTGGCGGGGTCCCGGGCCTGGATGGCGGGGCCACCGGCGGAGTCGCCCTCCACGATGAACAGCTCGGACTCGCGGGGGTCCTTGGAGGAGCAGTCAGCCAGCTTGCCCGGCATGCCCGCTCCCTCCAACGCCGACTTGCGCCTGACCAGGTCCCGGGCCTGGCGGGCGGCGGAGCGGGCCCGGGCGGCCTGGATAGCCTTGTTGACGATCTGGCGGGCCTCGGTCGGATGCTCCTCCAGCCACTCCCCGAGCTTCTCGTTGGTCGCTCGCTCCACCAGCGACCGGGTCGAGACGTTGCCCAGCTTGGCCTTGGTCTGCCCTTCGAACTGGGGGTCACGGAGACGGACGGCGATGATGGCGGTCAGGCCCTCCCTGATGTCCTCACCCAGAAGGTTGTCGTCCTTCTCCTTCACCAGGCCCTTGGCCCGGGCGTAGCGGTTGACCACGTTGGTCAACGCCTTCTTGAAGCCCTCCTCATGCATGCCCCCTTCGATGGTCGCGATGCCGTTGGCGAAGCTGTGGATGCCCTCGTAGAAGCCGGTGTTCCACTGGAGGGCGATCTCCACCTCCTGGTCGTGCTCGGCCACCTCGTAGTAGGCGACCTTCTTGAAGAGGGCCTCTTTGGACGAGTTCAGGTGGCGGGCGAAGTCGACGATGCCCCCGGCGTAGCGGAAGGTCACCTCCTGCTCGTGGCCCGACCGCTGGTCCCGGAAGCGGATCTCCAGTCCCTTGTTGAGGAAGGCCATCATCTGCAAGCGCTCGAGGATCGTCTGGCCCCGGAAGTCGGTCTCCTCGAACACGGTGGGGTCTGGCCAGAAGGCGACGGTGGTGCCGGTGCGCCCCCGGGGCGAGCTCCCCACCACCTCCAGCTTCCCCTGGGGCTTGCCCCCCTTGGCGAATTCCATGCGGTGGCGCTTGCCGTCCCTGTCGATCTCCAGGACGAGCCGGGCGGAGAGGGCGTTCACGACAGACACGCCAACGCCGTGGAGACCGCCTGACACCTTGTAGCCCCCGCCGCCGAACTTGGCCCCGGCGTGGAGCATGGTGAGGGCGATCTCGGCGGCCGACTTGTTCTTGTACTGGGGGTGGGGGTCGACAGGAATGCCCCGGCCGTCGTCGGCCACCTGGCAGCCGCCGTCGGCCAGCAGGGTGACGTCGATGCGCGTGCAGTAGCCGGCCATGGCCTCGTCGACGGAGTTGTCGACCAGCTCCCACACCAGGTGGTGCAGCCCGCTCGGCCCTGTCGAGCCGATGTACATGCCCGGTCGCTTGCGCACCGGATCGAGGCCCTCCAGGACGGTGATGTCCTTGGCTCCATAGCTCGCGGGGGGAGGGGGCGCGGGCTTCTTCGTGGTGGCTGCGGCGTTGTTGTCAGGCATGGCTTCCATGGCCACGGGCGCGACCTCTCGAAAGGCTGGTCTGGGGGCGACTCGAGCCACAAAAAACCTGTTCAGCGGCCCGAATTGCGATACTGCAATTCTACCAGCTGGCTGTATCGGCCAAGCTCATGAGAAGGGCTCAGAGAGCCCCCGGAGAGGGCCCTCTCGGGGGTGCGCCGGGACGGGCGACGCGCACCTCGACGCGCTCGGCCACCGGCCCTCCGACGAGCTCGCCCAAGCGCCTGAGGATGTCGGTTGTCAGGTAGCGCAACTGCGTGGCCCACGCCGGGTCCTCGGCGGCAACGACAAGCGTTCCCCGGGCCAGAGACACGGGCTGCGCGTGCGCAGCGACGCTCGCGCCCACCGCCTCCTCCCAGTGCACGAACACCGTCGCGAGTGTGTCCGCCCCCGGCGCTCCCAACTGGCGGGCCACGCGGTCGAGCGAGCCACGGAGGCGGCGAGGATCGTCGTCGTGTGGCTCAGGAGCCGGTCGCCACGATCCCATCGGACCTTCAGCTTTCGACCGTGCCGGCACGCACCCGGATGCGCAGCGCCGGTTGCAGTCCCAGGGGCGGCTCTCCCGCGCTGGTGAGGATGGCTTGGCCCCGAGGAAGATGGGCGACGAGGGCCCGGCTGCGATGGGGATCGAGCTCGGAGAACACGTCGTCGAGGAGAAGGACGGGGGCCGTGGCCGTCTCGCCCGTGACCAGGGCGTGCGATGCCAGTCGCAGGCCCAACGCCAGCGACCGTTGCTCGCCCTGTGAAGCGTGGGTGCGGGCCGGAAGGTCCCCGATGGTCAGGGCCAGCTCGTCGCGGTGCGGACCCAGGGTCGTGGCCCCCTGGCGCAGATCCTGGGCCCGAGCCCCGGCCAGCGCCACCCCCAGGTCGGACTCCCACGAGCGCTGGTAGGCAAGGCGCGCCTCGCCCTCACCGGGTGCCAGCTGGTCGTAGGCCTTGGCCACCTCGGGCTCGAGCCGGCCCACCAGCGCCTCGCGTGCCGCGGTGAGCTCCCCCCCTCTGTCGACCAGGGCCCGGTCCCACACGTCCAGGGTGGAGACCACGTCGGCGGTGAGGCGCCCCCCCGCTTGTCGCAAGAGGGCCCCGCGCTGGCGCAGGATGCGGTCGACCTCGGAGCGCAGAGACTCGTAGCGAGGGTGAAGGGAGACGAGCACGTCGTCCAGATACCGGCGCCGCCCAGCCGGAGCACCCTTCACCAGATCCAGGTCGTCGGGGGCGAACACCGTCACCCGCAAGATGCCCAGCAGGTCGCGCCCTTGCTTCAGCGGCGAACGGTTCAGAAGCACACGATCGCGCCCGACGCGGTTGAGCTCGGCCTCGATCAACAGGCGCCGGCCCGACTCATCGCCCTGACCACGAATGACGGCGCTGTCAGCCCCGTGTCGTACAAGGGCCTCCCGGGGCGCCCGCCGGAAGGATGACAGAGTGGCCAGGTAGCCGATGGCCTCGAGAAGGTTTGTCTTTCCCTCCCCGTTGTCACCGAGCACCAGCGTGAGGCCGGCGGGAGCCAGCTCCAGCTCCAGCTCGTTGTAGTTACGGAAGTCGCGCAGCCACAGGTTGGTGAGCCGCACAGCCCGGCTCCCGGCCGGTCACGACACCCGCACGGGCATCAGCAGGTAGAGGTACTCGGAGGCATCGGTGGCTCGGATGGTGGCCGGCTTGAGGGCGTCGAGGGTCTCGAGCAGCACCTCGTCGCCGGTGATGGCTTCGATGCCGTCGATGAGGTACGCGGGGTTGAAGGCCACCGTCATCTCGCTTCCCTCATACTTGGCATCCACGTCCTCGGTCGCCTGCCCGACCTCCTGGGTCACCACGGTGAGCTCGATGCCCTCGGCCCGGAGTGTGATTCTCACCGGCGTGGTGTTGTCCCTGACCAGGAGCTTCACCCGGCGCACGGCGTCGAGAAGGGCTTCCCGGCCCACCCTGAGCCGGTTGGGATAGCTGGCGGGGATGAGCTGGCGGTAGTTGGGGAACTCGCTCTCGATGAGCCGGGTGGTCAGGCGGACGGGACCGAGCTCGAAGGCGGCGTCGTGGTCGGCCAGACGGAGAACCACCTGCTCGGCGCCGGCCAGGAGGCGCTGGAGCTCGGCCAGAGCCTTGGCCGGGACCAGGACCCGCTGGCCCTCCCGCAGCACGGTGGCGCCGGGCAGGTCCCGAACCGCCAGCCGGTACGAGTCCGTGGCCACCAGCCGAAGCCCACCCTCCTCGGCTGCCAGCAGCACGCCGGTGAGCATGGGCCTGGCGTCGTCGGTCGACGCCGCCCTCACCACCTGGCGCAGAGCCTCGGCAAACTCGCTGGCCTGGAGGCTGACGGCCTCGCCGGCGGGAGCGGGAAGGCGAGGAAAGTCCCCCACGGGGAGGGTGCGCACCACGAAGTGGGACCGGCCCGAGGCGATGCGGACCTCGTCGTCATCGCCCTCCACCGTGACCGCGCCGGGGTCCAGGGAGCGCACTATCTCGATCCCGAGTCTGGCCGGCACCACGACCACGCCGTCCACCAGGCCGGCCACGGGTGTCTCGGCCTGAATGGTCAGGTCGAGATCGCTTCCCGCCAGGTGGAGCACGTCTCCCGTCACCTCGAGGCGGATCCCGGAGAGAGCCGGGAGGGCGCCGCCCCGATTGGCCACGGCTCTTCCGGCTGTTCCGAGCGCCTCCACCAAGACGTCACGCTCGCAGCGGAACTTCACCGTCGGTCGCTCCTCTTCTTCTTGATAGGTATGTCTTTCAGAGACGGTAGTAGGCGCTGTGGATTGTGGACGCGCCGGCATCATGGCTGGTTAGAACACAAAAAAATATTCTGTCTTGTAATCCAGGATCGCACAGGGCGGGCGTGACAGAGGGGAGCCGCGTGCCCGCCGCGGTGGAAGAGGTCCCGCCATCCACCTCGAAACCCTCCTGTGCCCACAGCTTGTCCCATGCCGTCCCACCGGTCAGTCACCGCTTTTGATCATGTGGGTGAGCTCGGTGACCTGGTCGTATATCTGGCGTCGCTCCTTCATGAGGGCGGAGATCTTCTCCACGGCGTGAATCACCGTGGTGTGGTCCCGGCCTCCGAACTCCCGTGCGATGGCCGGATAGCTGAAATCCGTCAATTCCCGGAAGACGTACATGCCCACCTGGCGGGCCGCCACCAGCGGCCGGCGCCGGCTTGTCCCGCACAGCTCCTCGATGCTGAAGCCGAACATCTTGGCTGTGGCCTCGAGTATGCGCTGGGGTGTGACGACCCTGGGGGCGTTGTTGACCACCAGGTCGGACAGGACCTGCTCGGCCAGCTCGATGGTCAGGGGCTCGACGTTGAGGCTGGCGTAAGCACACACGCGGATGAGGGCGCCCTCCAGCTCGCGGATGTTGTCCTTCACGTGGGTGGCGATGAACTCCAGCACCTCGTCGGGCACGGTGGTGCGCTCACCCTCGGCCTTCTTGCGCAGGATGGCGAGGCGGGTCTCGAGCTCGGGGGGCTGGACGTCGGTGATGAGTCCCGACAGGAAGCGACTCCGGAGGCGATCCTCCAGGGTGGCGATCGATTTGGGGGGCCGGTCCGAGGTGATGACGATCTGCTTGGAGGCGCCGTAGAGGGAGTTGAAGGTGTGGAAGAACTCCTCCTGCAGACCCTCCTTGTTCTCCATGAACTGGATGTCGTCGATGAGGAGCACGTCGCACTCCCGATAGCGCCGCTTGAAGGCGGTGGTGGCGTTGGTGCGTATGGCGTCCACGAACTCGTTCATGAACGTCTCGGTGGAGACGTACCGCACGTGGCGAGCAGGAAAGTTCTCTCGCACGTAGTTGCCGATGGCGTGCAGGAGGTGGGTCTTGCCCAGCCCAGCCCGGCCGTGGATGAACAGCGGGTTGTAGGACTTGGCCGGGGTCTCCGCCACCGACAGGGCCGCGGCGTGGGCGAAGCGGTTGGAGGCTCCGGTGACGAAGGCGTCGAACGTGTAGCGGAAGTTCAGCGGGGCCTCGTCGAGTACGGAGACGGCCGCCTCGGGCGCGCGGGTGGACCGCGGAGACGCCGATTCGGTCCAGCTGGCTCCGCCGAGGAGGCCGGCAGGGTGGCCGTCGGGGTCGCTCACCTGCACCGTTGCCGGTTGGACCTCGATGTGGACGTCGAGGTGGGAGCCTGCCGCCCCGGTCAGAGCGTCCTGCACGAGGGGCAGATAGCGACCGTCGATGCGCTCTTTTGCAAGCGAGGACGGCACGCCCAGCACCAGGGCGTCGTCATCCACCCTCAGCGGGCTGATGGCTTCGAACCATGTCTTCCAGGTGGCTTCGGCCACTTGGCTGCGCAGGGCCTGGGAACAGAGAATCCACAGACGTTCCGCCTCCGTCACCAGCGCATCTGCCTCCCCATCCAGGCTGTGTCCACACGGTGATCCACAGTCTGTGGATCACCGCCTCCGGCTGCCTTCCGATCAGACGTGGGTTGTCCACAACTGCGCCGGCCCTGGGGAAGAAGGGCAACGGACTGATTCCTCGAACGTCCTGCCGACGTGGGACGGCGACCGTACCACCGAGGGTGCGGAGGCGCACTAGGTGTCGTGGAAAACGTCCTCACCTGGGCCAACGAGGACAAGATGACCGCTTGGACGTGACCAAGGTCACCGTCGCGCTCCACCCGCGCCGGAGTGGCGTGCCCGACACCCTCCCTCTAGCCTGGAGCGGACCGGCCGGCGCCGGCCTGCGTTCGCGCTGCCGGCCCCCAGGAGAGGGGCCGAGGAGGCGATGAGTGAAGCGCACCTTCCAACCCAACACGCGCAAGCGGGCGAAGAACCATGGCTTCCGCCATCGCATGTCGACACGGGCGGGCCGAGCCATTCTCCAGGCGCGCCGGCGCAAGGGCCGCCACCGCCTGGCGGGCTGAGCAACCACCGAGGCGGCCCGGCCGACGCCTCGCCCCAGCAGACCGGGATCGCCGGGAGACGCCGCATCTGGCGCATCCGCGACCGCAGGACGTTCGAGGCACTGCGCGTCAGCGGTCGATACCTACGCCGGGGACCGATCACGGTAACCTTCCTGAGCGGAGATTCCGGTACGCCGCCGCGGTTCGCCTACGCAGTCGGGCGGCGGGCCGGGACGGCGGTCGCCCGCAATCGATTGCGGCGTCGCCTACGTGCCGTCGTGGCCACCGCCGGTGCCTTGCGGTCCGGTGCCTACCTCGTCGGCGCCGGCCCGGAGGCGGCCCGGCTTCCGTTCGGAGAGTTGAGGGAAACCCTGTGGGAGGCGTTGGAGGCGGTGGCACGACTGCCGGACAGGCAACGGCAGTGATCGACTCGCCGCCTTCCCCCGCGCCCGCCCGGCCAGCCGTCGCCCCGGAAGGCCCCGCCCGCCCCGGCCCGGTGGCCCGAGTCCTGGTGACGGCGGTGCGGGCCTACCAGTTGTTGAGGGGCCAACGGCCCTCGCCCTGCCGCTACTGGCCCACCTGCTCCGCCTATGCCATAGAAGCCATCGAGCGTCACGGCGCGGCCCGAGGCAGCTGGCTCGCCGCCCGCCGCCTGGCCCGTTGCCACCCCTGGGGCCCCTTCGGGGCCGACCCCGTCCCCGAGTGAGGATCCTGCATGAACCCGTTTGACGCGCTCTTCAAGGGCCTGGCCGGTCTGATCGCCTTCTATTACGGGCTGATCCCCAACTACACGGTGGCCATCTCCCTGCTCACCATCACGGTCATGGTCGTCCTCGCTCCTCTGACGTGGAAGAGCACCCGGTCGATGATCTCCATGCAGGCGCTGCAGCCCGAGATCAAGAAGCTGCAGCAGAAGCACAAGAACGATCGCCAGAAGCTCAACGAGGAGACCATGGCGCTGTACCGGGAGCACCAGGTCAACCCGGTCACGTCCTGCCTGCCGACCTTCCTCCAGCTCCCGGTGTTCTTCATCATGTTCGCCGTCCTCCGGGGCCTCACCCACGCGCCCAAGGGATCAGCGGCGGGGTTCGACCCGAAGTACATCTCCCACGCCAGCAAGCTCTACAAGAGCCTGGTCCACCAGCACCACATGCGGGCCTTCGGCATCAACCTAGAAGACTCTGCCAGCAAGGCGCTGTCCAAGCACGGGGTGGCGACGGCATTACCATTTCTAGTCATTGCCGTCTTGGTATTCGTCACGCAGTGGTACAACCAGCGGCAGATGACGGGCCGCAACCCGCAGACGGCGCAGGCCAACCCTCAGGCCCAGATGATGACCAAGATCATGCCGCTGCTGTTCGGTGTCTGGGCCTTCATCTTCTCCGCCGGCCTCAACGTCTACTTCCTGGTCTCCACCCTCTTCCGCATCGCCCAGCAGGACCTCATGTACCGATTGGATCCTGCCCTGGCGGCCACCGCCGGGATGACCAAGCAACCCAGGCCGGCGCCGCCCAAACGCCCCAGTCAAGACTCCGGTCGAGGGCCACGGGCTGGAGGCGGTGCCGGCGACAGCGGCGCGCCACCGCGCTCGACTGGGACCGGTGACACCACCGGCGCGTCTCCGCGCTCCGGCGGCGGCAACGGCGCCGGTCGCGGCCCGGGGACGCCACCTACGGGTAATGGTTCGCGAGATGGCGCCCGGGGCAGGGGTAGATCCGGGAGGCGTCGTTCCAAGAGGGGACGCTGAGCCCCCGCAAGGATCACTGAGCCATGGAGTGGGTCGAGACTACGGGCCGCACGGTCGCCGAGGCGAAGGACGCCGCGCTTGATCAGCTGGGAGTGGACGAGCACGATGCCGAGTTCGAGATCCTGGCCGAACCCAAGAGCGGGCTCTTCGGGCGCCTCAGGGCCGAGGCGCGGGTGCGGGCGAGGGTCCGCCCGACCAGGCCCAGGGCCAAGGAGGGTCGGCGCGGTCGGGCCCGGGGCGAGGGTTCACGTGGCGGCCGGTCGAGAGCATCCGGCGGGAGCACAGCGGACGAGTCGTCCGGGCAGGACGCGGATGACGGTGAGGTCCTGTCGACCGGAAGAGCGGCGGCCCCACGGGCCACGGTTGCCAGTGACGAGCCGGGCCGAGGCGAGGGCCAAACCTCGGGCCGTCGACGATCAGGGAGCCGAGGCCGGCGCACGGGTGCCTCCGGCGGCGCGGCCGGCCGGGGCGCCGCTGTGGGAGCGGGCAGAGCCGACGACGAGCGAGGAGAGCGCCTTGAGCCCTCGGCAGGCCGGTCCGGCCGGGGCCGAGGCGAGGCTGCTCGGGCCGCAGGGGAGGAGGACATGACGATGAACGAGGACGTACCCCTCGACGAGCAGGGAGAGGTGGCCCGCCAGTTCCTGGTTGGCTTGCTCGACCAATTCGACGCCGGCGGGAGCGATGTCCAGATAAGGCAGGTGGACGAGGAAACGGTCGAGCTCGCCATCACGGGAGAGGACCTGGGCCTCCTCATCGGCCCCAAGGGGGCCACCCTCCAGGCAGTCCAGGAGCTCACCCGCACCGTCGTCCAGCGTCAGACCGGCGGGCACAACGGACGCCTGCTTGTCGACGTGGCAGGCTATCGGGAGAAGCGCAAGGCGGCCCTGGAGCGTTTCGCCCAGGAAGTGGCGGAAGAGGTTCTGTCGACGGCGACCCGGCGGGTGCTCGAGCCTATGCAGCCCGCCGACCGCAAGATCGTCCACGATCTCATCAACACCATCGACGGTGTGACCACCACCTCGGAGGGCGAGGAGCCCCGCCGTCGAGTCGTCATCCTGCCCTCGGGCTGAGCTGACTCCGGGCGAGCCGCCGCCCCGGTTCCTCCAGATGGGCGTCGTGACATCTCCGAGCCGGTAGCCGACCCCCTCCTCGCCATCCTCGCCCGGGCCAAGGCCAGAGGGTTCCTCGGTCCGGCATCGGTGAGCGATCACGTTCGCCACGCTCGAGGCTTCGGGGAGGCCGCTGGAGGTCAGGTCGAGCGTTTCCTCGATCTGGGTAGCGGCGGTGGCATCCCCGGGCTGGCGCTTCTCGCCACATGGCCGCGCGCCGAGGCTGTCCTGTTGGACAGCAGCCACAGGCGGACCGAGTTCCTGAGGGAGACCGTGGCAGAGCTCGGCCTCGCACCCCGGGCGATGGTGCTGTGCGCCAGGGCGGAGGAGGCCGGGAGGGATCCCGGCCTGCGGGGCCAGTTCCCCTTGGTGGTGGCGAGAAGCTTTGGGCGACCAGCCATCACGGCCGAGTGCAGCTCGCCTTTTCTATGCGTGGGAGGACGCCTGGTGGTCTCGGAGCCCCCCGGGGTCTCGCCCGCGAATCCGGCCAGAGAAGGGAGGCGGGATGAACCCGCGGACTCATCGCGATGGCCCGCCTCTGGAGTGGCACTGCTCGGCCTGACAGACGCCGGCACCCGGAGGTCGGAGGAGGCTCTGTTCCGAGTTCTGGTGCAGCGCGAACCCTGCCCCGAACGCTACTCGAGGCGTACCGGCGTGCCGTCCAAGCGCCCCCTGTTCTGATCCCGCGGTGGCGCGTGACACAGCCGCGCCGCCGTGAGGTCTGATCGGTTCCACGTGGAACGAGGTCGCGTACTGCCGCAGGCGCTCCCTACCCGCGGTGCTTCCTTTCACACCTGAACAAGAACACTCGTGTGTGACCGGGTCCTGGTCGGAGTGAGGCGCAGACCCGAGATGTGGAGCGAGCGGAACCCCAAGACGAGGGGAGCCGGGCGACTGGGAGATCGGGACGAGACTTGCCGCTCACGGGTGGCTGCTGGAAAGGACGGCACTCTCGATGGCGGTCAGCGGAACCCCTCCCGTGTCCAGTCGGCGGGGTTCCCGTCGTCAGACCCCGGAGGGTAGCGGCCGGAGTCATCACCGAGCGGGCGGCGCTCGAGAGGGGAAACGTCGGCGGCGCCAGAGCTGTCCCGGCTGACCGCCGGCACCGTGGCCGAGGCCCGGCGCTGGGTCCAGGAGACCAATTCGTTGGCCGCCCCCCCGGGGGGTGAGCGGCAGGCCTGAGAGCGGGTTGCGGCCGGAGGTCGTCATCGAGCTCCCGGGGACCCGAGAGAAGCTCTTGCGTTGCGGGCGGCACGACCCCAGCTCGGCGGGTCAGAGGGTCCCGGACCTCTGTCACCGTGATGGCCTAGTCGCCGATCCAGCCCGCGATCTGTTCCCGCTGGCCTCGAGGGGCCCGCCAAGCCGGGCAGTCTCCGTCCTGCATTGGGGCCGCCTCCACCACCCTGGCCATGACGAGTCGTCGAGATGCTCTGCTCGACCCTGCCCGCTTCGGGCCCGCTCCATCGACGGCCCGAATGGAGCGCCGAGCCCGCCGAGCCGTCCTGCCGATCCACGGCTGCAGCCGCCCCACGTTCGCAGGCCCCTCGCCCGCACCTAAGCCGGAGCACCTCCTGCACCTCCAGCACGCGCACCTCCATGAAGGCCACGGCGCTTCTCCGATCCGCGCACCGATGGCGGCGAGTGGCCCGGCCGGGCGGACCGGCGCCCGCGGACACCAGGTTGCCTCACTGGTGGCGGGGCGGTCCCATGGCTGGCGGAAGGGTGGTCCCATGCTCCTGGCGGAGCTCAGCTCGGGGCGGCCCGTGGTGGGCTCGGTAATCGCGCGCCGCCCGGATAGGCGGGTGCCAAACGGGAGAAGAGGCCGGAGCAGCTGCCCGCCGCAGTCCTGGTCGAAGCCCACCGGTCGTCCACGCCGTCCGCCGCCCGCGGCCCTGACGGGGTCTGGTCGACAAGAGATCGGGGGTGGATCCCGACGTCAGACGCCCGGCTGGACGAGCTCCTCCAGCCGTGGGTTGGCGTCCCAGGTGGTCGGATCTTCGTCGACGAGCGCGTGCTCCACTGGATGAGAGGGGCGGCACCGGCTCTCCCTCCGACGTTCCGTCATGAACAGGCCGCCTGGGCTCCGTGCTCTCCAAAGGGGCGGGGAACTCGACGGCGCGCCCTTTGTCATCGGGCTGTGCACGAGAGCCGACGAGGCACCCGAGCCGGCTCGAAGGTGAAGCCGAGCGGGGGCATTGGCCCAACGGCTCGAACAACAACTCGTGCGGGACAGATTCCATTCCGAAGCTGGCGCCACATCTGTTGGCTCGAGATCGTCGTGGGTCGACTCTCAGCCGGTTGGGGTCGATCCTCGGGCGTGGCCTTGCGGCCAGGGGACGCCCCCGAGCCTCCCGCCTGCGCATGGCCACTGTCACTTGGGGTGGCGTAACGACTGCAGGCCGGTCGCCACCCCTCACCTCCTCCGGGCCGGTCATGCGGGGCGACCCCCCGCCCTGTCACGGCGAGGGTCTTGACCCACGGTCAGACCCACGAATTGCCGATGCCGTGGATGAGGCCGATGCCGTGGATGGAGAGGACACGCGGATCGGCCCGCTCTCTATGGCCGGCCAGGGCATTGAGCCCCACCCCAGCCCGACCCATGTGCGGCGGAGCTGACCGCAACGGGCCGCCATGGGATGCCGGAGCCCGAGCAACCTCCCGTGCCCGCAGGGTCTTGGCCAAAGGCGTGCTTCGGCACCGGCCACGACCACGATCGCACCTGAGTCGGAAAGCAGTAGGGGCGGTAGACAGTCGCGGTGGGCGAGCATTGCGGGCTGTTTGGATGAACCACGGGGCCCGATTCATCGGGGCCATTCGGCTATCGGTCTCAGGATCGGGACCTCGGCCGGGGAACGCTGAGGTCTGGTCGATGTTTCATGTTGAACACACGCCGGGCATCCTGCCGCCCGCTTCCCGATTCCCTCTCGGGTCCAGGACCCTTGTCCCCGTCCCCGACCCAGTTCTCATGGCGCCAACGGCCAACGAGTTCGCGGGACGCCGGGCCGGGCGCTGCGCACGTCCGGCGCTGGCGCCCTGCCCTCTGGAAGGGTGGGTCCGGGTCGTGTGTGTTCGTGTCTCACGGCGAGCCCCGGTGGGGAGAGTCGCAACCATCGACCTGTCTGTGCCAGGCGGCGAGCTCGGAGCGGCCGGCGCGGCCAGGGCCGAGGCGGTCCCCTCACCGACTCCGGCGTGGGTTCCACTGGGGAGTGGCGAACCCCGGATCGGCGATCGTCGGTCAGGCGTCCGTCCTGTGGGCCGGCGTCTGGGCCGATCGCCTCGCTGGCCACCGGGCGGAGGTGGTCCGAGACCTGCGGCGGCTCGGCACCTCGCCGGGAGACGACGATGCCGCGCTCAGCGATGGCGCCGAGTCCGAGAGGTCGCGGGTCGGCACCTGGAACCGGCCGTGGTTTCACGTGGCGCCCGCGGCTGCCTCGGAGGTCGTGGGCCGACGTCTCGGGATCTAGCCGAGCGGCACCTCGGGTCCCTCCCCCCCTCGGGTCCCGTTCCCCCTCGGGTCTCCCCTTGGAGCGACGAGTCGTGACCGGCTCAGGCGCGGGGTCGATCACCGACGTCAGCCTGGTGGAGGGGCGAGATGGGTGGGTCCGGCCCATCCTTCGCGAGACTCCTCAGCACCTGTCCGTGTGGAACCGGAACCGCGCACGGACCCGCCTTGACACCGCCTGCCCGGATCCCCGGCCGGTCCATTTGGCGATCGACATGGGCCCGCCGAGGCCGTCTCATCCGCCCGGCAGGCACGGCGACGGGTCAGAACTCCGGCGACGGGCTCCCTCATGGCCGCCAATCTTGGGAAGCGCCATTGCTCTGGATCTCGGCCATACGATCGCTGACCCCCCGCCCTCGAGAGAACGGGGACGGGGAGAAGCCGGTCGGCTGCCAGAGTCGCTGGGGTGCAAGGTCGACGACACCACCCGATCTCCCCCGCCCCGACCCCTCAGCTCGGACCCGGGCGATGGGCTCCGACTCGGCCGCCGGGGGGCCAGCCGGCGGCACCGAGCCCCACTCTGCAAAGGCCCTCGGCAGCGGGCTTGCACCGCTGTTGTCAAACGGGCCGGGATGCCCGCACGCGGCGGCGGCCACGTGCATGGGGATCGCGGCTGAGGGGCCCGAGGCCCACGGGCGCTCGAGCGCTGGGGCCCGGTCGAAGCAGTCACCCTCCCACGGGTGGCCCTGTCCGGGGGCTCCGAATGGCGCCTCGAGCGTCATTCTGCGACCGGGGCCACCCGGCCGTCGCCCGACCCGGACCGTGAGGCGGGTGATCGCCGTCGTTGCCGCCCCCTGCCGCCGCGTTGCTGAGGCTCGGAGCCGCAGCTCCCAGAGGGGGTGTCGAGGTGGTTGGCGTCAGTCCTGTGCCCATCCAGGCCCAAAATTCAAAGGCCTGTGGATATCTCTGCCTGCGGATGCAGGAGTACGGGCGGTGAGCACGAAAAGAAGAGAAACAGAGAACTATGCGCGCTTCCCCCGCCCGGCGCTCTGATGGCTCGGCTCCCACCCCTCCGGTCGACAGGTCCTCGTGGCTTGATGTGCTGCGGCCATGGCGCAGGAGGGCCCGACGACGCGGCGTCACAGACGGACAGTCGGCGGACGAGCCACAGGAAGTTGTAGAGGATGTGGAGATGGTCCTTGACCCGGGCCCGGCGGCGCAGGGAGGATGGGACGCCGTGGATGATTCCCCCGACCTCACGGATCGGGGGCGGGCGATCTTCGAGCACCTCCGGGATCTGGAGGCGGTGCAAGGGTCGGATAGCGCCTCAGGAACACCGGACGGTGAACCGGGGCTCTCAACGGCCGAGGCCACCGAACCAACCTCGCCGGGGGAGGACCCAGTTCCACGTGGAACCGACGTCCGCCCGTCCCCAGGCTCCGAATCGGAGCCCGCCAGCAGGAACTCGTCCGCGGCTCTGCCTAGGCCTGAGGACATCGAGGAACGGCCCAGGCCGTCTCCCGACGGCTCGAGTCAGGCCTCTCGGGCGCCCGCGATCGAGTATCCCGAGCCGGGTTCATTCGCCCGTCCCTTGCCGCGGGTCATCGCCATCGCCAACCAAAAGGGAGGAGTAGGCAAGACGACCTCGGCCGTCAACCTGGGGGCGGGTCTCGCCGAGATGGGCTACCGGACCCTGGTGGTCGACCTCGATCCCCAGGGCAATGCCACCACCGGCCTGGGTATCAACCCCCGAAATCTGACCGCGTCGGTCTACGACGTGCTCATGCGGGATACCCCGATTGAGGACGCCATCGAGCCGTCGGCGGTTCGAAATCTCTTCGTCGTGCCCGCCACCATCGACCTGGCCGGCGCGGAGATCGAGCTCGTTCCCGCCTTCTCCCGGGAGCTGAAGCTCCGTCGCTCCATCGAGGGTCTGGGGGACGACTTCGACTTCGTTCTCATCGACTGCCCTCCCTCGCTGGGCCTCATAACCGTCAACGGTCTGGCTGCCGCCGGCGAGGTGGTGGTGCCCATCCAGTGCGAGTACTACGCGCTCGAGGGCTTGGGACAGCTGCTTCGGAACATCAACCTGGTCAAGGGCAACCTCAACCCCCGTCTGGAGCTGAGCGCCATCATCCTGACCATGTACGACGCACGCACCAAGCTCGCCGAGCAGGTGGCCAACGAGGTGCGCACCCACTTCGGGGCCAAGGTGTGCCGGAACGTGGTGCCCAGGAGCGTGAGGCTCTCCGAGGCCCCGTCCTTCGGCCAGCCCATCATAGTGTTCGATCCCTCCTCGCGGGGCGCCCTGGCGTACCGCGAGCTGGCAAAGGAGGTGAGCGGTGGCGCGCCGCAGCGGGTTAGGTAAGGGCCTGGGCGCCCTCATCCCCACCGAGGTCATGGGTGAGCAGGGCTCGCAGCTCCAGGAGCTCCCGGTGGCAAGCATCGAGCCCAACCGGCGACAGCCCCGGGAGCACTTCGACGAAGAGAGCCTGGCTTCGCTGGCCGCCAGCATCCGGGAGGTCGGCATCCTCCAGCCCGTGCTGGTGAGAGAGCTCGGCGAGGGGAACTTCGAGCTCATCGCGGGCGAGCGTCGGTGGCGGGCGGCACGCCGGGCGGGCCTGCAGACCATTCCAGCCCTGGTTCGGGTGGCCGACGACGCCGGGGCCCTGGAACAGGCACTGGTCGAGAACCTCCACCGTCAGGACCTCAACGCCCTGGAGGAGGCGGCCGCCTATCAGCAGCTCATCGAAGACCTCGGCCTCACCCACGACGAGGTCGCCACCAGGGTGGGCAAGAGCCGGGCGGCGGTGACGAACACGCTGAGGCTGTTCCAGCTCCCCGCCAACGTGCAGCGTATGGTCGCGGACGGGCAACTGTCAGCCGGTCACGCGCGTGCCCTTCTCGGCACCCCCGACCGGGCCTTCCAGGAGTCGCTGGCCAAGCGCATCCTGTCAGAGAACCTGTCGGTGAGAACCGTCGAGGACGCCGTGAGGGCCCGCAACGAGGCCGCTCCCACCCCGGGCGACGTCGATCCCGGCTCGCCGCGCTCCCCCCGTCGCCTGAGGGCCCCCGGTCTCCTGGAGCTGGAGGAGTTGCTGTCCGCTCATCTCGACACCAGGGTCAGGGTGGACATGGGCGCCAAGAAGGGCCGCGTCATCATCGACTTCGCCACCCTCGAAGACCTGGAGCGCATCTACCGGGTTATGACCGAGCCACCTCAACCTGAGGAACAGGGACCCTGAACCAGGGATTGACGTTTCGTCCACAGGCTGTGCAGAACACTGTGAATACCTGGAGTGTAGTTCCAGTTCCTGGAGCCTGCGGCATCCGAGTCGCGACGCTGTGTGCCTTGATCGACACGCTGAGTGAAAATGGAGCGGGTGAGCCGCCCCTTCCGCCCGCTCAGTCGCAGGGGGCGGCCGTCCACCGGGCCAGCGCCCTCACCAGGGCGATGGCGATCTCGTGGCTGTGTTCGACCACCGTGGTCCCGGGGCCCAGCTCGCAGACCACCGCAGGCATGCGCGTCTCCCGCAGGATGGGGATGCTCATGCCCCGGCTCCCGAGATCGGGGCTGTGGAGCACCTGGGTGAGCGCCGACTGCAACAGCTCAGCCAGCCGGCGCCCCCCGGCCGACTCGTATCGATAGCCCGAGTAGTAGCAGGTGCTGCAGCCCTCACGGTGGGGGTCGAGGCGCAGGCCCAGGTAGACCTCGACCCCGGCCAGGTTGGCCTCCGCGGCCTGGCGGGACCCGTCGGGGTCGGCCAGGACCAGGGGCCGGGCCCCCTCCTGGGCCAGGGCCCGGGTCGCAGCCGTCACCAGGGCCGGCAGTCCCCCTTCGTGTCCCACCGCCACCCGCCGCTCGGCCAGGTCGCGGGGCGCGCCGCGGAGGTGCTCGCGCTCGCGCAGGCCTGCCACCGGCTCCTCGTCCCGACCCGGCGTGCTGAGCCGCTCCAGGGCGGCGACGGTGGCCGGCCCGCAGATACCGTCCACGGTGAGCCCGGCGTTGCGCTGGAAGTCCACGAGGGCCGCGGCGGTGCCGTCGCCCAGGATTCCGTCGATCCTCCCCGCGTCGAAACCCAGGCCGCCGAGGCGCCGCTGCAGGGTGGCCACATCGTCGCCCCGCAGCATCGGGGTCCGCCGGTACAGGAGCCGCTGGCCCAGGCGGTAGCCGGCCTCGACCAGCGCCGACCAGGTTTGCGCACCGCAAAGCCCGTCGATGCGCAGGCCCCGCTGGGTCTGGAAGGACCGCACCGCCGCGGTCGTGCCCTCGCCGTAGTGCCCGGGGGCGTCGCCCCCGGGGACGTGCCCCAGCGCGGTCAGGCGCCGCTGGATGTCGCGAACGGCATCGCCGCGGGATCCGGGACCGAGCGGTAGCCCGGGCTGCGGGCCAAGCGGCGACCCACCCCCGCCCTGGGAGGCACCGGGGGAGGCAGGCGTGGAAGCGGCCTCGGCCTTCGGCCCTACAGGAATGCCTGGAGCTCCTGGAGGAGCTGGCCCTTCCCCTTGGCGCCCACGATGCGCAACCGCACGTCGCCGTCCTTGAACAGGATCATCGTGGGAATGCTCATCACCTCGAAGCGCCGGGCCGTCTCCAGGTTCTCATCGACGTTGAGCTTGGCTATGCGCAGCCGGCCTATGTGCTCGACGGCGATCTCCTCGAGCAGGGGCCCGATCATCTTGCAAGGACCGCACCACTCCGCCCAGAAGTCCACCAGCACAGGGACATCCGCCGTCTTCACCTCCTCTTCGAAGGTGTTGTCGCTGAGAGTGAGGATTCCATCGGCCACGGTGGCTCCTTGCGGGTCTCGGTGAGCTCCTGTGCAGCTCACAACGTCCACGTGCGGCTGGCCATTCCGGCTGGCAGGGGTGGCTGGCTCGCCCCGCGGACGCAGAGCACGACAGTACCTGGCCCGGCCCCGGACGCGGTGCCCCGCGGGCCCCGGTGTCCAACCGCGGGCCGGGCCGGCGCCGCACGTTCAGCTGTCGGAGGTGGCGTCCAGCCAGCGCTCGGCGTCGATGGCGGCCATGCAGCCGGACCCGGCGGCGGTGACGGCCTGGCGGTAGACGTGGTCCTGCACGTCGCCGCAGGCGAACACCCCCTCCACGTTGGTGCGGGCCCCGCCGTGCGTGACGAGGTAGCCGTTCTCGTCCATGTCGAGCTGACCCCGGAACAGGTCGGTGTTCGGGGCGTGCCCGATGGCCACGAAGAGACCGGTGACGGGGAGGGTGGACTCCTCGGCCGTGGCGACGTTCTTGATGCGCACACCCTCCACCGACCGCTCGCCCAGGACGTCGGACACCTGGGCGTCCCACATGAAGTCGATGCGGGGGTTGCGGAAGGCCCGGTCCTGCATGATCTTCGAGGCCCGCAGCTCCTTGCGCCGGTGGATGACGGTGACCCTCTCGCCGAACTTGGTCAGGAAGATGGCCTCCTCCATGGCCGAGTCGCCACCCCCGACCACGGCGATGTGCTGCCCCCTGAAGAAGAAGCCGTCGCAGGTGGCGCAGGTGGACACGCCGTGTCCGAGCAGGCGTGCCTCAGAGGGCAGGCCCAGCATCAGGGACCGGGCGCCCGTGGCCACGATCACGCTTCGGGCCCGGTAGGTGGGCTCGGGCGTCTCCGGGTCACCGACCCAGATCCCGAAGGGACGGGCCGAGAAGTCGACGCGCGAAGCCTTCGCCGTGAGGTACCCGGCGCCGAAGCGCGCGGCCTGGCCCCGGAAGCGGGCCATGAGCTCGGGGCCCATGATCCCGTCCTCGAACCCCGGGTAGTTCTCGACCTCGGTCGTGAGCATGAGCTGGCCGCCCGGCTGGTCGCTGTCGGAGGACGGCTCTCCCTCGATCACCAGCGGATGCAGGTTGGCCCTGGCCGTGTAGATCGCCGCCGTCAGGCCGGCCGGCCCCGAGCCCACGATCACCACCTCGATAGGCGGGCTTCCCTGTCCAGCCGGCGACGTGGTCAACGGGCCCTGGCCTTACGGGGACGGCGCCGGGACCACAGGATCAGGCCGAGCAGGCTGAAGAACCCGCCCAGGACGGCATCGGCGAACCAGGCCCGGTGGGGCGGGACGTAGACGACCAGGACCCGGACGACGGCCACGGCGACGAGCACGAGGAGGACGGAGCTGACGAGCGCGGCCAGCAGTCCGTACACGAGGACGCGGGCGACGGCCTCCAGGGGGGCCACCGACCGATCGCGGATGGTCGTGACCACCGACTCGATGACACCGGCCGCCTGGGCGGGCCAGTCCCGGTCCGTGGTGGCGGGCGGAGACGCCCCTGCCGAGTCGCCGAGAGCCACCGCAGAGCGGGTCTGGGCCATGCCCCGACACTACCCTTGCCGACCGGTGCGCCAGCTTGCCTCGGTCCTCGCCGGAGCGGCCGCGGCCGCCTTGGGTGCGCTGATACTGGGCGAGTACGAGCTCCGGGGGGCCACGCCGTTCATCGCCGGGCTCCTCTTCGGTGTGGTGATCGCGGAGGTGGTGGTGGCCGTGGGCCGGGCCGGCACCGCCCGTGTCGCGGCCCTGAGCGCGCTGCTGACGTCCGGGGGCCTGATCTGGGCCGGGTTCATCTCGGTGCGCCACCGGGGCACCGGCTTCCCTTCGGGTGGGGTGGTGGCGGCCGGGCTGGGAGCGGCCACCGCCGCGGTGTGGGTCAGAAGCTCTGCACGACGAGGAGCTGGCACCCGTCCCGGGCCATGACGAAGAGGCGGTAGCCCAGGCTGCCGCCCGGGACCCGGAACACGAGAACCTCGGCCGGAGCGTCCTGCCAGCGCACCGCGGCCGCGTACACCAGGGTCCCCAGGCCGGCGCCGCCGTACTGCTGGGCCGGGCCCCGGCACTGGCTGCTGGACGCGGGCGAGGGGTTGGCGCCCGCGCCCGCGGCCGCGCCAGCCGTGGCCGACCGGGCCGGGCCCGATGGGCCGGCCCCACCGGCGGAGCCGGAAGGGCTGCCGGTGGCGGGACCGCTCTGGTTGGGCGGACCGCTCTGGTTGGGCGCAGCCGCCTGGGCCGGCGTCCCCGCTCCGGCAGCGGCGTCGAGCTGATGGCGCACGGTGTCGCGGAGGACGACCTGATCGGACAGGGATCCCAGGTCTCCCCCGTCCATCACCGGCGGCGACGCCGAGCTGGGCGACTTGAGGGCCCGGCTGGCCGACAGCGGGTGCGACGAGACGCGGGTCATGACCACGGGAATGGCGACGGCGGCGGCGGCAGCGGCGGCAGAGGCGGCGGCGACCCAGGGGGCCCACCTGCGTAGGGCGCGGGGGCGGGGCGCCCGGTGGGCCGGAGAGGGGCCCGAGGCCGCGGCCCTGACCTCCCTGATGGCCCGGGCCACGGCCGCGTCGCGAACCGGGGCGGCGACGGGGGCCACCGGCTCCCCCACCGCCTGGGCGGCGGCCTGCAGGCTGGCCATGCGGCCCCGGCAGACGGGACAGGTCCGGGCGTGGGCCGCGGCGGCCTCCTCCTCCCCGTCCAGCGCCGCGCTGAGGAGCTCGTCGTCGGGATGCAAGGTGCTCACCGGAGGGCTGTCCTCATAGCGCGGCTGCCTCGATCGCCGGTCACGGACTGGGGATAGGACGCTCGGGCGGTGTCTTCAGGTTCCCGCCCATCAGATCGGCCACGGCGGCCCGGCCCCGGGCGATGCGGGACCGGACCGTACCGGGCGGGATGTCGAGGACCTCGGCGATCTCGGCGTACCCGAGCCCACAGAGGTCGCGCAGCACCACGGCGGCCCTGAACTCGGGCGTCACCCGGGCCAGGGCGGCGTCGACGTCGACGCGGTCGGCCACCACACTCTCGACCGGGGCCGGGGCGGGTCTGCTGCCGCCCAGGGTGGCCCCTCCGTTGGCGGCTCCATCGTCCTCGGGCAGGCCCGGGGTGGGCCGGCGCCGCCGCCTGCGGAGCTCGTCCAGGCAGACGTTCACCGCCACCCGGTAGGCCCAGGTGCCGAAGCCGCTGCCACCGGTGAAGCGGGGCAGGCCCCGCACGATCTTGATGAGGGCCTCCTGGGTGGCGTCCTCGGCGTCGGCGGCGTGGCCCGTCATCCGCCGGCAAACGGCGTGCAGCCGTTGGTGGTGGCGGCGGAGCAACGACTCGAGGGCATCGTCCTGGCCCTGCTGGGCGGCGGCGACGAGCGCGGCGTCGTCGGGCTCGTCGGCGGTGACGTCGATGGGCCGAGCGTATCTGCGAGGGCAGGCCCGGCCGGGGTGTCTCTATCCGGGAACGTGGAAGGCGACGCCGATGCATCCGGGGCCGGCGTGGGTGCCGATGACGGGTCCGATCTCACCCACGAGAATGCCATCGCGGGGGTACACGGCGCCCAGGAGATCGAGGAGATGGTCCACGTCGGCGGCGCGGGCGTGCATGACGGCAAGGTTCTCGACCTCGCCGGCCTCGCGCACCTTGGCCACCAGGTACTGCAGCGACCGGCCCCGGGTGCGCTGGCGCGACTCGCTCTCCACCACGCCGTCTCGCACCTCGATGATGGGTTTGATTGAGAGCAGCGACCCGAGGAAGGCCTCGGCGCCTCCGATGCGTCCGCCCCTCTTGAGGTTCTCGAGAGTGTCGAGCGCCCCGAACACGCGGGTGCGACCGACGAGGTCCTCGGCCGCACCGGCCACGTCGTCCAGGGCCTTTCCGTCCCGGGCCATGCGCGCCGCGGTCAGAGCCATCAAACCCAGGCCGATGCTGACCGAGCGCGAGTCGACGACCCGCACCGGGATGCGGTCGGCGACAGCCTGGGCGGCGGTGACGGCCGACTGGTAGGTCGCCGACAGAGCCGAGGACAGCGTGACGCACACCAGGCCGGTCGCGCCCGCCGCCGCAGCTCGGTCGTAGGCCTCCTGAAAGGCGCCCGGGGAAGGTGCCGCCGTCTCGGGCAGTCGCGGGGTGCGGGCGCAGCGGGCCCAGAAGTCCTGGGGTGTGAGGTCGCGGCGGTCGAGGAGCTCCTCCTCGCCGAAGCGGATGGTCAGGGGAACCACGTCGATGCCCTGCTCATCGGTCAGCCCGGGGGGCAGGTCGCAGCCGCTGTCGGTGATGACGCCCACGCCGGTCACCGGTCCTGCCTACCTGGCGGGCTTGGCCGTGACGGTGACCTTCACCCGGTACCAGCTCTTGGTCTGGTCGACGTGCTTGAGCACCATGGAGAACGCCTCCTTCTCGACGCTCAGGTGGACCACGCCGAGCTCGTCGACCGAGAAGGAGTTGGGGACGAGGCTCACGCTCTTCTCCTGGGCGATGGTGGTGGCCGCGGCCAGCGCCTGGTCAGGGGTGGCGTGACTGTCTTTCAGGACGAAGGCGGCCTGGTCGGCCGCGGCGTGGGCCGCGTCGTCGACCTGGGCTCGCACGACGAGGGGCGAGCCGGCCTCGACCACGACGGCGCCGAGCAGGGCGATGCCGATCACCAGCTTCAGCAGCCAACTGCCGATCATGCTGCCCGCCTCCGCAGGTTGAGGAGCGCGGTCACCTCATCGACCCCGAGGACACGCGCGCTGATGCCGTACACGGTAACACCGGCCACCACGCCGGCAACGACTCTCGCCACCTGACCGGCGCCGTGGGCCGACCCCACGCGGGCCGCGATCAGGGCCACCACCGCGGCCATGGCCGCGGTCGCACCCGCAGGCCACCTGTCCGCCGCCGGAGGTCGGCCGCGGCCACCACCGCGGCCACGGAGTACGCCGCGGCCAGGGAGGCGGCCAGGCCCCGCACGCCGTAGGCCGGGTAGAGGGCCAGGGCCAGGGCGACGTTCAATCCGTTCTCCACCAGGTAGAGGGCGAAGGCCGTGCGCGTGTCCTGCATCGACTGGTAGGCGCGCACCAGGAGCAGGAAGATGCTGAACCCGGGCAGGCCCGCCGCGAACCAGGCCACGACCACGGCGGTGGTGTGGGCGGCCTGGGGGTCGAGGCGCCCGTGCTGGAGGGCCACGCCGATGAGGGGTCGGGCCAGCAGCACCATCCCCACCGCCGCGGGCACGAGCACGGCGGTGGTGAGGCGGAGGCCCTGGGCCAGCTGGCGCCGGAAGCCGGCGATGTCACGCAGCGACCAGCGCTCGGCCAGCTCGGGCTGCAGGGCGCTCATGAGCGAGACGGCGACGATGCCGTAGGGAAGCTGGAAGAACAGGTAGGCGTACTGGTAGGCGGAGACGCCCCCGGCCGTCTGGTTGGCCAGCACCAGCACGACGAGGAGGGCGGCCTGGTTGGCGACCACGAAGCCGACTGTCCATCCCGACAGGCGTACGACGCGGCGCACCGCCTCGTGGGCCGGGGAGCAGGACCAGGGCCTGCAGGGCCACGCCCGCGGTGGTGCCCAGCCCCAGCAGCAGGAGGAGCCCGGTGCGGTGGCGGGCGTCGTGGAGGGAGAGGCCCCTCACCGTGGCCCGGGCCGCCAGCAGCACGGCCATGGTCACCAGGTTGTTGAGCACGGGCGCGAACTTGGGGGCGGCGAAGCGCCGGCGGGCGTTGAGGACGGCCTCGGCCAGGGCCGCGAAGCCGTAGAAGGCGACCTGGGGGGCGAAGAGGATCAGGAACACGGTGGCGACGGCCTGCTCGTCGCGGGCTGCGCCGGTGTGGTTGAGGGCGTTGTAGAGGTGGATCACCCAAGGCGCCCCCACGGCCGTGGCCACCGATGCGACCGCGAGCACGGCCGCGGCCAGGGTGAGCACGGCCGAGACGGCCCCGCTCGCCTCCTCGTCGTCGCGCGTGACCAGGCGCTCGACGAACACGGGCACGAGGGTGGCGGACAGCACGCCCCCGAGCACGAGGTCGAAGATCATGTTGGGCGTGTTGTTGGCCAGGTTGTAGGAGTCGGCCAGGCGGGTGGCGCCGAGCACGTAGGCGAGCACCACCACCCGGCCCAGGCCCGTGAGCCTGGAGAGCAGGGTGCCCAGGGCCATCACCGCCGTGGACCGGCCCAGCGGCCTCGGCGGTGCCCCCGGGGTGATCTCGCCTTCGTCCAGGCTCACGCCGGGACCAGACGGCGGTTGCGGGCCCGGCGGCCGCGCAGCAGCTGGCGGGCCCACCAGGTCAAAAGCACGAAGCCGGCGGCGGCGGACAGCACCACGCCGACCCCGGACGCCGCCGTGGAGCGGACGGTGAGGTGGGACGGGCGCAGCACGAGCTTCCCGTCCGGCGAGGCCACCGAGACCCTGAGCGGGAAGGCGCCGGTGGCGCGGGCGCGCACACGAAATCTCTCGGTCGTGCTGCGGTGGGGGGTGAGGTCGATGCGCCGCGCCGCTCCCGCGGGGAACTCGAGCTTGTCGCTCTCCACCTGCACGACGACGTGGATGGAGTGGTCGGCGCCGTTGTCGATGGTGACGGGGATCTCACCGGTCCGCGCCGTCAGGGTGATGGTGTGCCGCGAGGGCAGCTTCACCAGGGCGAGCTGGTGATCGATCTGGCGGTCGAGGCCGGTCACGTAGGCGGCCCGCTGCCGGGGCCGCAGGTCGGCCGACTCCGAGACCAGGATCAGCTCCTGGTAGGCGTCGAGCAGTGGGGAGTTGGCGTCCAGGATGGGCGCGAAGGCGTCGAGCCTGTCGCGGGCGGAGCGGACGGCGGCCGCCGACAGGGCGCCGCCCTCGGCCGGGCCGGGGCCGAGCCGGCGCACCAGGGTGGAGGCGGGCACGGTGTCGAAGAGCGTGTCCAGCGTGGCCGGGCTGAGGATGGGGCTGGAGCCCAGGCC
The DNA here is from genome assembly GCA_005884125.1 of Actinomycetota bacterium. Lineage (GTDB taxonomy): Bacteria > Actinomycetota > Acidimicrobiia > Acidimicrobiales > AC-35 > AC-35. The sequence continues at coordinate 27,842 of VAXP01000098.1, read as the reverse complement.
GTCCAGGGCGGCGTCGAGGAGCTCGCGGCTGGGCTGCCAGGTGCGGGGCGTGAGGGCCACCACCCCCCGGACGAGCCCGGGGTTGTCGTAGTAGATCGTGGCCAGGTCGGCGAGGAGCTGGTGGGCGGCGAGGACCGGGTCCGCCGTGGGGCCGAAGTGGGCGGCCAGACCGGGATCGGCGACCAGCGCCTCGGGCCGGGTCAGCTGCCTGTTGTCCAGGCGGAAGGGGCTGGCCGGGGTGAGGCGCAGCTGCACCGGGGCCAGGTCGGCGTCGGGCATCACCAGGCGGTCCGTCTGCCGCTCGGCCAGGCGGGTGAGGTTGACCTCGTCCAGCCGGCCGTCGACCACCAGGGTGCGGGGATCGGGGCGCACCCGCAGGGTGGCGGAGAGGGTGCGCCGGCCCAGGTCCTCCTGGGCCACGCCCTCGCCCTCCAGCCCCGCGTCGCCCAAGGCCTTGAGGCTCACGGGCTCATAGGTGGCGTCCAGGACCTGGCGCCCGCCCAGGTCCCGGGCGAGGGTGGTCACCGCGGCGCGGTCCCCCTCGCGGGGGCTGGCGCCCAGGCCCTCGATGGTCTCGGGCGTGGGGGCGAGCACCAGGGGCACCGCCGGGTGACCGTCGATGGCCCGCACCAGCTCCTGCGCGGCGTCGTAGGCGGGCGCGGGCGGGCTCCGGGTGCCGTCGGGCTGCAGCGCGGGCGGGGCGCTGAGGGGCAGGACCCAGGCCACCTGGAGCGGGGCCCCCGGCGCCGACGGTTGCGAGAAGGGCGACGGCGGCGTGTAGAGAAGGTGGGTGGTGAAGCGGTCGAGGGTCTCGCCTCCGCCCGCCTGGCGCAGCTCGACCTGGACGGGGTAGACGCCCGGGAGGCTGAGATTGAGCCGGCCGGAGTCGGCCGGGCCCGCGGGATCGCGCACGGGGATGCGCACGAGGAAGGCGCCCCCCGAGTCCGGCGCCAGCTGGTCCAGGGTGCTGGAGATGGTGCGCAGGGGGCCTCGCCCGATCTTGTCGTCGAGGGAGCGGGCGTACTCGGAGCGGTTGCGCAGGCGGGGGTACACGGTGACGGCCAGCTCGACGTCGTTGGGCCGCTCGTGGGTGGTGACGAAGAGGCGCAGGTCGAGCTCGTAGGTGCCCGGTCCGACCCAGGG
>VAXP01000098.1:24876-26692 GCA_005884125.1 Actinomycetota bacterium | reverse complement strand
GTTCACGGGCGGCGCGGTCGTCGTAGTGGCCGCCCCCGCGGCCCGGGGGCGGGTGGCCAGCGACGCGGGGGAGGCCGCGGTGGCGAACATGAGCGCGGACGCGACCAGGCGCGGGAGGCGCCCACGTGACCGACGCACCGGCGGGGTCATCAAGCGGCGGCCGGGCGCCGGGGTCACCCGCCGAGGCCGACGGCCAGCACCGAGAGGCCCACCGGCTCCCGCCGGAAGCCCAGGCTCTCGTACAGCTCGAGGGCGCGGCCGTTCTCCAGCTGGGTGTTGACCACGACGCGGTCGACCCTCCACCTCCTCAGCCAGGCCAGGGCGTCGAGGACGAGCAGGCGCCCGAGGCCCCGGCCCTGCGTCGCCGGCTCCACGGCCAGGCGCTGGAGGAAGCCCCGGCCCCGGGAACGGCCCGTCACCGCGTAGCCGACCGCCCCCCCGTCGTGGCTGGCGACGCGGAAGCGGCTGCTGGGCGTGGCCGAGAGGGCCTCGTCCAGGCCGGCGTCGTCCAGCCTCCAGAACGGGGAGAAGGCCCTGTGGTCGAGGGCGAGCACCGCGGGGCGGTCGGCCACCCCGGCCCGGCGCATCCTGAGCCCGGCCAGGTCGGGCCTGGGCCAGGCGCCCCGGGCGGGCACGTGGCGGAGGTCGCGACCGAGAAGGTGGAGGTGCTCGGTGACCTCGAAGCCCGCGGCCAGGAACGCCCCCTGCTCGGCCGGGGCCAGCGCTCCGGTGACCACCCGGGCGAACCCGAGCCCGGTGAGCTGGTCCAGGCAACGCCGCACGAAGTCGACCGAGGGGATGGGCGCCTCGGGCAGGGGAGCCAGGTAGGCCACCCTGGCGTCTCCGCGCCAGGGGCCGGTGCGGGCCCGCTCGGGGCCCCAGCGAATGACCTGGTTGTCTGCGGCGCGCACCCTGCCCATCACCGTTGCCGCTCAGCGTACTGGTGGGTGCCCGGAGGCCCCCGGCACCCGGGAGGGGCGCCCGAGCTAGCGTCCCCGCCCGTGCCCGTGCTGTTGGGGAGCGACAGCCGCTTCCTCGACCACGACGCCGGGCCCCGGCACCCGGAGCGGCCGGCCCGGCTGGCCGCCGTGCTGCGGGGGATCGCCTCCGCGGGCGTCGAGGAGGCGATCGTCTCCTTCGCTCCCCGCCCGGCCACGCGCCGGGAGCTGGAGCTGGTGCACCCGCCCGAGCACCTCGACACCCTGGCCGACTTCTGCGCGGCAGGAGGCGGCGCCATCGACGCCGACACCCGGGCCGGGCCGGCGTCGTACGAGGTGGCCGTGCTGGCCGCGGGCGCAGGTCCCGACGCCGTCGAGCGCCTCGACCGGGGCGAGGGCGAGGCCGCCTTCCTCGCCGTGCGCCCCCCCGGTCACCACGCCTCGGCCCGCAGGGCCATGGGTTTCTGCCTCCTCAACAACATCGCCATCACCGCGGCGGTGCTTGTCGAGCGGGGCGAGCGGGTGCTGATAGCCGACTGGGACGTGCACCACGGCAACGGCACCCAGGACGTGTTCTGGGCCGATCCCCGCGTCTTGTACATCTCTCTGCACCAGTTCCCGCTCTACCCGGGCACGGGACGGCCGGAGGAGACGGGCGAGGGGCCCGGTGAGGGCTCCAACCTCAACGTGGCTTTGCCCCCGGGTACGGCGGGCGACGCCTACCGGGCCGCGGTGGCCGAGGTCGTGGTCCCCGCGGCCGAGCGCTTCGGCCCCACGTGGGTGCTGGTCTCGGCCGGCTTCGACGGGCACCGGGACGACCCCCTGGCCGACATGGCCCTCTCCGCCGGGGACTACGCCGACCTGGCCGGGCCCGTGCT
>VAXP01000098.1:15693-24853 GCA_005884125.1 Actinomycetota bacterium | reverse complement strand
CGACCTGGACGCCCTGGCCCGGTCGGCGGGCGCCTGCGTGGCCAGCATGGCCGGCGTCGACTACCGGCCCGAGGCGCCCACGTCGGGCGAGGTGGGCCGGGAGGCCGTGGAGGCGGCGGCCCGCCTGGTCGGGCAGGGAGGTGGCTCAGGTCGGCGCCGGGACCAGTCGATGGAATAGCGACCGGCCTGGAAAGGGGTGATTCGCGTCGTGCTGGACCTGAACGAGCTGCTGCGCCACACGGTGGAGCACGGCGGATCCGACCTCCACGTGAAGGTGGGCACCGCCCCCCACGTCCGCACCGACGGGCGCCTCTCGGCCACGCCGTTCGACAAGGTCGTGCCCGCCGACACCGAGCGCATGGCCTTCGCCATCCTCCCCCAGGACCGGGCCGACGAGTTCGTGGCCACGGCCGAGGCCGACTTCGCCTACAGCGTGGCCGGGCTGGGCCGGTTCCGGGTCAACATCTTCCGCCAGCGGGGTTCGGTGGGCCTGGTGTTCAGGCGGGTCCTGCCCGGCATCCCCTCCTTCGAGAGCCTGGGCCTGCCCGGGGTGGTGCGCAGGCTGGCCGAGGAGCACCGGGGCATGGTGCTGGTCACCGGGCCCACGGGCTCGGGCAAGACCACGACCATCGCCTCCATGATCGACCACATCAACGCCACCAAGGCGGTGAACATCGTCACCATCGAGGACCCCATCGAGGTCCTCCACGTCGACAAGAAGGCTCTGGTCAACCAGCGCGAGATCGGCAGCGACACCCGCGACTACGCCATGGCCATGAAGCGCGTCCTGCGCCAGGACCCCGACGTCATCTTCATCGGCGAGATGCGGGACCCCGAGACGGTCTGGGCCGCATTGGCCGCGGCCGAGACCGGCCACCTCGTGCTCTGCATCGTGGACTTCTTCCCGCCCTACCAGCAGAAGCAGGTTCGCCTCACCCTGGCCTCCTCGCTGCGCGGGGTGCTGAGCCAGCGCCTCCTGGAGCGGGCCGACGGCAAGGGCCGGGTGCCGGCGGTGGAGGCCCTGGTCATGACCGGGCGGGTCTTCGACCGCGTCGTCGACCCCCAGGGCCAGGACTCGATCGAGGACGTGATAGCCGACGGCGAGTACTACGGCATGCAGACCTTCGACCAGAGCCTGTTCGGGCTGTACAAGAACGGCCTCGTGACCCTGCGCGACGCCATGGCCACCGCCTCGCACCCCCACGACTTCCGCATCGCCCTGCAGCAGGCCGGCCTCCTGGCCCCCTGACCGGCCGCCCCCGACCCCTTCGCCGGTCGCGCCCGCGCCCGGCCGTCGGCGCCGGCGCCACCACCGGGGCCGGCCGCGGACGCCCCAGTACCCTCCCTGGGGTGATCCGGGAGCGGCTCCTTGGCCTGGTCGAGAGCACCCGCCCCCTGGCCCAACGCTTCGAGGCCGCCGGTCACCGCCTCTACGTCGTGGGCGGCGCGGTGCGCGACGCCCTCCTCGACCGCGACCCCGGTGACGCAGACTTCGACCTGACGACCGACGCCCGCCCCGAAGCGACCGAGGACCTCCTGCGGGGCTGGGCCGACTCCGTATGGCTCCAGGGCAAGCGCTTTGGGACGGTGGGCTGCTCCCACCGGGGCCTGCGCTTCGAGATCACCACCCACCGGGCCGAGGCCTACCACCCCGACTCCCGCAAGCCCGAGGTCGCCTTCAGCACCGACATCGAAGCCGACCTGTCCCGGCGCGACTTCACCGTCAACGCCATGGCCCTGCGCCTCCCCGACGCCGAGCTGGTCGACCCCTTCGAGGGCCGGGTCGATCTCATGGAGGGCCGCCTCCGCACCCCCTTGGCGCCCGAGGTCTCCTTCGACGACGATCCCCTGCGCATGCTGCGGGCGGCCCGCTTCATCGCCGGCTACGGCCTGAAGCCCGAGCCCGCCCTGGTCGCCGCGGTCGAGAGCCTGCGGGGCAGGCTGAGCATCGTCTCGGCCGAGAGGATCCGCGATGAGCTGGACAAGGTGCTCGTCGTCGAGCGTCCGGGCCCGGGGCTGTCGTTCGTGGTCCGCACCGGACTGGCCGACGAGTTCCTGCCCGAGCTGCCCGCTCTGGCTCTGGAGCAGGACCCCATCCACCGCCACAAGGACGTGCTCGCTCACACCATCGCCGTGGTCGAGCGGACCAGGCCCGACCGGATCCTGCGCCTGGCCGCCCTGTTCCACGACGTGGGAAAGCCCAAGACGCGCAGCATCGGCCCCACGGGCGTGTCCTTCCATCACCACGAGGTGGTGGGGGCCCGTATGGCCCGCGAACGCATGCGGGCCCTGCGCTATCCGGTCGACGACATCGAGACGGTGGCCCGCCTGGTCGAGCTCCACCTCCGGTTCCACACCTACCGCATGGGTTGGACCGATCGCGCCATCAGGCGTTACGTGCGCGACGCCGGCCCCCTTCTCGGTCTGCTCAACGAGCTCACCCGGGCCGACTGCACGACCCGCAACGCCCTCAAGGCCAAGGCTCTCTCGGCCCGCATGGACGAGCTCGAGGCCAGGATCGCCGAGCTGCGCCAGCAGGAGGAGCTCGACTCCATCAGGCCCGAGCTGGACGGCCGCCAGGTCATGGCGGTCCTGGGGCTGGCGCCGGGGCCGGCCGTGGGGCGGGCCCTGGACTTCCTCCTCGAGCTGCGCCTGGACGAGGGCCTGGTGGGCGAGGAGGAGGCCGTGCGCCGACTGAGGCAGTGGTGGGATCGGCACGGGGGGGACCGAGCGCGAGGCGCCGGGGGCCGGGGCGGTCAGGAGGGCAGCCCGGACACCTCGGCCCGCCAGCGTCCGGGCGCGACCTCGACGAAGGGGAAGGGGAGCACCGACCCGGTGGCCCGGTCCCAGTAGCTGTGGGGGTGGTCGGCCGGGTTGCGGCACAGCACGTGCACGCTCACCCCGGTGCCGGGACCGGGGTTGCGCACCCGGTGCCAGGCCTCGTCCGGGGGCAGCAGCACGGTCACGTCGCCCTGGTGCCACACGTGGCGGGAGGCTTCGACCAGCTCGGCCCGGCCCCCGTCCTCCTTGGCGGCGCGGTAACGGGTCTCCTCGTCTCCTCCCTGCAGGTAGCCGATCACGCCCCAGCAGCCGTGACGGTGGACGCCGCTCGATGTCCCCTCGGGGAAGACCACGGCCAGGACGTGGAAGCGGCCGGCGCCGTCGGCGTGCAGGAGGTTGCCGACGGCCGCTCCCCCGAGGGCGAGGCGGGACGGGGCCGGGACGGCGTCGGGCGTGGCGAGGAGGGCCTCCATGGCCGGCACGACCTCGTCGCACACCCGACCTGCGGCCGCCCCCGTCCCGGTTTCGAGAGCCTCGGGGTGTGTCCCCAGCGCCTCCTCCACCGCCGCGACCAGCGCCTGCAGGGCCGGGGTGAGCACGGCCGAGAAAGTAGCGTCGCCGTCCTGTGACGGCGCCGACCCCCGATGGTGCGCGGGTCCGGCGCGTCCCGCTCGCCCATCTGCCCACGCCCCTGGAGCCGGGCGACCGCCTGGGTGCGGCCCTGGGCCTGCGCCCCGGAACCCTCTGGGTCAAGCGCGACGACTGCACCGGCCTGGCCGGGGGCGGCAACAAGGCCCGCAAGCTCGAGTACCTGTGCGCCGAGGCCCTGGACCAGGGCTGCGACACACTCGTCACCGGGGGCGGCCGCCAGAGCAACCACGTGCGCATGACCGCGGCGGCCGCCAACCGGCTGGGGCTGGCCTGCACCGTGGTCCTGGCCAGCGACCCCGGCCTGCGCCCGACGGGCAACGTCGTGCTCGACCACCTGCTGGGTGCCGAGCTGGTCTGGGGCGGAGACCTCGACTACTACGGCACCGAGGCCGCCATCGACGCCGCCTGCGAGCGCCTGCGAGGGGAAGGCCGTCATCCCTACGGCATGCCGGTCGGGGGGGCGTCGATCACCGGCGCCCTGGCCTACGTGGCCGCCGCGGCCGAGCTGGAGGCCCAGCTCCGGGAGGCGGTGGGGACCGGCGCTGCGGCCAGGGCCGTGGTCGTGGTGGCCGACGGCTCAGGGGGCACCCACGCCGGGCTGGTCGCCGGGCTGGGAGACCACGGCCGGGTCCTGGGCGTGGACGTGGGGACCCGCCCCGACCTCCTGGAGCAGGTGCCGGCCAAGGCCGCGGCGGTGGCCGAGGCGGCCGGGCTGCCCGTCCCCGGAGGAGGGTGCCAAATCGACGGCGACCGCTTCGGCGACGGCTACGGCGCACCCACCCACGCCTGCCGCGAGGCTCTCGACCTCGCCGCCCGGCTGGAGGGGCTGGTGCTCGATCCCGTCTACACGGGCAAGGCCATGGCCGGGTTGGTGGCCGCGGCCCGGGAGCACCGTCTCGACGTCAGCGCCCCCGTGGTGTTCCTTCACACCGGGGGCATGCCCGCCCTGTTCGCCTCCCGCTACGCGAGCTGGATCACGCAGCGGCCTTGAGCCGCCAGGGCCACAGGCGGGCCAGGGCTGCGGCCGGCCCTTCGGCCACGCCCAGGACCCACACCGCGGTGATGGCGAGCAGGGACACGGCGATGGCCCACGGCCGGGCGCTGCCTCCGCGACCCGCCTCGCTCCTCGAGCTTCGGGCCGGGACCATGTTCATGCCGTCGGTGGGGGGAAGGCCGGCGTCGGGCAGGGCCCGGGGGCTGACCGCGATCGCGGCCGGGGTGGTGGTCACCGCGGCCGCGGCGGCCACCGGGACCGGTGCTGCCGGTGCCGGCGCCGCGACCGGGGCCGCCGCGGGCTGGGGCGCCGGTTGAGGGCTGGGCGCCGGAGCCGGGGGCCGGGGGGCGGGCGCCGGCGCGGCATGGACTGGCGGTGCCGGGGCGGGATGGACCACCACCGGGGCCGGGGGCGCCGCCGCGGCGGCGGCCACCGTAGCCATGGGCTGCTCGAAGTCGAGGGTCACGAACACGGTCCCGCCGCCGTAGGTCACGCCGACGCCGACCAAGCTGAAGGCGCCATCCATGATGTTGCGGTAGTGCTCGGGGCTGTTGATGAACGCCTGCTGGATGGAGTCCACCGAGGGGCCCATGCCCACGTTCTCGCCGATGGAGCGCCAACCGCTCACCTCGGAGGCGAGGCTGGGGTTGTGGGAGATCCCGCCCGCGCCGGCCATGTGGGCCGACCAGGTCCGGGCGATGCCCGAGAGCGCGCCGCTGGCGGCCAGCGGACCTACGCCCTGGGCGGCCCTGGCCTCGTTGGTCAGGGTGACGAAGCGGGCGGCGTCGCTGGCCGGGTCGGCGCCCGCGGGGGCGCTCAAGGCCACGAAAGTCCCCACGATCGAGCCCAGCGTGACGCCCGTCAATAGCAGTGCAAGCCTGAAACGCGGCATTTGGAGACCCCTTCGGCAGCCCGGCCGTCGTGGGGATCGCTCCCGTTAGACCCGTGGCTTTGCGTGACCTGGGTTTCCCCAGGGATGCCTTTTTCGGTTGTCCCTGTTTCAGGACTTCCCGACGTCAGTTGTCTCGACAGGTGTCGACCGGTCGGCGGCCGACCTTGACCCAAGATCGCTGGCTCGGGCGGGTGATGCTGTCAACGCCTCGTCAGTTGCCTTCCTTGCGGACCCTGACGATCAGGGTGCGGGGCACGTGGCGGAAGGCCTCTCTCCAGTCCGGGCTCCGGGGACCGGACGGGGTGGGTTCGGGCTCGAGGATCACGTCGACTCGGTAGCTGGCCCGCACCAGCCCCATGTAGAGGTCCGAGATGGTGTGGTGGTAGTCGGTGAAGGGGACGCCGTTCCACTCGTAGTCGATCGGGGAGCGATCGAAGTAGGAGCGGCGCACCAGCAGCGGCTGGTCGGGATCGTCGTCGTCGATCATGTCGTAGGCCGGGTGCGGGAGGCTGAACACCAGGGGGGCGCCCACCTTCAGGACACGGTGGACCTGGCGGAAGACGCGGTTCAGGTCGTCGACGAAGCCGAAGGCGAAGGCGGAGAAGGCGGCGTCGATGGAGTCGGCCCGCAGGAAGGCGAGGTCGGCCAGGTCGCCCTGGCGTAGCTCGACCTTCACCCCCTCCCGCTCCACCAGGCGCCGGGCGAAGGCGAGCTGCTCGGCGGAGAAGTCGATCCCGATGGCGGTGGCACCGTGCTTGGCGAAGGCGATCGAGCACTGGCCCCCGCCGCAGCCCAGCTCGAGGACCCTCTTGCCCTTGAGCTCCCCCAGGAGCCGGTAGTCGGCCTCGGTGCCTATATCGGGGCCGTAGTGGGCCACCTCGGTCGAGAGCTTCGCCCCCGCCTGATAGCCCGCGGAGTGCCGGTCCCAGGCAGCTGCGTTGTCAGTGGGCACGGCGGGCATGTTGCCAGCGTGAGCGGTCGGCTGCGAGCGGACCGGCGCCCCCTGCCCAGGCGGCCCCGCCGGGGCGGCTCAGTCGGTGGTGCGGTGGGCCTCGGCGGGCGCCGACGCGAACTCCTCCACCATGTGGCGGGCCTCCTCGTCGCGGTACTGCACCGGAGGTGACTTCATGAAGTAGGCCGACGGGCCCAGCAACGGCCCGCCTATGCCCCGGTCCAGGGCGAGCTTGGCGCAGCGGACGGCGTCGATGATGACGCCGGCGGAGTTCGGGGAGTCCCAGACCTCCAGCTTCAACTCGAGGTTGAGGGGCACGTCGCCGAAGTTCCGGCCTTCGATGCGGATGTAGGCCCACTTGCGGTCCTCGAGCCACGGGACGTGGTCGGAGGGCCCGACGTGGATGTCGTCGGCGGGCAGGGCCTCGTCCAGCTGGCTGGTGACGGCCTGGGTCTTGGAGATCTTCTTCGACTGGAGCCTCTCCCGCTCCAGCATGTTCTTGAAGTCCATGTTCCCGCCGAAGTTGAGCTGGTAGGTCCGGTCCACGGCCAGCCCCCTGTCCTCGAACAGGCGGGTGAGGATCCGATGGACGATGGTCGATCCCACCTGGCTCTTGATGTCGTCGCCGATGATCGGGACCCCGGCGTCGGCGAACCGACTCGCCCACTCGGGGTCGCTGGCGATGAACACGGGTATGGCGTTCACGAAGGCGACTCCGGTCTGCAGGCACGCTTCGGCATAGTGCTTCTGGGCCTGCTCGGAGCCCACCGGGAGGTAGGCCACGAGCACGTCGGCCCGGGTGGCCCGGAGGCGCTCGATCACGTCCACGGGTTCGGCCGGGGACTCCTCGATGGTCTGGCGGTAGTAGCGCCCCAGGCCGTCGAAGGTCGGGCCCCGCTCCACCGTCACCCCGACCTCTGCGACGGAGGCGAAGCGGATGGTGTTGTTCTGACCGGCGAAGATGGCCTTGGACACGTCCAGGCCGACCTTGGACGCGTCGACGTCGAAGGCGGCGACCACCTCCACGTCGCGCACGTGGTACCCCCCCAGGGTCACGTGCATGAGACCGGGCACACCGTCGCCCGGTTCGGTCTCCCGGTAGTAGGCCAGGCCCTGCAGGAGCGAGCTGGCGCAGTTGCCCACGCCTGCGATCGCCACGCGGATGGTGCTCATGAGTGGACGTCCTTCCTGGATGGTGCGGGCGCGGCCGGCGAAGTTGCCGTCGGCGCCGGTGTGCTGGGGAACTCCGGCGGAGCCGGAGCCGCGGTGGTGCTCACCCCTCGGGGTCGGGGGCGGCGACGGGGGCCGGGTGGCCTGTTCCTACGCTGCTGGGTGCGTTCGGCGGCGATGAGGCGATCGAGCCACGAGATGTCACGTTCGGTCGACTCGGTGCTGTGCTCGAACAGCGAGCGGGTGTAGGAGTCGAGCCGCTCGCGCCCGCCGCGGACGCCGGCCCGAGCCTGAGCGAGGCGCTCGACCAGGAGGGCCCGCCGCCGTTCGAGCAGGCCCAGGCGGGCTTCGGGGGGTAGATAGCGGGCGAAGGCAAGGCGCAGGCGGAACTGCCGCTCGTCCTCCGAGGACTGGGTGTCGGCCGCCAGGAGCTCCTCGAAGAGGTCCTCTCCTCGGGGGGTGACCTGGTAGACCTTCTTGCCCCGGCCCCCGCGCGCCGCTCCGTGCCTGGTCCTGAAGGCGGCCAGCTCGCCGCTCAGCGAGCCCGTGGCCGGGATGGGGGGCGTGGCCGGCGGCGTGTCCACCGCCTGCACCGCCCCCGCGGTCTCCAGCCTGGACAGGGCGGGGTAGAGCGAGCCGAAGGACACGCTGGAGAACAGGCCCAGCATCTGGGTCAGCCGCCGCTTCAGCTCGTAGCCGTGGAGTTCCTGCTCCTTGAGCAGCCCCAGGATGGCCAGCTCCAGCACGCGCCCTCTCTGTCCTCTCGTCCGGGTCCTTCTCGTCCGGGTCCTTCTCGACCAGGTCCTTCTCGTCCGGCCCGGGTCCCCGTCGGAGGCCCGGCTGATGTATCGATTCGATATATCGGAGACACAGTTTGACGGGGCCGCCGGCTCCGGTCAAGCACCCGGCCCCGGTCCCCTCCCCGGCGCCGAGCCGGGCCCGCTTCGGCCCCGCCCCGGGCCGGGGGAAGGGGAGGGCGGCCCGGCTACCCTTTCCGGCGATGACCTTCCGACCGGAGTCGCTGCGGGGCGCCACCGCCGACAACGGCGCCGGGCAGATCGACTACCGGCTGGCCCGCAAGATGGTCGTCGACCAGTTCCACGCCGGACGGCTCTCGCGCGTCGAGGTCTGCGACGCTCACCCCGAGCTCCTCCGCGCCGCCCGCAACGTCGGTGAGGCGACGGCCGAGGACTGCCCGATCTGCGAGGAGAGCAAGGTCGTCCTCGTCTCCTACGCCTTCGGACCCCGGCTGCCGGCCAGTGGCACGTGCGTGACCAGCCGGGCCCAGATGGCCAAGCTGGCCCGACACGGCAGAGATCTGGCCTGCTACGTGGTCGAGGTCTGCCCGGAGTGCTCGTGGAACCATCTGGCCCGCACCTTTCGCATGGGGGGTCGCGCCGCGTCCGTGAGGCGCTGACACCTCGGTGCGGGCCCGCACCCGCAGGAGTTGGGCCTGGCGCTACCGGCGGCTGTTGTTCCTGGTGGGTCTGCTGACGGTGACGGCGGTTGGGGGCGCGGCCTACCTCCTGGTCCGGCTGCCCCTGCCCCCGGAGCGGGTCACGGCCGAGACCACCTTCCTCTCCGACGCGACGGGCAAGCCCCTGGCCCGCCTGGTCGGGACCGAGAACCGGGTGAAGGTCCCCCTGGCCGGCGTGCCCAACGTCGTGATCGACGCGGTGGTGGCGACGGAGGACCACGGCTTCTTCAGCCACGGCGGAGT
>VAXP01000098.1:2074-15624 GCA_005884125.1 Actinomycetota bacterium | reverse complement strand
GCAGTACGTCAAGAACGCCTACGTGGGCCGGCGGCGCACGCTGTGGCGCAAGATCCGCGAGGCGGCCCTGTCCGTAAAGGTCGAGCGCAAGCTGTCCAAGCGCCAGATCCTGGAGCGCTACCTCAACACCATCTACTTCGGCCGGGGGGCCTACGGCGTGCAGTCGGCCTCACGTGCCTATTTCGGCCGGGACGTCTCCGACCTCGGCCTTCCCGAAGCCGCCTACCTGGCCGGTCTCATCCGGGCCCCGGTCACGGCCGACGCCGAGCGCGACCCCAGGCAGGCGACGGCCCGTCGGGCCCGGGCCCTGGCCGCCATGGAGCGGGCCCGGGTCATCACCCCCGCGAAGCGAGCCGAGGCGGAGGCCCGACCCCTCATGGGACCGGCGGGCTACGTGATCCCCAGCCGGCTCGAGGACCCCGTCGTGTCCCGGGCCGACAAGGGGACCCAGTACTTCGTGGATGTGGTGCGCAGCGAGCTGATCCAGCGCTACGGCGAGCCGACCGTGGACGGGGGCGGGCTGCGGGTCACAACGACGATGGACCTGGGCGCCCAGGCCGCCGCCTACGACGCCGTCTACGGGTACCTGAAAGAGGGCGACCCCGCCGGGGCCCTGGTCGCCCTCGACGACCAGGGCGGGGTCAAGGCCATGGTCGGGGGGCGCGACTACACCCGGTCCAAGGTCAACCTGGCCCTGGGCCAGGAAGGAGGCGGGTCGGGCCGGCAGGCGGGCTCGACGTTCAAGCCCTTGCTGCTGGCCGAGACGGTGAAGGAGGGCTACACCGTCGAGTCCGCCTTCCCTGCCCCAGTCAGGATCACCATCCCCCACGCCGACAACGGCAACCCCTACACGATCACCAACTTCGAGGGCGAGTCCTTCCCGGGGAACCTGAACCTCATCGACGCCACCAGGGACTCGGTGAACACGGTGTACGCGCAGCTGCAGGCGATCATCGGTCCCCCGCACCTGGTCGACATGGCCCACGCACTGGGGGTGAGGTCGCGACTGGAGCCCAACGCCAGCCTGGTGCTGGGCACCTCGGAGGTGTCGGCCCTGGAGATGGCCAGCGCCTACTCCACCTTCGCCGACCGCGGCGACCACGTCGATCCCCACGTGATCCTGGAGGTGCGCACCGCCGACGGTCGGGTGCTGGAGCGGGCCAAGCCCGCCCATACCCGGGTGCTGCAGACCCGAGAAGCCGACCTCGTCAACTTCTGCCTGCAGCAGGTCGTCCTGCGGGGGACGGGGACGGGCGCCCAGATCGGACGCCCGCTGGCGGGCAAGACGGGGACCACCTCGGACTACGGCGACGCCTGGTTCATCGGCTACACCCCCAAGCTCACCGCCGCCGTCTGGATGGGCTATCCCGAGGCCAGCACCCACAAGATGACCGACGTGCGGGGGATCCGGCCCGGGGTCAACGGAGGGAGCATCCCGGCCGAGATGTTCCGGCGCTTCATGGGCGCGGCCCTGCGGGGGATCGACACGGGCAGCTTCGCCCCCGTGTCCAGCTTCCCGGGCCGCGTGCTCTCGTCCGACCGGCTGCCCTTCTCGATACCGACGTCGACCACCACACCCACGACGAGCAGCACCACCTCCACCACCAGACCCCGGGCCACGACCACCACGGGCGGCCCGACGGGAGGGCTGCGACCGACCTCGACGACGACAGGGGGCCCGACCACGACGGGAGCCAAGCCGGGCTCGTCCACCTCGACCACGGCCCGGTGATGCCGGGCGGGCCCTAGTCGGCCACCTCGTGGGGGTAGAGGGACCGGCACGAGAAGCACCACAGCTCGGGCTCCTCGACCCTGGTGACCGAGCCGGGTGTGTCCCAGCTCTCGGGCACCACGTAGAGGCGGCGTACGAGCACCAGCTCGTCGTCCTCGCCCGCGCAGTTCTCGCAGACGCGGTCCACCGGCGGGACAGTACACTGGCGGGATCCGCCGGCAGCCACGTGGCGCTGGACGGGAAGGAGGAGCCCCATGGCTCATCAGGCATGGCTTGGTCCCGCACGGGTTCATCAGTCATGGCTCAGCCGCTGACCGCCCCCGCCGTTCGCGCCCGCAAGACGCGAGCGGGCGCCGAGCCCCTGGTCATGGTGACGGCCTACGACGCGCCCGGAGCCAGGATCGCCGACGAGGCCGGGGTCGACATCATCCTGGTCGGCGACTCGGTGGCCATGGTCGTGCTCGGCTACGACGACACACTGCAGGTCACCGTGGACGACATGGCCCACCACGTCGCCGCCGTGGCCCGGGCCAAGCCCCGGGCGCTGGTGGTGGCCGACCTCCCGTGGCTCAGCTACCACCTGGGCCCTGAGGACGCGGTGCGCAACGCGGCCAGGCTGGTGCGGGCCGGCGCCCAGGCCGTGAAGTTGGAGGGCGGGCGCAAGCGCCTCCCCGCCGTCAGTGCCATCCTCGACGCCGAGATTCCGGTGATGGGCCACCTGGGCCTGACGCCTCAGTCGGTGCACGCCCTGGGAGGGTTCAAGGTCCAGGGCAAGGAAGCCGACGCGGCCCGGGGCCTGGTGACCGAGGCCACCCTGCTGGCCGAGGCCGGGTGCTTCTCCATCGTGGTCGAGGCCGTCCCCGACGTGGTGGCCAGGTCCGTCACCGATGCCGTCGGGGTGCCCACCATCGGCATCGGCGCGGGGCCGGCCTGCGACGGACAGGTGCTTGTGTTCCATGACCTGCTCGGGCTCCAGGACCGGGTGAGGCCGAAGTTCGTGCGCCAGTACGCCACCCTCAAGGCCGATGCCATCGCCGCCATCGCGGCCTACGCGGCCGACGTGAGGGCGGGCCGCTTCCCCGCCGACGCCGAGTCGTATCACCTCCCGGGCGAGGCCATGGCCGCGGCCGAGTCCGCGACCGGGCTCTACGGCGCCGGCGCCAGTCGGTCGGCCTAGTCCGGCCCTGCACGGCCCGGTCTGGTTCGGGCCGCTCCCGCCCCGCTGAGGCGGGCGGGTCCGAGCGTGTCAGCATGTCCCGGTGCGAGCCGAGGATCTCCTCGATGCCCCCGCCCGCGCCCCGAGGGCGCTGCGCCGGGTGGCGGTGGCGGCCGACACCGAGGTGGGCACCCGCCGGTTGCAGCGCGCCATCGCCCTTCTGGCCCTGCTCGGCCTGGCCGCGCTGTTCCGGGCCGGTACCGCGCGCCCGCTGGACCCGTTCCTCGTCAACGAGCCCGTGCCCTCCAAGGTCCCCGGCTTCCCCCAGGTTGCCTTCCGCGTCCGTCCCGGCGCCACCGGCACCGCCGCCTCCGGGCCGTCGCTCTGCGCGCTGCTGGCTGACACCGAGCAGCGCAGGCAGACGGGCCTCATGGCCCGCCACGACCTGGGCGGCTACGACGGCATGGTGTTCCGCTTCCCGGCCCAGGCGACGTCGTCCTTCTACATGCGCAACACGCCCCTGCCCCTGTCCATCGCCTGGTTCGACGCCTCGGGGCGATTCGTCGGCTCGGCCGACATGGCGCCCTGTCCTGACCGCCCCGATTGCCCGCTCTACGGGCCCAACCGGCCCTATCTGTTCGGGCTCGAGGTCACCCAGGGAGGCCTGAAGGCCCTGGGTGTGGGGCCGGGGTCGTCCATCGCCGTCGGGGGCGCCTGCGCTGGTCACTGACCGCGTGGGTGTGTCCCGCCTCACCCGTGGGTGTCACACCGCCCGGGCATACTCAGAGCCGATGGACCTATCGCAGGCGTCGAGTACGATCGCCGAGTTCCACCCATACCCTGCCCCGAGAGCCGGGGCCCCGCGTCCAGCACGCGGGTCCACAGGGAGGTGAGCCGCACGTGCGGCCCTACGAGCTCATGATCATCCTCGACGCCGGCCTGGAGGAAGAGGCCAACAGGGCGGTGGTCGACCGTGTCACGGAGCTGATCCGGGCCCGGGGCGGGAGCCTCGGCCGGGTCGACCGGTGGGGAAGGCGCCGCTTCGCTTACGAGCTCAAGCATCGGTGGGAGGGCTACTACGTCGTCATCCAGGCGTCGTCCGACCCCGCCACCGTGGCCGAGCTCGACCGGATCCTCTTCCTCGCAGACGAGGTGATCCGCCACAAGGTCATCCGGCTACCCGACGTAGTTTCCAGCCCGGAGGCGGTCGGATCGCCGGCGGCCGAGGCGGGCTGACGCGAACGGAGAGAGTGAGATGTCGAACGGAAACACGGTCACCGTGGTGGGCAACATCACCCGCGACCCCGAGTTGCGCTTCACACCCAGCGGCCAGGCCACGGCCAGCTTCGGGTTGGCGGTCAACCGGCGCTGGATGAACCGCCAGACCCAGGAGTGGGACGAGGCAACGTCGTTCTTCGATGTGGTGTGCTGGCAGCAGATGGCGGAGAACGCCTCGGAGAGCCTGGCCAAGGGCTCGCGGGTCATCGTCACCGGCCGCCTCGACCAGCGCTCGTGGGAGAACCCCGAAGGTGAGAAGCGCTCGAAGATCGAGATCGTGGCCGACGAGATCGGCCCCAGCCTTCGCTGGGCCACGGCCAGCATCACCAAGAACGAGCGCCGGGGTCCCGGCGACGGGCCGGGAGGGGGTGGAGGTGGCGGCCCCCGCCCCGCCCCCGCCGAGGCCACGACCGGCGGCTACTCCTACGACGAGGAACCCTTCTAGAGCATGGCCCGCAGCAGCGATCGCGATGTCGACGGGGCCGGGTCGGGAGAGCCCGAGGCCGGGTCGGGAGAGCCCGGGACCCCGTCGCCAGCCGCGGTCATGGCCGACGCGGACGAGGTGTGACGTGCGCGTCGTACTGCGCCACGACGTGGAGAACGTGGGCAAGAAGGGCGACATCCTCGACGTCTCCGACGGATACGCCCGCAACTACCTGATCCCCAAGGGGCGGGCCATCCCCGCCACCCCCGGAGTGGTCGCCCAGGCCGCGGCCATGCGCCGGTCGCGGGATCTGAAGGACGCCCGGGACCGGGAGTCGGCCGAGGTCGTGGCCCGGACCCTGGTCTCCACCGTCGTGCGCATCCCGGCCCGGGCCGGCGCCGAGGGCAAGCTCTTCGGCTCGGTCACCACCGCCGACGTGGCCGCGGCCGTGGCCGCTCAGTCCGGCGTGCAGCTCGACCGCCGGCGTCTTGGAATGGACGAGCCCATCCGCTCCCTCGGGACCCATGAGGTCCCCGTCAAGCTCCACCCCGACGTGGAGTTCCGGGTGACGGTGGAGGTCGTGCCCGGCGGCTGAGCCGCCGCTGTCACTGGCCCCGGGTACACTCGAACGCATGTTCGTGTGTGAAACCCGGGCCGGCATCCACCGGAAACCCACAGTCCGGCCCCAAGATCAACAGCGTCTTCCTCTGGCACCACACAGGCCGGCGGGCAGAGCGTAAGGGGCGAATGGTGCAGGCGCTGTCCGACGTCGGACGCCGATCGGTTCGGGGGTCGGCCTCGCCGCGCGTCCCCCCGCACAACCTCGAGGCCGAAGAGTCGCTGCTGGGCGCCATGCTCCTGTCCAAGGACGCCATCGCCTCGGCCGTGGAGATCTGCGGGGCAGACGACTTCTACAAGCCGGCCCACGGGCACGTCTTCGAGGCCGTGACCTCGCTGTACAGCCAGGGCGAGCCGGCCGATCCGGTCACGGTGGCCGACGAGCTGCGCCGGGCCGGTCTGCTGGACGCGATCGGCGGCCCGGTCATGCTCGTCTCCCTCCAGGCCAACACCCCGGCCACCTCCAACGCCGCCCGCTACGCGCGGATCGTGGAGGAGCACGCCCTCCTGCGCCGGTTGATCGGTGTGGCCGGGGAGATCGCCGAGCTCGGCTACGACGTCCCCGACGACGTGGCCGCGGCCGTGGACCGGGCCGAGACGCTTGTCTTCGAGGTGGCCCAGCGCCGGGTGGTCGACACGCTGGCGCCCATCCGCGAGCTGCTGGAGGCGAGCCTCGACCGGCTGGAGGCGCTCTTCGACCGGGGCCAGACCATCACCGGCGTGCCCACCGGCTACACCGACCTCGACGAGCAGCTGGCCGGGCTGCAACCGTCCAACCTGGTCATCGTGGGTGCCCGCCCCGCCGCGGGCAAGACCAGCTTCGCCCTGGGCCTGGCCTCCCACGCCGCCATCGAGGCCCGTGTTCCCGTGCTCCTCTTCTCTCTGGAGATGAGCCACCTGGAGATCACCCAGCGCCTGCTCTGCGCCGAGGCCCGGGTCGACGCCATCCGCATGCGCAACGGGAGGTTGTTGGAGGCGGACTGGCCCAAGATCAGCCACGCCATCGGGCGCCTGGGGGAAGCGCCCATCTTCGTGGACGACAACCCCAACCTCACCGTGATGGACATCAGAGCCAAGGCCCGCCGGCTCAAGAGCAGGGAGAAGCTGGGCCTGGTCGTCGTGGACTACCTCCAGCTCATGTCGGGACGCACCAGCGCGGAGAACCGCCAGGTCGAGGTGTCGGAGATCAGCCGGGGCCTGAAGATCCTGGCCCGGGAGCTGAGCGTCCCCGTCGTCGCCCTCTCCCAGCTGTCGCGCAATCTGGAGATGCGCTCGGACAAGAGGCCGGTGCTGGCCGACCTGCGGGAGTCGGGCTGCCTGACCGCCGACGCACGGGTGCTGAGGGCGGACACGGGGTCGGAGGCGAGCATGGGCGAGCTCGTGGGCAGCGGCGAGCGCGACATCCCGGTGTGGAGCCTCGACCACGACCTGAGCCTGGTCCAGGCTCAGATGACCCACGTCTTTCCCAGCGGGGTCAAGCCCGTATTCGAGCTGAGGCTGGCGTCGGGACGGAGGGTCAAGGCCAGCGCAAACCACCCCTTCCGGACCATGGACTCCTGGACCAGGCTGGACGAGCTCAAGGTGGGTGACCGGGTCGCCGTGCTCAGGCGGGTTCCGGCGTCGAGCCGACGGCCGGGATCGGGGCCGGCGGACGGGGGCCGGGATCGTCGGGCCCGGGCCCGCCGGCCCGGGCCGGGGCTGGTCGCGGCCTACCGCGGCGGCGCCCGCCACCGGCCCCCGCCGGGGAGGGCTCGGCTGGCCGCGGTGGCCGAGCTGGTGGACGACGACCGCCTGCGCCACCTGGCCCGCTCCGACGTCCTGTGGGACGCGGTCGTGGGGATCGACCCCCTGGGGGCCCAGCCCGTCTACGACGCCACCGTGGCCGACGTGCACAACTTCATCGCCAACGGCGTGGTCGTCCACAACAGCCTGGAGCAGGACGCCGACGTCGTCCTGTTCATCTACCGCGACGAGCTCTACAACCCCGAGTCACCCGACCGGGGCACGGCCGAGGTCATCGTGTCCAAGCACCGCAACGGGCCCACGGGCGTCTGCCGCCTCGCCTTCCTCGACCACTACACCCGCTTCGCCAACATGGCCCGCGTCTGAGCGGGTCAGCGCCCAGGCGGGAGCGGGTCAGCGCCCCAGGCGGGAGCGGAGCCAGTCGACGACGACGTCCATGGCCTGGCGGCGGCGGCCCCGCAGGTAGTGGGTGGCCCCCTCGAGCTCGACGTACTCCTTGTCCGCCGCCCCCGACGCCTGGTGCAGGGCCCTCGCCTGGTGCAGGCGGATCTCGGTGTCGGCCGTGGCGTGGACGATGAGGGTGGGGACGCGCACGGTGGGCAGGGTCTCGGCCGTGGAGGCGTGCGATGACAGCCCCGACCAGCAGCCCGCCGTAGCCGTAGTTGGCGTCCAGGGGATCGGGGAAGGCGAAGATGCTCCCCAGGGCGCGATCGTCGGGGTCGATGGTGGGGTCGAGGTAGGCGGGGTCGGCCAGGGTGCGGTACACGGTGAGGTAGCGGGCGTGCACGGCCCGGCGCCGGGCCCGATTCCAAGCCTCCGAGCCGCGGGGCTCGGCACCGGCCTTCAGCGCAGCCTCGTCCCGCTCCTCCAGGGCCGCCCTGGCGGTGGCGTCGATGCGGGCCACCCGCTCCCGCTGCGCGGCCCGGTATGTGGCCAGCCAGTCCTCGCCGTAGGAGGAGGGCTGGGGCCAGGGCCGCCAGCCATTGGCTGGGTCGTACATGTCGAGGGCGGGATCGACGGACAGGGGGTCGTCCTCGTCGGTGACGGAGGGGTCGATGACCTGGAGCATGAACACCCCCTCGCCCGGGTGGGCGGCCACGGCCACGAAGGCCTGGCCCAGCTCCTCGCCCCCGCCCCGGTGGGCGTGGCCGGCCTGGGCCAGGGCCATGAGCGCGCCCCCGCCCGAGTTGCCCAGAAGGACCACCTCCTCCGCCCCCTGGTCCCGGACCCAGGTCACGGCGGTGGCCACGTCCGTGGCCGCCCGCTCGTGCAGGCAGTCGATGTCGTTGTTCACATAGCGGGTGGCGAAGCCGAGAACGCCGTAGCCGGCGGCGGCCAGCAGTGGGCAGGCGTAATGCACCGAGAAGTCGGCCCGGGGGTGGCTGAGGACCACGGCCGTGCGCCAGCGCCGCGGCCCGGGTGGGCTCCAGAGGATGCCCCGCACCACGGCGCCGTCGGGGCTCACCGCCACCATGGGCTCGCGGCCCAGGTCCAGCCCCGGGTCGTCGTCCGGAGCGGGCCAGAACCCGACGAACGCCTGGTTCCCGCCCGGCCAGGAGCCGGAGGTCACGTGGTGGCGGCGGCGGGTTGGACGCGTCGGTGGATGGTGACGGCGGGCGCGGCCTCGAGGGTGGGGGCGGGGTCACGCAGCAGCCGCTCGGCTTCGGCGCGCTCCTGGTCGGTGAAGGGTCGGGTCTGGCAGCAGAACTCGACCATCACCCCGTTGGGATCGGTGGCGTAGATCGAGGTGCAAAAGCCGTGGTCGATCTCGACGACGGTGATGCCGTGCTCCTGCCAGTGGCGCCGACGTCGGGCCAGATCCTCCAGGGAGGCCGAGGTGAAGGCGAGGTGGTTCACCCACAGCGGGAGTCCCAACCCGGTGGAGAGCTCTGTCGTCCACCCCTCGGCGATGGAGTCGTCGTGGAGCTCCCAGAAGGCGATCATGCCTTCGCCTCCGGTGTCGTAGAAGGCGTGTTTGGCCCAGCCTCCGCCCTCGGTCGGCCCGACCACGACCTTGACCAGCCGGAAGCCCATCACCTCGCTGTAGAAGGCGTGGGTCGCGGCGAGGTCCTTGGCGGCGAAGGCCACGTGTTGAAAGGCCATGGCTGGGGCACCCCCCTGCAATCCGATCGGTCGCGACCAGAGTCGCGCCCGGCGGTCCGGGCCGCCAGTAGGCGGGCGGTAGCCTGCCGACGTGTGTGGGCCCTGGTGGTGGGCGAGGTGTTCCTCGGGGACCGGCTGCTGCCTCTGCTCGTCCTGGCCCTCGGGGGGGCCATGGTCGTCGGCAACGGCGCCGCCCTGTTCCGGCCGCCGCCCCGGGCCAAGGCGGGCGAGCTGACCCGGGCGCCCATAGCCCGGACCGTCACCATGATCGGCATAGGGCTCGTCGCCGCGGTGTGGGCCCTGGCCTCGCTCGTCTCCCGGTGATCGCCGCCGTCAGACGCGACGGCGCATGACGGTGTGGCCCTTGGCGTCCTCCGCGGGCAGGAACCCGTTGGCCTCGTACATGGAGCGGGGTCCCCGGAAGTTGCCGGCGTCGTCCTCGCGCCCGCCGTTGGCGGGGTAGGCCTCCACCCACGCCACGCCCCGCCCGGGGGCGTCCTCGAGCACCCGGGCGAGGAGACGGCCCGCCAGCCCGTGGCGCCGGTAGGGCGGGGCGATGATGAAGCAGGACACCCCGACCACGTCACCGTCGGCCGGCTCCGAGCCCGCACCCAGGCGGTAGAGGGCGTACTCCGAGCGTCTGGACGCGTTGACCCACCCTCCGGCCCGGCCGTCGACGTAGGCGAGGTAACCGAAGGACCGTCCCGACCTGAGGAGCTCGACCATCGTCGCCCGGCTCTCGCTCCAGTGCATCTCGGGGACGTCCTCGGGTGGGGTGCCCGGGACGAGGAGGTGGGGCTCGGTGCAGTAGCAGGCGGCCCAGGGCGGGTTGCCGGCGAAGGCGTCGTGGTCGAAGAACGAGAGCCAGTCGTCGATGCGGTCCTCGGTCACGGGCCGGACGTCGACGTCGCCCATCGTCTCCAGGCGCTCGGTCGAGCCGGTGAGCCGTTGGGTGGCCTCGGCGTAGTTGCGGATGGCCATGTCGGGATAGGGCCAGTCAGGGTGGGCGGACCGGGCGTGGGTGAGGTAGGCACCGGCGAAGCCCTCCATGTCCGCGCCCCGCACCGCGGCCCCGCACGCCTCGCACGCGTGGCTGATGGTCACGCGGCCACGATAGACACCCCGGCCTACGGGGGCTCGATGGCCCCGCCGGCCCTGAGGTTGCTCGCCACCGCCGCCGGTATCTCGAGCCGCCAGGAGGCGGCCGCCAGGTCGTGGCGGGACAAGCGGATCTGCCCGCCCGGCCTGCCCTGGGCCGAGAAGACGAACACCCACACCGGACCCTCGTCGGCCACGTCGCCGATGGTCATGGTGCTCCGCCTGGGGACGACGCCCAGCCGGGTGTGGCCGTGCTGGCCGCCGTCGCTCACGTCGACGTCCACGTCGTAGAGGGTGGGGTTGGACACCGTCACGGCCCGCACAAAGCTGGGTCCGGCCAGGAGGTGCAGGCCCAGCCACAGGCAGGCCAAGCCCCCGACCACCGCCGCCACCAGCCACGCCGGCGGCCTCCTCCTCAGCCGCCCCAGCTGTGGGTGGTCGGTCAGGGCCCGGCTCATCGGCTCACGAGGTTCACGAGGAATAGGCCGCCTGAGCGACGAGGCGGCCGATCTCTCGGAGCGCCTCTTCCGGCGGGGTGCCCGTCCTGTACTCGTGCAGGGCCAGGAGGGCGGCGCAGGCGGCGACGAGCCCGCCCGTCATGCGCGCCGCCAGCCGGTGGTCCGTCACCAGCTCGTCCAGCTGCCGGGCCGCCAGCTCGGCGTCGGCGGGCCGGCCCGAGGTGTACAGGGTGACGACGGCCAGGGCTTCGGCCGCGGCCGAGTCGAGCGCCAAGGTCCTGCATGCCCGGGCCGACGCGTCCGCCGTAGGCCCCCCGGTCCGATGCCTGTCGCCGATCATTCGTAGGCCGCCAGGGCGAGGAGCTCGTAGTCGGGGTTGAGGATCTCCAGACGCCCGGAGCGCTCCCCCGCCACGCCGGTGGCCATCACAAAGGCGCCCGGCTCCCAACCGCCGACGTGCCGGCGCCCCAGGAACACGACCAGGATCTCCCCGGTGCCGTCGCCCACGGTGCACTGCAGCGTGGCCACCCCGGCCCGGGGCTGGACCCGGAGGGTCCGTACCCGCCCTGCGATCGTCACCCGGTCGCGGTGCTTCACCTGGCCTATGGGCACAGTCCCCGGCGGGAGCTGGAAGCCGGGAGGAAGGGCGGGCAGCTCGTTCTTCGGTGTGCGGCGGGCGGGCCGGCTGGACCCGCCCGTCAGGGAGGCCGTCGCCCTCCGCCCCAGGTGGTAGGGGATGAAGGTCACGTTGGCGTGAGGGAAGTCGGCCAGGGCCCGGGCGATGGCGCCCGCGGTGCGGTCGTGCAGGAGGCGGTGCCACACCCGGGCGTGCTCGATCCGGGGCAGGAGCACGCTCACCTCGGTCTCGCCGTCGCTCAGGGTGTCGCACACCAGCTCCACCGCGGCCCGGGTGATCCGGCGGTCGGGGCAGTCGATGACGTCGAGGGGCACCCGTGACAGCCCCAGCTCGCCCCACGCATGACGGAGGTCGTTGGCTCGGGCGCTGTCCACCGCGAAGTGCACGGCCCGGAGCTCGTCGGGGGCCAGCGTACGGGCGTACTGGATGGCCCGGGCCACGGCCAGGTCCAGCTGGCCCACGAGCACGATCACCACGTGGCGGCGCAGGATGGGCGCCAGGCAGGCCCGGGGCGCGTCCTCCTGGAGCTCGGACTCCTCGTTCACGTACTGGCGGTTGAGGCGGAGCAGGAGCAGGACCATGAGGGGCACGGCGGCGATGATCACCCAGCCCCCCTGGGCGAACTTGGTGACGGCGATGATGGCGTCGACGACCAGCGAGAGGAGGGCGCCTATGCCGTTGATGAACAAGCCGCGCTGCCACCCCGGCTCCCTGCGGCTGAGGTGGTGCTTGGCCATCCCCGCCTGGGAGAGGGTGAAGCTGGTGAACACGCCGATGGCGTAGAGGGGGATCAGCCGGGTGACCTTGGCCCCGGTGGCCACGACCAGGACTACGGCGGCCCCGGCCAGGGCGATGATGCCGTTGGAGAAGACCAGCCTGTGGCCCCTGGTCTTGAGCTGGCGGGGCAGGAAGCTGTCTGCCGCGGCGAAGCTGGCGAGGCGGGGGAAGTCGGCGAAGCTGGTGTTGGCCGCCAGGACCAGGATGAGCATGGTCGCGACCTGGAGGGCGAAGAAGAGGAGGTGGCCCAGGGGGCTGGTGCCGTAGACGTGCCTGCCCACCTCGGCGATGACGGTGGGGGTGCCGCGCTTGAAGGGCGCCACGTGCATGGCGCCGGCCAGGATGG
The DNA here is from genome assembly GCA_005884125.1 of Actinomycetota bacterium. Taxonomy (GTDB): domain Bacteria; phylum Actinomycetota; class Acidimicrobiia; order Acidimicrobiales; family AC-35; genus AC-35. Next base: position 3,254 of record VAXP01000098.1, on the reverse strand, counting down.
ACAGCCCCAGGAACATGGCTCCCAGCAGCGAGCCCATCCACACCAGGGTGGTGCGGGCGTTGCGCCAGGACGGCTCCTTGAAGGCGGGCACGCCGTTCGATATGGCCTCCACGCCGGTGACGGCGGCGCCCCCCGAGGCGAAGGCCCGGAGCACGACGAACAGGGCCGCCCCCATCAGCAGGCCGTTGCCCGCGGTGCCCATCTTGACCAGCCCGTCCCGGTGCAACGAGAGCGTCGGCAGGTGACCGACGGCCAGCCGGGAGAAGCCCCAGACCATGAGGAGCAGCATGTTCAGGAGGAAGAAGTAGGTCGGGACGGCGAAGACCTTTCCCGACTCCTTGACCCCCCGCAGGTTGCCGTAGGCGATGAGGAAGACGAACCCCACCGAGATCGGGACCACGTAGGGCTCCAGGCCCCGGAACGCCGAGGCCAGGGCGGCCGAGCCCGCGGCCACGGAGACGGCCACGGTGAGGACGTAGTCGGTCAGCAGGGACACCCCCGCGACCAGCGAGGGCACCTTGCCGAAGTTGTCCTTGGTCACGACGTAGGCCCCGCCCGCGCTGGGGTACTCCTTGATCGTCTGGCGGTAGGAGAGGATCAGGAACCCGAGGACGACGAGCAGGGCGATGGTCACCGGGGCGACGAGCGAGAAGGCGGCCACCCCGATGACGGGCACCAGGACGTGGAGGATCTCCTCGGTGGCGTAGGCCGACGACGAAAGGTTGTCCGACGCGAACACGGCCAGGGCGGTGGGGTTTCCCAGGCGCTCGTGGCTCAGCTGCTCGGTGTACAGGGGCGGACCGAGGAGGCGGGTCTTCAGCCAGTAGCTGGTGCTCTCGGGCACCTCCACCCCGACCTGCCTCTGCAGGCCGCCGGGCGCCCCCGGCCCTACGGCGTCGGCCCCCGCATCCGGGGCCTGAGGCTGGAGGTCGACGTCGGTCTTCACTCGGTCTTCCCTTCTCGCGCGGGCCCGCCCCGGCCCCACCCAGCATAAAGATCCCATAAGGGCGGTGCGACAGGCGATCCATGGGCACCCTGAGCCGGCGGAGGGGGACAATCGTCGGCGTGCGCAGATCGCTCGGCCGAGGGCCGAGCCCGCTGGCCGGCGTGGGCCTGGGACTCGTCCTGGTGGGCGTGGTCACCGCCGCCATCACGCCGGTGCGGGGTCACGTCACCCTGG
>VAXP01000098.1:0-2056 GCA_005884125.1 Actinomycetota bacterium | reverse complement strand
GTCCTGGCCGCCATGGCCGGCGGGCGGGTGGCCGCGCTGACGACGGCCATCCTGGCCGCGGCCGCCCTCAACCTGGCCTTCATCCCCCCCCGCTGGACGCCCAAGATAAACAGCGTCGACGACGGCGTCGCCTTCGCTGTCTTCGTGGCCATCGCCCTGGTCGTGGGCACCCTGGTGGCCCGGGAGGCGGCCCGGCGGCGGGCCGCCGAGCAGCGCACCGAGGAGATCCAGGCCCTCTACCGAGAGTACGAGGCCGTCGTGGCCGAGCGGGAACGGCTCACCGAGGAGTCCCACCGCATGGCCCTGCTCCAGCGTGTCGACGAGCAGCGCAAGGCTCTCTTGCGCTCCGTCTCCCACGACCTGCGCACCCCCCTGGCCGCCATCCGGGCCGCCACCTCCGACATGCGCTCGGGGGCGGACTATGACGACGCCACCCGGGACGAGCTGCTCGACGTGGTGGGGGAGGAGGCCGAGCGCCTGGACCGGCTGGTGGCCAACCTGCTCAGCCTGAGCCGCATCGAGGCCGGCACCCTCCAGCCCGACCGCCAGGCCGTGGCCGTCGACGAGCTGGTGGCCGACCGCATCCGCCGCCTCACCCACCTGTTCCGCCACGTCCGGGTGGACGACGTCGTCCCACCCGGCCTCCCGCTGGTCGACGCCGACTACAGCCAGCTCGACCAGGTGCTCACCAACCTCCTGGAGAACGCGGCCCGCCACTCACCGCCCGAGGCACGGGTCGAGGTGGGCGCCCGGGCCCGGGACGGCTCGGTCGAGGTGTGGGTGGCCGACGAGGGACCGGGGGTCGATCTGGCCAACCGGGAGCACCTCTTCGAGCCCTTCCGGCGGGGCCCCGGGAGCCAGTCCAGCGGCATCGGATTGGCCATCTGCCGGGCCATCGTCGACGCCCACGGCGGCCACCTGGACGTGAAGGCGGGCCCGAGCGGCGGAGCCGTGTTCTACTTCACCGTGCCCGTGCGCCATGCCTGATCGCGGCACCGACAGGATCCTCGTGGTGGAGGACGACAGGGCCGTCACCCGCGTCGTCAGCGCGGCTCTGCGCAACCGGGGCTACTCCGTGCAGTCGGTGACGACGGGGGAGGCCGCCCTGGTCGCGGCCGAGAAGGAGGGGCCCGACGTCGTCGTGCTGGACCTGGGTCTCCCCGACATCGACGGGGTCGACGTGTGCCGCCGCCTGCGGGCATGGTCGACCGTTCCCATCATCGTGGTCACGGCCGAAGGGGCCCACGAGCGCAAGGTGCTGGCCCTGGACGAGGGGGCCGACGACTACGTGACCAAGCCCTTCTCCATGCCCGAGCTGCTGGCCCGCATCCGGGTGGCGCTGCGCCATCGGCGGGCCCTGAGGGTGGTGGACCAGACCGTGCTGGAGGTGGGGGACCTGGTGATCGACCTCCCCCGCCACGCCGTCACCGTGGGCGGGAGACAGGTGGACCTGTCGCCCAAGGAGTTCGCTCTGCTGAGCCTGATGGCCCGCCACGCGGGCAAGGTTCTGACCCACCGCTCGCTGCTCGAGCAGGTATGGGGTCCGGAGGCCGTCGACGAGACCCAGTACCTGCGCGTCTATGCCGGCCAGCTGCGCAAGAAGCTGGCCGACGACCCGGACCGGCCCCGCATCCTCACCGAGGCCGGCGTCGGGTACCGGCTGGTGGACCCGGACACATCCGACCATTAGGTACATTCTTCAGTGAGAGCCGGCAGGGCCTAGGACCAATGGCCGATTGATCCGGGCCCAGTCGTTAGGGCATACATGTCTATGTGACCAGGACCGCGGCGTAGAGAGAGGTCGGGGGGAGCTGGAGTGGCCAAGTTCGGGGATGGCGGCGACCTCGTCAAGTGCAGCTTCTGCGGCAAGTCCCAGAAGCAGGTGAAGAAGCTCATCGCCGGCCCGGGCGTGTACATCTGCGACGAGTGCATCGACCTGTGCAACGACATCATCGAAGAGGAGCTGGCCGAGTCCTCCGAGGTGCGCTTCGACGAGCTGCCCAAGCCCAGGGAGATCTTCGACTTCCTCAACGACTACGTCATAGGCCAGGACTAC
>VAXP01000056.1 GCA_005884125.1 Actinomycetota bacterium | reverse complement strand
CTTTTCGTGAGTGTCACACCCTCTCCGTATCTTTGATGTCATGTGCGAGAGGCTGTCGGAGCTTCGGGAAGCCCTGCGGACCTACGCGGAGTCCTTCGACCCGGCCTGCCTGGACCAGGCCCAGGCCGGCGCCGTGGTGGCCGAGGCCGTGGCCCTGGAGGCGGCGGCCTCCTACCTGAGGGGCAGCGCCGGGGCCCGCCTGGCCGACACCGGGGCCTTCAAGGACGCGGGCGAACGCTCAGGTGCCCACCACCTGGCCCGCCTGTCGGGCACCTCTGTGGCCTCGGCGGTGGAGGCCCTGGCCACGGCCAAGACCATGGGCGAGCTGCCCGAGCTCGAGGTCGTGGCCCGGCAGGGCAAGCTCTCCTCGGCCCAGCTGGCGGTGGTGGCCGACGCGGCCAAGGTCGACCCGACGGCCCTGTCCCGGCTTCTGTCCAAGGCGAGGAAGACCTCACTGGCCGAGCTGCGGGAGGAGGCGGCCCGCATCAAGGCCCAGGCCGATCCCGACCCCGAGGCTCGACGCCGGCGCATCCACGCCGGGCGCTTCCTACGGGACTACGTGGACGCCGAGGGTGCCTGGAACATGCGGGTCCGCAACAACCCCGAGGTGGGGGCCCAGATCAAGGCCGCCCTCGCCCCCGTCACCGACCGCATCTTCCGCGCCGCCCGCAAGGAGGGCCGGCGCGAGGCGGTGGAGGCCTACGCGGCCGACGCCCTCACCGAGTTGGTCACCACCGAGCTGGCCGCCTCAGAGGCCGGTACCGAGGCAACCTCGGACGCCACCGTCCCCCAGCGCAGGCCCCGGCTGACCTCGGCCAAGGTCATCTTCCGCCTCGATCTGGAGTGCTGGCTTCGGGGCTACGTCCTGCCCGGGGAGACCTGTGAGATCGCGGGCTTCGGGCCCGTGGCCGTATCGGTGATTCAGGACGTCATCGCCAAGGACAACCCGTTTTTGGCCGCGGTGCTGACCAAGGCCGAAGCGGTGGCGGGCGTGGCCCACCTGGGACGCCGGCCCACGGCCAAGCAGCGCACGGCTCTGGAGTGGATGTATCCCTCCTGCGGGGTCGGGTCCTGCACGACCGTGGCCCGCCTGGAGGCCGACCACCGCATCGACTGGGCCAAGAGCCACCTCACCGTGCTGGAGGCCCTGGACCTTCTCTGCGACCACCACCACTGGCTCAAGACCCACCGGGGCTGGTCGCTGGTGGAAGGAACAGGCAAGCGGGACTTCGTGCCTCCCGACGATCCCCGCCACCCCCGCAACAAACCCCCGCCCGGCGAACAACAGAACGACGAAGAACAAGACCAACAACCGGACGACGTAGAGCCGGACGACGAAGAGCCGGACGGCGAAGAGACGGACGACGAAGAGCCGCGGGACGGCTCGGGCGAGGCCGCCTGAGCCGGGGCTTCACCCCGACCGCCGTCGCACGGGCCCGCACCCGGGGGCCCCGACGTGTCGGGTCGCACCTTGAAAACCGAATAGTTGAGCCACGGCCCCCGGACCTTGACCGTCTACCGACGACGGGCGGTCAAGGTCCGGCGCCGGCCGGTCCCGCAGGGCCGCGCCGGTAGCCGAGTCCTTCGCCGGGACCTCGGCGCGTTCAGCCGGCGACGAAGTACTTGGCCTGGGGGTGGTGGCAGACGATCGCCGAGGTGGTCTGCTCGGGGTGGAACTGGAACTCCTCGCTGATCTCGACGCCGATGCGGTCGGCCTGGAGCAGGGCGGCGACCTTGGCGTTGTCCTCCAGATCCGGACAAGCCGGGTAGCCCCATGAGTAGCGACCGCCGCGGTAGGCCTGGCGCAGGAGCACGTCGATCAGGCGACCGTCCTCGCCTGCGAATCCCCACTCCTCCCGCGTACGGCGGTGCCAGTACTCGGCCAGGGCCTCGGTCGACTCCACCCCTAGGCCGTGGAGGAAGAGGTAGTCCTGGTAGCGGTCCGCGGCCTTGAGCCGCAGCGCCTCCTCGGTCACCTCGTCCCCCATGGTCACGATGTGGAAGGCGACGTAGTCGAGCTCTCCCGACTCCACCGGGCGGAAGAAGTCGGCGATGCAGAGGTAGGGCTCCTCCCTCTGGCGGGGGAAGGCGAAGCGGGCCAGCTCGCGATCACGGGAGCGGTCCTCCCACACGATCAGCTCGTTGCCGTCGCCGTTGGCGGGCCAATATCCGTAGACGACCTGGGGGACCAGGACGTTCGCCTCTCGTGCCGCTGCCAGCTGGGTCCTGAGCACGGCCCGCACCCGGCTCTTGAACGCCTCGTCGCCCTCACCCTTGTCGGGGCGGAAGCCCCACTGGTTGCGGAACAGGGCGGTCTCGTTCAGGTACCCGAGGACGTCGTCCAGGGCCATCCCCTTGACGACCCGGGACCCGATGAACGGCGGCTCGAAGACGGGGTTGTCGCTGGCCACCGCCGGGGACCGCCGGGGGAGGGAGGACGGATCCGGCGCGACCCGAGCCCGCCGGGGAGGCAGATCCCTACCGCCCGGGGCCCGGCCGAAGTCGGGGTCGTCCTCGCCGTTGCGCTTGAGCTCCGCCAGCCGGTCCATGGTGCGGAGCCCCTCGAAGGCGTCCCGCCCGTAGAACAGCCGACCCTGGTACACCTGACGCAGGTCGCGCTCGACGTACGTGCGGGTGAGGGCGGCGCCGCCCAGCAGCACAGGGATCCTGGCCAGGCCCCGGGCGTTCATCTCCTCGAGGTTCTCGCGCATGACCAGGGTGCTCTTGACCAGGAGCCCGCTCATGCCGATGGCGTCGGCCCCGATCTCGTCCGCCTTGGAGAGCATGTCGGCGATCGAGACCTTGATGCCCAGGTTGTGCACCTCGTAGCCGTTGTTGGTGAGGATGATGTCGACAAGGTTCTTGCCGATGTCGTGCACGTCGCCCCTGACCGTCGCCAGCACGAGGCGGCCCTTGCCTCCCTGGTCCGTCTTCTCCATGTGGGGTTCGAGGTAGGCGACGGCCGCCTTCATGGTCTCGGCCGACTGGAGCACGAACGGGAGCTGCATCTCGCCCGAGGCGAACAGGTCGCCGACGACCTTCATCCCCCCGAGGAGGACGTCGTTGACGATGCCCAGGGCGGGGCGGGCCGCCAGGGCCTCGTCCAGGTCGGTCACGAGGCCGTCGCGGTCGCCCTCGACGATGCGGGCCTTGAGGCGCTCCTCCACCGGCCAGCCGCTGCGGTCCTCCTTCTCCGAGGTCGTGGCCGAGACGCCCTCGAACAGGCGCAGCAGCTCCTGGAGCGGGTCGTAGCCGTCGCGGCGGCGGTCGTAGATGAGGTCGAGGCAGACCTCTCGCTGGTGCTCGTCTATACGGGACAGGGGCATGATGCGCCCGGCGTGCACGATGGCCGAGTCGAGCCCCGCCTCCACGCACTCGTGGAGGAAGACCGAGTTGAGGACGTGGCGGATGGCGGGCTTGAAGCCGAAGGAGGCGTTCGAGAGTCCCAGTGTGGTGAACACGCCGGGGAGCTCGGACTTGACGGCCCGGATGCCTTCGATCGTCTCGATGGCGTCCCGGCGGGACTCCTCCATCCCCGTCGACAGGGTCAGGGCCAAGGTGTCGATCAAGAGCGAGGATGGCTCGAGCCCGTAGCGCTCCGCCGCGATGTCCCTGATGCGGCGGGCCACGTCCACCTTCCACTGCGCGGTGCGGGCCTGGCCCTGCTCGTCGATGCAGGTGCAGATCACGGCTGCGCCGAACTCGGCCGCCAGCGACAGGAACCGGTCGAGGCGGGTACCCGGCCCGTCCCCGTCCTCCAGGTTGACGGAGTTGAGAACGGGTCGGCCGCCGATGCGCTGCAGGGCGGTCTCGATGACCGGGGGCTCGGTGGAGTCGATCACCAAAGGCGCCGTAACCGAGGTGGCGAAGCGGCGGGCCAGCTCGTCCATGTCGGCCACGCCGTCCGCTCCGGTGTAGTCGACGCAGAGGTCGAGGAGGTGGGCGCCCTCCTTGACCTGGTCGCGGGCCATGCGCTCGCACGTGTCCCAGTCCTGGGCCAGCATCGCCTCCCGGAACTGCTTCGACCCGTTGGCGTTGGTGCGCTCCCCGATCATGAGGAACGACGTCTCCTGGTGGAAGGGGACGTGGGTGTAGATCGAGGCCGCGCCGGGCTCGTGGACGGGCTGCCGGCTCGCCGGCGTCAGCCCCGCGCACCGCTCCACCACGGCGGTGAGGTGGTCCGGGGTCGTCCCGCAGCACCCACCCACCACCGACACGCCGAGCTCGGTTATGTAGCGGGCGTGGAAGTCGGCCAGCTCATCGGGCGTGAGGTCGTAGTGCATGCGGCCCTCGACGACGCTGGGCAGGCCCGCGTTGGGGAGGCAAGAGATGGGGACACGGCAGTGCCGGGACAGGTGGCGCAGGTGCTCGCCCATCTCCCGGGGACCGGTGGCGCAGTTCAGGCCGAACACGTC
>VAXP01000097.1:17881-33369 GCA_005884125.1 Actinomycetota bacterium | reverse complement strand
TTCTGCTCGGCGACCCCACGTATCACCGCGAGCTGCTGGCCCAGCGCATCGGCATCTGAGCGGCCGGGCCCGAGCCGTCGGGAGCCGGCCGTCTGAGCCCGACCGGCGGGGCCCTGGACGGCTCCGATCGGTGTCGCCGACGGTAGCCTCGCGGCGCAGATGGTCCTGGTCTTCGCCTTCCTCGTCGCCGGCATCGTCTTCGCCATCGCCGCGGTGGTGGTCGGCCGGGAGGCCCGCAGGCTGGACGCCGTCCCGCCCCACCCCACCTTCGACCTGGGTGAGGCCGTGGACTGGGTGGCCGAGCACCTCCCCTTCGAGGTGAGCGCCGTTCTCAGCCACGACGACGTGCGGCGCATCATCGACTGGAACCTGGAGTACTTCCGGTCCAAGGGCGTGGCCGGCAACGGGCAGAGCGCCCACGTCCATGGCCCCGTGATCGTGGGGGGTGCGGAGACGGTGGACCACGTGCTGCGCCGGGCCGAGGCCCTGGGATCCCCCTACACCCCGGCCCAGGTCCACGCCGTCCTCGACGCCCAGATGACCTACCTCGAGGTCATAGGGGCGGTGGGGCCCGAGGCCCCTCCCGGGGAGGCGGAAGGTTGACGACGGGCTGGGGCGAGCGCCCCCAGGCCGACCTGCGGGCGTCCGACGTCGACCGCGACCGGGTCGCCGACCGGGTGCGCCAGCAGTGCGCCGAGGGCCACATCACCCTGGACGAGCTCTCGGAGATGCTGGCCCGGACCTACGCCTCCCGCACCTACGGCGAGCTGGACGAGATCGTCCGCAACCTGCCCGTGCCCGTCCGCACCGCCCCGGGGGCCCCGGCGCCGTCCGAGCCGAGGCTGCCCGGGGACGGCAGCCTGTGGTGGAGGATCGGGCTCGGCCCCTACCTGGTGATCAACGCCATGCTCATCGTGATCTGGGCCCTCACCGGGGCGGGCTACTTCTGGCCCATCTGGCCCATCCTGGGGTGGGGCGCGGGGCTGGCTCTGGCCGCCGTGGGGGGCCACAAGCCCGGCGCTCACGGCCACCACCGCGGGCAGGGCCGGTCCGGGGGGCCCGGGGGCTGAAGGCCGGAGGACCGGCGACAAACGTCCCCGCGGCCGGTCCGAGGGCCGCTAGCCTGTTGGCCACCAGAGAAAGGAGGTGGTCCAACTGAGCGAACCAAGTAGCGGGACCCTGGAGGTGGCTGGCCGGTAGGCGGCTGCCGGACCACCTGGCGAGATCCAGCCAGACACCGCTCGCGAGCCTGTCGGGGCCCGGTCCCACCCGACGCGAAGGGGTGAGCGAGTCCTTTCCGGTAGATCTAGAGGGTGTGGGGGCGCTTCGGCGCCCCCACACTCGTTTACTGTGACGGCGATGTCGCGCCCGGCTCGCTTCGAGCACTTTCGCTGGCTGGGCGACAAGCGCAACCTGCGGGTCCACGACTCCGACCACCCCACCGAGGCGTGCCGCATCGACGAGCTCATGGCCTCCGAGCGGTTCAGCTGCTTCGGCCCCGACCTGCTGGCCGAGGCCCGCAACCGCGGCTACCGCCCGTGCCGGCACTGCACCCCCGCCGGGGCCCGGGAATGAGCCTCGAAATGGTCCCCCATCCGCCGACCGGTGACGTACCGTGGTCGGGGTGGAGACCGAGGTCCGCAGCGGCTCGCTGAGGCTGAGCGCCCACCTGGCCCGCCCCGACCCCCCGGCCGGCCCCGGCCCCAACGGCCTGGTGCTGTGCCACAACTTCCCCAGCGGCCCCCGCCACGACTCCTCGGGGGACACCTACCCGGAGCTGGCCGACCGGCTGGCTCGGGACACGGGCTGGACGGTGCTGTCGTTCAACTTCAGGGGCGCGGGCGACTCCCAGGGCGACTTCTCGCTCTCCGGGTGGCTCGAGGACCTGCACGCCGCCACCAGCCACCTGCTGGACGTGCCCGAGGTGGCCGGCGCCTGGCTGGCCGGCTTCGGCCGGGGTGGATCCCTGGCCATCTGCGCCGCCGGGGAGGACAACCGCGTCCGGGGCGTGGCCGCGGTGGGCGCGGCCGCCGACTTCGACGACTGGGCCGCCGATCCGGCCGGGTTCCTGGCCCACGCCCGGGACCTGGGCGTGGTGCGCGACCCCGCCTTCCCGGGCGACCTGGAGACCTGGTCCCGGGAGCTGCGGGAGACGCGGCCCCTGGGCCTGGTGGGCAAGATCCCGCCCCGGCCCCTGCTGCTGCTGCACGGCAGCGACGACGACGTCGTGCCCCTCATGGACGCCCGCACCCTGGCCGACGCGGCCGACGGCCAGGTCGAGCTGAGGGTCATCTCCGGCGCCGGCCACGGCCTTCGTCACGACCCCAGGGCCGTCGCCGTGCTCATGGGCTGGATGGAGCGTCAGGGGGTCTGAGCGGCGCAGGCCTCCAGGGCGCCGTCCAGGGCCTGGCGCAGCTTCCGGGCCCGCGCTTCGGGGTCGTCCCCCTCGGTCAGCCAGCGGACCACGACGAAGCGGCGCCCCCCGGCCCGCACCAGATCCACCACCGACGCCGGCGTCACCCCTCCGGTTATGAACACGGGCCTGCGGGCGTGGGTCGCGGCGTAGCGCAAGTAATCGATCCCGGTGCCGGGCCGGCCCGGCTTGGTGGGGGTGGGCACCACCGGACCGGCCGACACGTAGTCGACGGCCTCGTCCCGGCTGGCTTGCATCTGGGCGGGGGCGTGCGTCGACAGCCCGACGATGGCGCCGGGGCCGAGGATGCGTCGGGCCAGGGCGGCGGGGGCGTCGTCCTGGCCCACGTGGACGCCGTCGGCCTCGGCCTCCAGGGCCAGATCGGGACGGTCGTTGAGCAGGAACGGGACTCCGTGGTCCCGGCACAGGGCCGCCGCCACCGCGGCCCGGGCCAGCAGCGGGCGCGCCTCCAGGTGCTTCTCCCGCAGCTGCACCAGGTCAACGCCCCCGGCGATGCAGGCGGCGAGGAAGCGCTCCAGGTCGGGCCGGTCCGGGGTGCAGAGGTAGAGGCGGCGGCCCCCGAGCAGGCCGGGCTCAGCCACCCGCCACGGCTCGCACCAGCTCGAGACTGTCGCCCTCCCTCAGGCGGGTGCGGGTCAGCTCGGCCCGGGCCACGGGATCGCCGTTGCGCTCGACCAGGACCCACTTGGCCCCCAGCCCGAGCTGGGCGATGAGGTCGGCCACCGTGGCTCCGGAGGGCACGGTGACAGCCTCGCCGTTGGCCACCACGTCCATCAGCCGCCGGCTGATGACGAGGAGCGGGCCGCAGCCTTGCGCTCCTGCTTGTACTTGCGCACCTTGGTCAGTGACTCCGCCGAGGTGATGTCGGCCACCGACATGAACGTCCCAGTGCGGCCGTAGTCCCCGGCCGCCTCCTCCCACCCGGGCGGGCGCACCCCCAGCTGCTTGCCCAGCAGGGCCACGAAGATCCTGGCCTTCTGGTCCCCGAAGCCGGGCAGAGACCTGACCCGCTTCAGGAGCTCGCGCCCGGTCGGGGCCGTGCGCCACACAGCCTCGGACCGGCCCCCGTACTCCTCGACCAGCACCCGGCACAGCTCCTGGACACGGGAGGCCATGGACCCGGGGAAGCGGTGGAGGGCGGGCGGCCTGGCGAAGACGGATCGCAGCTCGTCGGGGTCGGCCCCGGCGATCTCGGCCGCATCCAGGCGGCCCCCCATGCGCTCCTTCAGGTCCAGCGGGCTGCGGAAGGCGCGCTCCAGCGGTATCTGCTGGTCGAGCACCATCCCTATGAGCAGCGCCAGCGGGTCCCGGGACAGGAGCTCGTCGGCGGCCGTGTCGCCGGACAGGACTAGCGATGGGGCGCGGGTCGGCATGGGCGCGATTGTCGCGCCGCCGGGATCAGGCCGTTCGGGGGTCGGGGGCCTCGGCGTCGATCTCGTAGCGGGCGATGGCGTCCGAGACGTGCTCGGCCTTGCCCTCCCCCGTGGCCGCCAGTCCCTGGAGAACCCCGACCACGACGTGGGCCGCGTCGGTCTCGAAGTGCCGCCGGAGGGCGGCCCTGGTGTCGGAACGGCCGAAGCCGTCGGTTCCCAGCGGGGTGAAGTGGGCCGGGACCCAACGGGCGACCTGGTCGGGGACCGCCTTCATGAAGTCGGTCACGGCCAGGACGGGGCCTTCGGCCGACGAGAGGGCTTCGGTCACGTAGGGCGTGCGGGCGGGCTGGGTGGGGTGGAGGCGGTTCCACCGCTCGACCGACAGGGCGTCCTCCCGCAGAGCCTTGTAGGACGTCGCCGACCACAGCTCGGCGGCCACGTCCCAGTCCTGGGCCAGCAGCTGCTGGGCCTCCACGGCCGCTGCGTAGGCGGTGCCCGAGAACAGGATGGTGGCCCGCCGGCGGGGTCCGTCCGGAGCCGGCGCGAAGCGGTACAGGCCGCGGACGACCCCCTCTTCCACGCCACCGTCGGCCGGGAGCGGGGGCATCACGTAGTTCTCGTTGTAGAGGGTGAGGTAGTAGAAGCGATCTTCGGGGTCGGGGCCGTACATGCGCCTGATCCCGTCGCGCACTATGACCGCCATCTCGTATGCGAAGGCGGGGTCGTAGGCGGCCACGTTGGGCACGGTGGAGGAGAGCACGAGCGACTGTCCGTCCTCGTGCTGGAGGCCCTCGCCGTTGAGGGTGGTGCGCCCGGCCGTGGCCCCCAGCAGGAAGCCCCGGCCCCGCATGTCCCCGAAGGCCCAGATGAGGTCGCCCGTGCGCTGGAACCCGAACATGGAGTAGAAGATGTAGAACGGGACCATCGGGGTGTTCCAAGTGGCGTAGGCGGTGCCCGCGGCGGTGAAGCTGGACATGGCCCCGGCCTCGGTGATGCCCTCCTCCAGTATCTGGCCCTGCTGGCTCTCGCTGTAGGAGAGCAGGAGGTTGGCGTCCACGGGCGTGTAGCGCTGGCCGTGGGCGGCGTAGATCTTCACCTCCTTGAACAGGGCGTCCAGGCCGAAGGTGCGCCCCTCGTCGGGGATGATCGGCACCACCCTGGAGCCGATGCCGGGGTCGCGCAGGAGATTGCGCAGGAGGCGGGCGAAGGCCATGGTCGTGGACACCGCCTGCTTGCCCGAGCCGGCCAGGACCTCGGCGAAGGCCTGGTCCCCGACCGGGGGCAGGGCCTTGGCCCGGACCACCCGCTTGGGCACGCTGCCGGCCAGGGCCCGGCGCCGCTCCATCAGGTACTCGTAGGCCTCGGAGTCGGGGGCGGGTCGGTAATAGGGCGGCATCTTGGTGTCGAGCGCCTCTTCGGGGATCTCGTCGTGGAGGTAGAGGCGGTCGCGCAGCGTCAGCAGCTGCTCCTTGGTCATCTTCTTGATCTGGTGGGTGGCGTTGCGGGCCTCGATCTCCGGTCCCAGCGTCCACCCCTTGATCGTCTTGGCCAGGATGGCCGTGGGTGCGCCCTCGTGCTCGACCGCGGCCTTGTAGGCGGCGTAGAGCTTGCGGTAGTCGTGGCCACCGCGGGGCAGGGCCTGGAGCTCGGCGTCGGACAGGTGCTCGACCAGGCGCCGGAGCCGGGGGTCGGGCCCGAAGAAGTTCTCGCGGATGTAGGCGCCCGACTCCGTGGCGTACTTCTGGAACTCCCCGTCGACCGTCGTGTTCATCTTGTTGACGAGCACGCCGTCCACGTCGCGGGCCAGCAGCTCGTCCCACTTCGAGCCCCAGATGACCTTGATGACGTTCCAGCCCGCTCCCCGGAAGAAGGCCTCCAGCTCCTGGATTACCTTGCCGTTGCCGCGTACGGGACCGTCGAGGCGCTGCAGGTTGCAGTTGACGACGAAGATGAGGTTGTCCAGCGACTCGCGTGCGGCCAGAGAGAGCGCTCCCAGGGTCTCGGGCTCGTCGCACTCGCCGTCGCCCACGAAGCACCACACCTTGGAGCGGGAGGTGTCGGTGATGCGCCGGTGCATGAGGTAGCGGTTGAAGCGAGCCTGGTAGATGGCGTTGATGGGTCCCAGGCCCATGGACACCGTGGGGAACTCCCAGAAGTCCGGCATCAGGCGCGGGTGCGGGTAGGACGACAGACCCTTGCCCCCCAGCTCCATGCGGAAGTGGTCGAGCTGGTCCTCCGTCAGCCGTCCCTCCAGGAAGGCCCGGGCGTAGATGCCCGGCGCGGCGTGGCCCTGGAAGTAGACCTGGTCCCCGGCCTGGCCGTCCTCCTTTCCCCGGAAGAAGTGGTTGAAGCCGACCTCGCACAGACTGGCGGCGCTGGCATAGGTGGACAGGTGGCCCCCGATGCCCTCAGAGACGGTGTTGGCCCTCGTCACCATGGCCGCCGCGTTCCAGCGGATGAAGGCCCGGATGCGCCGCTCCATGTACTCGTCGCCCGGGAACCAGGGCTCGTTCTCGGGCGGGATGGAGTTGATGTAAGGAGTCGAGACGGTTGCCGGGAAGCCGATCTGGGCCAGGCGGGCGCGCTCCAGGAGCTTCATGAGCAGGAAGCGGGCTCGCGTCTTGCCGTGCGTCTCCACGACCGCGTCGAAGGAGTCCAACCACTCCGCCGTCTCCCCGGCGTCGATGTCCGGCATCTGATGGGCGAAACCGTCGAAGATCACGGGTTCCATGCCCACCATGGTCGCGCATCGACTCAAGTCACCGTGACTGACCCCTGCATCACCGGATGGATCGTGCACTTGAAGCTGAAGGTGCCCGGGGCGCTGAAGGTATGCGTGTAGCTGGCGCCCGGGGCCAGGGTCCCCGAGTCCCACGCGCCGCCGTCCGCCGTCCAGGTATGGGTGCTGGGCCCGTCGTTGACGATGGTGACCGCCGTTCCCGCCGCGACTGTGAAGCTGGTGGGCGCGAAGGTGTAGTCCCGCTCGTGGAAGGTGTAGCCCCCGGCGGTGGTCGTGGGTCGCGGCGCCGCGGTGGTGGTCGACCGTGGCGCGGTGGTGGGCGGCAGGGTGGTGCGGGCCGCGGTCGACGCGGTGCTGACCGAGGCCGCCGCCTTGGTCGTGGGCGGCCCCGCCGCCACGGCGGCCGCCGGTGGCAGCGTCCCCGGGGGCAGGCTCGCCGTCGTCTCCGGGGCCGGTGTGGGCTGGGGGCTGGAGCTCGACGAGGTCGAGGCGGTCGAGGCCAGGTGCCGGGAGCCGCCCGAGCCGCAGGCCGTGAGCAGGAGGCCGAGGCCCAGGGCGGAGCCGCTGATGACGAGGGGGGGGCCGTTCGCATGACCGGGAGACTACGAACCAGGGCCCCGGAGGGATTCCCGGGCACGCTCGGCGGCGGCATGCTGGACCGGTGACGACGACCGTGTACACGGACGGCGCCTGCCTGGGGAACCCCGGGCCCGGCGGCTGGGCGTGGGCCGTCCCCGGTGGGCGCTTCGCGGCCGGGCCCGAGCCCCGGACCACCAACCAGCGCATGGAGATCCGCGCCGCGCTGGAGGCGCTGCGGGCCGTGAGTGGAACGGTGGAGATCGTCAGCGACTCCACCTACGTCGTCGACTGCTTCCGGGACCGCTGGTGGGAGGGCTGGGTGGCCCGGGGATGGGTGAACAGCAAGCGCAAGCCCGTGGCCAACCGCGACCTGTGGGAGCCCCTGGTCGAGCTGGTCCGGGCCCGGGCCAGGGAGGTGCGCTGGCGCTGGGTGAAGGGCCACGGCGACGATCCCGCCAACGACCTGGTCGACCGCCTGGCCGTCGAGGCGGCCCGCACCCAGGAGGCGAGGTCGGGAAGCCGCCCTCCGCGGCACGTGGGCCCGGTCGACGTGCCCACCTCCCAGCGCCCCCGCGACGCCGACGCCGAGGCTCCTCCCGGATGGCGCCTGGTCGTCGCCGGGGTGCGCCCGCCGGCGCTGGGCGGCTACGACCCCAACCCGGTGGCTGACGCCGTGCGCCATCGCCTCGCCGCCATCCTCAGGGCCAAGGCCGAGCTCCACCCCGACCTGGTGGTGCTGACCGGGCTGGGCCTGGGGGCCGAGCAGCTGGGCGCAGAGGCGGCGTCGGAGGCGGGCGTCCCCTTCGCCGCCGTCCTGCCCTACCCGGCTCCCGACGCGGTGTGGCCGGAAGGGTCCCGGCGGCGCTACCGCGCCCTGCTGGACGAGGCGAGCGCCGAGATCCTGCTCCAGTCGGCCCGGCCCGCCTCCCGCCAGGCCGCGGGAGGGGCGCTGGCCCGGAGGGACGCCTGGCTGGCCCGCCACGCCCACGAGGCCGTCGTGGTCTGGGACGGACAGGACCCGGCCACCGGGAAGCTGGTGCGGTCACTCCGGGACCACCTGGGCGAGGAGGACGTCTGGACCCTGTCGCCCGCCGAGGTGGCCTGACTACCGTCGCCGCTGGTGGCGCCCGCGGCCCGTGTGAGAGCACCCATCGACGCCCTGGGCGTGGACACGGGCGGAACCTTCACCGACGTGGTCGCGGCCGATGGCACCGCGGCCAAGGTCCCTTCGACGCCGGCCGACCCCTCCGAGGCCGTGGGCCACGGGGTCGGGTCGGTGCACTCGGCCCGTCCCACCGGGACCGGCGAGCGGGGCCGTCCCCGCCTGCTGGCCCACGGGACGACGGTGGCCACCAACGCCCTGCTCGAGCGGCGGGGGGCGCCCGTGGCCCTGCTCACGACGGCAGGCTTCGCAGACGTGATCGAGATCGCCCGTCAGAGGCGGCCTTCGCTGTACGACCTGTGGGCCGACCGGCCCGAGCCCCTGGTCCCGCGCCACCTCCGCTTCGAGGTGGGGGGCAGGCTCGACGGCCAGGGCCGTGAGCTGGAGGCGCTGGAGGAGGCCGCCGTGCCCGCCGTGCCCGGCCCGATCGAGGTCGTCGCCGTGTGCCTGCTCCACGCCGACCTGTCCCCGGCCCACGAGGAGGTCGCAGCCCGCGCCCTGGCGGCCCGGGGGCTGGCCACGGTGTGCTCGAGCGACGTCTCCCCCGAGTTCCGCGAATACGAGCGGACCGTCACCACCGTGGTGAGCGCCTACCTGGCGCCGGCGTGCGCCGCCTACCTGCGCAGGCTGGAAGGCCTGGCCGAAGAGGTGCTGGTGATGACCTCGGGAGGGGGGCTGGTCCCGGCGGCCGAGGCGGCCCGGCGCCCGGCCGGGCTGCTGCTGTCCGGCCCAGCCGGTGGGGTGCGGGCCGCGGCGGCGGTGGCCGTGGCCGCCGGCTTCCCCGACTGCGTCACCTTCGACATGGGCGGGACGAGCACCGACGTGTGCCTGGTGCTGGGAGGGGTGCCCGAGCCCGCGGCCCAGCGCACGGTCGCCGGCCTCCCCGTGCGCGTGCCCTCGCTCGACATCCACACCATCGGCGCCGGGGGCGGCTCCATCGCCCGCGTCGACCCCGGGGGGGCCTTGGCCGTGGGTCCCCGGTCGGCCGGGGCCGTGCCCGGCCCCGCCTGCTACGGCCGGGGCGGGACCGAGGCCACCGTCACCGACGCCGACCTGGTAGCAGGGCGGATCCCCGCCGGCGCGCCCTTCCCGGGCCTGGGCCGCCTCGACGTCCGAGCGGCCGGGGCCGCCCTGGAGCGAGCCGGGGCCACGGCCGGAGGGGTGACGGCGGTGGTCGATGAGTCCATGACCCAGGCCGTGCGGGCCGTGTCCGTGCAGCGGGGGGTGGACCCCCGGGGCCTGGCCCTGGTCGCCTTCGGTGGAGCCGGGCCCCTTCACGCCTGCGCGGTGGCCGACGCCCTGGGCATGGAGCACGTGGTGGTGCCACCGCGGGCCGGCGTGCTGTCGGCCGTGGGGCTGCTGTGCGCCCCCCGCCAAGCCGAGCTGGTGCGCTCCTGGGGCCGGCCCGAGACGACGGCCGGGATGGACGCGGCCCTGGCCGAGCTGGCCGCCGAGGCCCGCGGGGAGGTGACGGCCGGTGGGGCGGGGGAAGGGCACCGGTCCAGCGAGGCCGAGGTCCAGACCGCCCTCGACTGCCGCTACGCGGGCCAGAGCCACGAGCTCACCGTCGGGTCGCTGGGGGCCTTCGAGGCCGAGCACCAGCGCCGCAACGGGTTCACCCGCCCCGGCGCGCCCGTGGAGGTCGTCGCCCTGAGGGCCCGGGCCCGGCGTCCGCCCGCTGTGGCCATCGAGGACCTGCCCCCGCCCTCCGAGCGCCGCCCCGCCTCGGGGCCGTGCGTGCTGACCGAGCCGGACTGCACGGTCTGGGTCCCCGACGGATGGCGGGCCGACGTGGCCCCCGACGGTTCCTGGGTCCTGCACCGGTGACGGCCGCGGGCCCGCCGGCCCTCGACCCCGCGTCGCTCCAGGTCCTCATCTCGAGGTTGACGGGCGTGTCGGAGGAGATGGGCGCCGTCCTCAGGCGCTCGGCCTTCAGCCCCAACATCAAGGAGCGGGCCGACTGCTCGGCCGCCCTGTTTACCCCGGATGGGGAGCTCCTGGTCCAGGCCGAGCACATCCCCGTGCACCTGGGCTCCATGCCCGCGTCGGTCCGGGCCGCCATCGCCTCGGTGGGGGGCGGGGCCGAGCCCGGCCTGCAGATCGTGCTCAACGACCCCTTCGCGGGCGGGACCCATCTCAACGACATAACCCTTGTGGCTCCGTGCCTGGTGGACGGCGTGGTCGCGGGCTGGGCGGCCAACCGGGCCCACCACGCCGACGTGGGCGGGATGGCCCCCGGCTCCATCCCTCCCGACGCCACCGAGATCCAGCAGGAGGGCCTGCGCATCCCTCCTCTGCGCCTCACGCCGGAGGTCGTCTCCCTTCTCCTCGCCGCGTCGCGCACCCCCGAGGAGCGGGAGGGCGACCTCGCGGCCCAGGTGGGAGCCAACCGCGTGGGGGTGGAGCGCATGGCCGCGCTGGTGCGGGCCGGCGCCCCGCTCCGCGAGATCGTCGACTACGGCGAGCGCCGCATGCGGGCCGCCCTGGCCGAGCTCCCCGACGGCTCCTGGTCCTTCGAGGACGTCCTCGACTCCACCGGCCCCCGTCCCGACCAGCAGAGGCCGGCCCGGGTGACGGTCCGGCTCACCATCGCCGGCGACGAGGCCACCTTCGACTTCACCGGGACCGACGGGCAGCGCCCGGGGAACGTCAACGCCGTCGAGGCCGTGACCGTGAGCGCGGTGGCCTTCTCCCTGCGGGCGGTGACCGACCCCACCATCCCGGCCAACGGGGGCGCCCTGCGGCCGGTGAGGGTCGTGGCTCCCCTCGGCACCATCGTCAACGCCCGGCCTCCCGCCGCGGTGGGGGCCGGGAACGTGGAGGTGAGCCAGCGCGTCGCCGATGTGTGCCTGGGGGCGCTGGGCCAAGCCGCTCCCGGACGGGTGGGCGCGGCCGGCCAGGGGACGATGAACAACCTCATCCTGGGCGGCCCGGGCTGGGTGTACTACGAGACCATCGGCGGGGGGCAGGGGGGCAGGCCGGGTCGGGCCGGGATGAACGGGGTGCACACGGCCATGACCAACACGGGTGACACGCCCACCGAGGCCCTGGAGCGGACCTACCCCGTGCGCGTCCGCCGCTACCGGCTCCGGCGGTCGAGCGGGGGCCAGGGCGCAGCCCCGGGAGGCGACGGCATCGAGCGCGAGCTGCAGGTGCTGGAGGCCTGCACCCTGTCGCTCATCACCGAACGCCGGGTGAGCCGGCCGTGGGGGCTGGCCGGGGGCGAGCCCGGGGCGCCGGGCGAGAACTGGCTCCTGCCCGGCGGCAACGAGTCCAGGGCCGAGAGGCTGCCCGACAAGTGCACGGTCCAGCTCGGCGCGGGCGACGCCGTACGGGTCCTCACGCCCGGCGGCGGGGGATGGGGCACGCCGGCCGCGGACGGGGCGGCGCGTAAATGACGCGCAAGAATTCCCCGCCCCCACGTATGGAACGCGTAAAGGGAACAGCCTCATGGCGCGGAGCGGAGTACAAGGTCATCGACCTGTCGAGGAGACATCCATGGCTGATGTGGTGTTCGTCGCCGTCCTGCTGGCGTTCTTCGCGCTGGCCGTTCTGTTCGTGGCCGCCTGCGACCGTCTCATAGGCCCGGACGAAGAGGCCTTCGCCGGCCGCGCCCCGGGCACGGCCGAACGGGAGCGGCGGGCCGCGTGAGCGGTGACGACGTCGTCGGGCTGATCATCGCCGTTCTCCTCCTCGGCTTTCTCATCTTTGCCCTGGTCGCGCCGGAGAGGCTCTGATGGCGGCCCGCTGGCTCGAGCTGGGTGCGCTCGTCGCCGCCCTGCTGGTCACCACCCCCCTGCTGGGTGGATACATGGCCAAGGTGTACGACCCATCCCTGGGCCGGCCCCGCGGCGACCGCTTCTTCTCGTCCATCGAGAGGCCCATCTACCGCCTGTGCGGGATCAACCCCGACAGCGAGCAGCGCTGGACCGTGTACACCCTGTCGTTGCTGGCCTTCAGCCTGGTGTCGGTCCTCATCCTGTACGCCCAGCTCCGCCTGCAGGGTCATCTTCCCCTCAACCCCGATCACTACAAGGGAATCGAGGCCAAGCTCTCCTTCAACACGGCCGTCAGCTTTCTCACCAACACCAACTGGCAGGCCTACGGCGACGGCGTGATGAGCCAGCTGAGCCAGATGGCCGGTCTCGCCTTCCACAACTTCGTGTCGGCCGCGGCCGGCGCGGCCGTCGCCGTCGCCTTCATCCGGGGGTTGACGCGAAGGCGGGCCCGCACCCTGGGCAACTTCTGGGTGGACCTGGTCAGGACGTGCACACGCGTCCTGCTGCCCCTCGCCTTCCTGGCTGCTCTCGTGCTGATGAGCCAGGGCGTCATCGACAACTTCCACGCCTCCCGGACGGTGACGACGGTCGCGGGCCAGACCCAGTCCATCCCCGGCGGTCCGTTGGCCGGCCAGGAGGCGATCAAGGAGGGAGGCCAGAACGGCGGCGGCTTCTTCGGCGCCAACTCGGCCCATCCCTTCGAGAACCCCAACGCGGTCACGAGCCTGCTCGAGATCTGGCTCATGCTGGCCATCCCCTTCGCCTTCACGTTCACGTTCGGGCGAATGGCGCGCGACCAGAAGCAGGGATGGGTCGTGTTCGCCACCATGTTCGTGATGTGGCTGGGGATGCTCCTCATCCTCACCGCCTTCGAGGCGCGCGGCAGTCCCAAGCTCGGGGCGGCCGGCGCCGACCAGCGCGCCGTGGCCACGCAGTCGGGCGGGAACATGGAGGGCAAGGAGGTCCGCATCGGGCCGGTGGGCTGTGGCTACTTCGGGTCGTCCACGACGAGCACGTCGGACGGCGCCGTCAACTGCGCCCACGACAGCCTCACGCCGCTGGGCGGCGGGACGACCATGGTCAACATGATGTTCGGCGAGATCAGCCCGGGCGGCACGGGCTCGGGGCTCTTCGGCATGCTCATCTTCGCCCTGCTGGCCGTGTTCATCGCCGGCCTCATGGTGGGCCGGACCCCGGAGTACCTGGGCAAGAAGATCCAGGCACCGGAGATGAAGCTGGTGGCCATCTACATCCTGCTCCCGGCCATCTTCATCCTGGCCTTCGCCGGCGCCTCGGTCGTCGTCCGCACCGCGCTCAACGCCCGGCTCAACGACGGCCCCCACGGCCTCAGCGAGATCGTCTACGCCTTCACCCAGGGGTTCAACAACAACGGCTCCGCCTTCGGCGGCCTGTCGGCCAACACCCAGTGGTACGACACGACCCTGGGGCTGGTCATGCTGGTCGGGCGCCTGGGGGCCATGATCCCCGTGCTGGCCATCGCCGGGTCCCTGGGGCGCAAGAGGCACATCCCCGCCACGGCCGGAACCTTCCAGACGGGCACGCCCCTGTTCGCGGGCCTGCTCTTCGGCGTGGTGATCATCGTCGTGGGCCTGACCTACTTCCCGGTCGTGGCCCTGGGCCCCGTGGTCGAGCACCTCGTGGGCCACTTCTGAGGAGACGGCTGATGGCCATGGCCCCCGAGAGCGTGCAGGAGCTGGTCCCGCCGCCGGAGACGCGACCGCCCAAGGTCCGCACCCGGCCCGGCCTGGCCATGTTCGAGCCCGCCATCGTGCGCCGGGCCGTCGCCGACTCCTTCCGGAAGCTGAATCCGGGCGTGCAGGCCCGCAACCCGGTCATGTTCGTGGTGCTGGTGGGCAGCGTCTGGACGACGGTGCTGTTCCTCAGGGACCTGCCCCACGCCAAGGCCTCCGACAGCGTCTTCGTCGGGCTGGTCGCGGTCTGGCTCTGGTTCACCGTGCTGTTCGCCAACTTCGCCGAGGCCCTGGCCGAGGGCCGGGGGAAGGCACAGGCCGACACTCTGCGCAAGACCCGCTCGGAGACCGTGGCCCGGGTCCTCCAGCCCGACGGGTCGATCGTCGAGAGGCCGTCGTCGGCCCTCAAGGTGGGCGACCTGTGCGTGGTCGAGGCGGGACAGCTGATCCCGGGCGACGGCGACGTGGTCGAGGGCATCGCCGCGGTGGACGAGTCCGCCATCACCGGCGAGTCCGCCCCCGTGATCCGCGAGTCGGGCGGCGACCGCTCGGCCGTCACCGGCGGGACCCGGGTCCTGTCCGATCGCATCGTGGTCAAGATCTCGACCAAGCCGGGGGAGAGCTTCATAGACCGGATGATCGCCCTGGTGGAGGGGGCGAGCAGGCAGAAGACCCCCAACGAGATCGCCCTCAACATCCTCCTGGCCGGGCTGACGGTGATCTTCCTCCTCGCCGTGGTCACCCTCGAGCCCTTCGCCGTCTACTCCCACGCCCGGCAGTCGGTGACCGTGCTCGTGGCCCTGCTCGTCTGCCTCATCCCCACGACCATCGGGGCGCTGCTGTCCGCCATCGGCATCGCCGGAATGGACCGCCTGGTCCAGCGCAACGTGCTGGCCATGTCGGGGCGGGCGGTGGAGGCCGCGGGCGACGTGTCCACGCTCCTTTTGGACAAGACCGGGACCATCACCTACGGGAACCGCATGGCGGCCGAGCTCCTGCCCGTGGGCGGGCGCGACGAGCGGGCCCTGGCCGAGGTCGTGCTCCTGTCCAGCCTGGCCGACGAGACGCCGGAGGGCCGCTCGATCGTGGCCCTGGCCGCCGAGCGCTACGGCCTCGAGCCCCGGGACATGCCCGGAGCCGAGCTCGTACCCTTCACGGCCCAGACCCGCATGTCGGGCATCGAGTGGGACGGCCGGTCCATCCGCAAGGGGGCGGCCGACTCCGTGCGGCGCTGGGTGGAGGAGCGAGGCGGCCACGCCCCTGCCGACCTGGGCCCGATCGTCGAGCGCATCGCCGTCAACGGGGGTACCCCCCTGGTCGTGGCCGAGGGCCCCCAGGTGATGGGGGTCATCCACCTCAAGGACACCATCAAGACCGGCATGGTGGAGCGCTTCGCCGACATGCGGGCCATGGGCATCCGCACCGTCATGATCACGGGCGACAACCCCCTGACGGCCAAGGCCATCGCCGACGAGGCCGGCGTGGACGACTTCATGGCCGAGGCCACCCCCGAGGACAAGATGGGCCGCATCCGGGCCGAGCAGGCCGGCGGAAACCTGGTGGCCATGACCGGTGACGGCACCAACGACGCCCCGGCGCTGGCCCAGGCCGACGTCGGCGTGGCCATGAACTCGGGAACCCAGGCGGCCAAAGAGGCCGGGAACATGGTCGACCTCGACTCCAACCCGACCAAGCTGCTGGAGATCGTG
>VAXP01000097.1:0-17869 GCA_005884125.1 Actinomycetota bacterium | reverse complement strand
TCTCGATCGCCAACGACGTGGCCAAGTACTTCGCCATCATCCCCGCCATGTTCCAGGGCGTCTTCCCACCCCTCAAGACGCTGAACATCATGAAGCTCGACAACCCCCACTCGGCCATCCTCTCGGCCGTCATCTTCAACGCCGTCATCATCGTGGCGCTCATCCCGTTGGCCCTGCGGGGGGTCAAGTTCCGGCCCCTGGGGGCATCGGCCATACTGCGACGCAACATCCTGATCTACGGCGTGGGGGGGGTCATCGCCCCCTTCATCGCCATCAAGCTCATCGACCTGTTGATCGTCGCTCTGGGGGTGCGCTGACGTGCGCCGCCAGCTCGCTCCCGCTCTGCGGGTCACCGTGGCCCTCCTCGTGCTCACCTGTGGCCTTTACCCGCTGGCGGTGTGGGCCGTCGGACGGGTCGCCTTCCGGCACGGGACCGACGGCTCCTTCGTGCGGGCCGCGGGCAAGGTCGTGGGCTCGTCCCTCATCGGCCAGGGATTCGCCGACAAGGACGGCAACCCCCTGCCCCGGTACTTCCAGCCCCGCCCCTCGGCCGCGGGCAACGACGGCTACGACCCCACCTCGAGCGGCGCGTCCAACCTGGGGCCCTCCAACCCCAAGCTGCTGGCCGCGGTACACCGGCGGATCGACGCCTATCGCTCCTTCAACGGCCTGTCTGCGGACGTCGCCGTCCCCGTGGACGCCGTGACCGCGTCGGGATCGGGCCTCGACCCCGACATCTCGGTGGCCAACGCCATGGACCAGGTGGCCAGAGTGGCCAGGGCCCGGGGCCTTTCGCCCGACCGGGTACGCTCGCTCGTCCGCGGCCGCATCAGCGAGCGCGTGTGGGGCTTCCTGGGCGAGAGGACCGTGAACGTGTTGGACCTCAACCTGGCCCTCGACCGCCTCGGGCCGTCGGGCTAGGGCAGCCGTGGCGAGAGGCACGCTGCGCATCTACCTGGGAGCGGCTCCGGGGGTGGGCAAGACCTTCGCCATGCTCAACGAGGGTTGGCGGCGCAAGGAGCGGGGGACCGATGTCGTCATCGGCTTCGTGGAGACCCACGGCCGGCCCCACACGTTCGAGCAGGTGCGCGACCTCGAGGTCGTGCCCCGCAAGGTAATCGAGTACAGGGGCCAGAACTTCGAGGAGATGGACGTCGACGCCGTGGTGGCCCGGCGCCCGGAGGTGGCCCTGGTCGACGAGCTGGCCCACACCAACATCCCGGGCAGCCGGAACGAGAAGCGGTGGCAGGACATCGAGGTGCTCCTCGAGGCGGGCATCACCGTCATATCCACGGTGAACATCCAGCACCTGGAGAGCCTCAACGACGTGGTGCAGCGCATCACCGGGATCGTCCAGCGAGAGACCGTCCCCGACGGGTGGGTGCGGGCCGCGGACCAGATCGAGCTCGTAGACCAGACACCCGAGGCCCTGCGTCGACGCCTGGCCCACGGCAACGTCTACGCCCCCGACAAGGTCGACGCTGCGCTGGCCAACTACTTCCGCATGGGCAACCTGGCCGCCCTGCGGGAGCTGGCCCTGATGTGGCTGGCCGACCAGGTGGAGGACTCGATCCACCAGTACATGGTCGACCACGGCATCAGCGCGGCCTGGGAGACCCGCGAGCGGGTGGTCGTGGCCCTCACCGGCGCGCCCGGCGGCGAGACCCTCATCCGCAGGGCGGCCCGCATGGCCCACCGCACCAAGGGTGACCTGCTGGGCGTCCACGTCCGCTCGGCCACCGGGCTCGCCGGTCCCCCCACCGAGCTGCTCGAGCAGCACCGCCGCCTGCTGGAAGAGCTGGGGGGCAGCTACAACGAGATCGTCGCCGCCGACCCGCCCAAGGGTCTGGTCGACTTCGCCCGGGCCGAGCACGCCACCCAGCTGGTGCTGGGGTCGAGCCAGCGCTCCCGCTGGCTCGAGCTGACACGCGGCTCTGTCATCAACGCCGTCATCCGTCAGGCCGGCGACATCGACGTCCATGTCATCTCCACCCGCTCCGACGCCCAGGAGGGCGAGACCGACAGGCGGCGTCTTCCCCACCGGGGCTCCCGGGTGTCGATCGGGCTCTCGCGACGCAGGCAAGCCCTGGGCTGGGCCCTGGCCGCGGCCGGGCTTCCCCTGCTCACCGCGGTCCTGGTCGCCCTGCGACCGCACGTCGGACTCCCCAGCGACCTGCTGCTCTACCTGCTCATGGTCCTGGCCGTGGCCACCGTGGGGGGCACGTGGCCGGGCCTGGGCGCCGCCGTCGGGGCCGACCTGCTGGCCAACTGGTTCTTCATCCCGCCGATCCACACCCTCACCATCTCCGCCTCGCAGAACGTCCTGGCCCTGGTGGTGTTCCTCGCGGCTGCGGGCATGGCCAGCTGGCTGGTCGGCTACGCGGCCCGGCGGGCGGGCGAGGCGGCTCGGGCCCGGTCCGAGGCCGCGGCCCTGGCCCGCCTGGCCGGGGCCCTGCTGCGGGAGGACGACTCGCTGGCCGAGCTGGTGGGCCAGCTCCGGGCCACCTTCGGGCTCCAGGGGGTCAGCGTGCTGCACCGTGACGGCGACGGCAGCTGGCACGCGGACGCGGCCACCGGTGAGCCGCCGCCGTCGCGTCCCGAGGACGCGACCGACACCGTCCCCCTCGACCGGGACAGCGTGCTGGCCATCACCGGCCCGGAGCTCAGCGCCGACGACCTCCGGGTCCTCCACGCCTTCACCGACCAGATGGCGGTGGCCCTCCGCAGCCGGGGACTGCGGGCCGAGGCGGCTGCGGCCGAGACGCTGGCCCAGGCCAACAACCTGCGCACGGCCCTGCTCAGGGCCGTGTCACACGACCTGCGCACGCCGCTGGCCTCCATCAAGGCCTCGGCCACCACCCTGCTGGCCGAGGACCTCAACCTGTCGCCGGAGTCCACCCAGCAGCTCCTGAGGACGATCAACGAGGAAGCGGACCGCCTCAACAGCCTCATCGACAACCTCCTGGACATGAGCCGCCTGCAGGCTGGCGCCTTCGAGCCCCTGCTCCAGGACGTCGGGATAGAGGAGGTCGTGGCCCGGGCCCTGGCCAGCCTTGCCGGCGGAGGCCGGCGGGTCGAGGTCGAGGTACCCGAGGACCTTCGTCTCCGCACCGACGCCGCGCTGCTGGAGCGGGCCGTCGCCAACGTGGTCGACAACGCCCTGGCCTGGTCTCCCGAGGACGAGCCCGTTCGGGTCGAGGCCGCCGCCGTGGCCGGCCGGGTGGACGTGCGTGTCATCGACCGGGGCCCGGGCATACCCCGCGACCAGCGCGAGCACGTCTTCCGGCCCTTCCAGCGCCTGGGGGACAAGGGCGGGGGCGCAGGTGTGGGGCTGGGTCTGGCCGTGGCCCGGGGCTTCGTCGAGGCCCTGGGGGGCGAGGTCGCCGTGGAGGACACGCCCGGCGGCGGGACCACCATGGTGTTCAGCTTCAGGTGCGGGACGTGAGCCGGGTGCTCGTCGTGGACGACGAGCTCCCCATGCGGCGCACGCTGGGCATAGGGCTGCGCGCCCGCGGCTACGACGTGGATCTTGCCGCCACCGGCGAGGAGGCCCTGGAGATGGCGGCCCGCCACCATCCCGACGTGGTCATCCTCGACCTCGGCCTCCCCGGGATCGACGGCATCGAGGTGGCACAGGCCCTGCGAGGATGGAGCGCGGTGCCCATCATCGTGCTCTCGGCCCGCGGCGCGGAGCGGGTCAAGGTCGCCGCCCTCGACGCGGGCGCCGACGACTACGTCACCAAGCCCTTCGGCATGGACGAGCTCCTGGCCAGGCTGCGGGCCGCCCTGCGCCGCACGCCCCGCTCGGAGGAGGCCCCCGTGGTGGCCACGGCCGACTTCACCGTGGACCTGGCCGCCAAGACCGTCACCGGCGCCGGGGGTGAGATCAGGCTCACCCCTACCGAGTGGCAGGTCCTCGAGGTGCTCGTCCGCAACCCGGGCCGGCTCGTCACCCAGGCCCAGCTCCTCAAGGACGTCTGGGGCCCGGCGTACCACGAGGAGACCCACTACCTGCGCATCTATATGAGCCAGCTGCGGAGGAAGCTGGAGCCCGACCCCAGCCAGCCCAGGTACTTCCTCACCGAGCCCGGGATGGGCTACCGCTTCACAGGCGGCGAGGCCCGCTGACTGTCCTGCGTCCCGGACGATGGTGACCCTCTTCGGCGTCGTCGCCCTGGGCTTCATGATGGCCATGTACGCGCTGGAGCGCCGCCATCAGGGGTTCGTCCTCGCCTTCGCGGCCGGCTGCGCTCTCTCCAGCGTCTACGGGTTCCTGAGCGGGGCCTGGCCCTTCGGGGTCGTCGAGGCCGCTTGGGCGGTCATCGCCGTGCTCCGCTACCGCGGGGCGGGCGAGCGGGCGGGCCGGGCGTGAGACGACCTCTGGTCGTGCTCGAGGAGCTCTCGCCTCGCACCCGGCAGCTCGTCGTGTCGGGCGCGGCCGTGGTCGTGCCCTTCGCCGTCGCCGTGGCCCTGGTGCCCATCAGGAGCCACTCGCCCAACGCCACCGTGGCCCTCATCCTGGCCCTGGTCGTGGCCCTGCTGGCCGCGGCGGGCACACGGTTGTCGGCGGCCCTGGCCGCCGTGTCTGCCGGCCTGGGCTTCGACGTGTTCCACACCCAGCCGTACGGCTCGCTGCGCATCACCCGGGCCCAGGACGTCGAGGCCACCCTGCTCCTGCTCGGGGTCGGCCTGGTGGTCGGTCAGCTGGCGACCCGCAGCCGCCGCCACAGCCACCGGGCTGCGGAGAGCAGCTACGACCTGGGCCGCATCCACGTGGTGGCGGAGATGCTGGCCGCGGGCGAGCGGGCCGACCAGGTCGTCCTCGCCGTCGCCAACGAGCTCAAGAGCCTGCTCGACCTGCGCTACTGCCGCTTCGATCCCGCCTTCGCCGGGCAGCCCGGGCCCTTCATCGAGCGCCACGGCGCCATCACCTGGGGCAGCGTCGAGTGGGGGTTCACGACCATGGGCCTGCCCAGGAAGGAGGTCACCCTCGTCGTCGAGCACCAGGGCCGGCCCCTGGGGCGCTACGTCCTGCTGGCTCGCACCGACTACCCGGTGACGGTCGACCAGCTCCTGGTGGCGGTGGCGCTGGCCGACCTGGCCGGAGCCGCCCTGGCCGCCCAGGGTGCGCTGGGTTGAGCCCCGGCCGTCCGTCCTAAGGTCGCCGTATGCGAACACAGGGAGCGGCAGCGCTGGTGACGGGAGGCGCCTCCGGGCTCGGGGAGGCCACGGTGCGGAGACTGGCGGAGGCGGGGGCCGCGTGCACGATCCTCGACCGCAATGCCGAGAGAGGCAAGGTCCTGGCCACCGAGCTGGGCAGCGGCGCCGCTTTCGTCGAGGCCGACGTCACCGATCCCGAGCAGGTGGCCGCCGCGGTCGCGGCCGCGGGCGAAGCGGG
Source organism: Actinomycetota bacterium (assembly GCA_005884125.1). GTDB lineage: Bacteria > Actinomycetota > Acidimicrobiia > Acidimicrobiales > AC-35 > AC-35. The sequence goes on along the minus strand of VAXP01000097.1, from coordinate 12,471 downwards.
CCCGCTCCGCATCTGCGTCAACTGCGCCGGCCTCGGGATCGCCATGCGCACCGTCGCCCGGGACGGCACGCCCCACGACCTCGACGCCTTCCGCTTCGTGCTCAACGTCAACCTGATCGGCACGTTCAACGTGCTTCGCCTGGCCGCCTCGGCCATGTCCGGGAACGAGCCGGTGGAGGACGGGGAGCGGGGTGTGATCGTGAACACCGCCTCCGTCGCCGCCTTCGACGGCCAGATAGGCCAGATCGCCTACTCGGCGTCCAAGGGGGGGATCGTCTCCATGACCCTGACCGCGGCCCGGGACCTGGCCGCAGCCGGCATCCGGGTGGTCACGGTGGCCCCCGGCACCTTCGACACCCCGCTCATGGGCTTCGCCTCCCAGGAGACCAAGGAAGGCCTGGCCGCCAACATCCCCTTCCCCCGGCGCATGGGCGACTCCCGCGAGTTCGCGGCCCTGGTCGCCCATGTCGTGGACAACACCTACCTCAACGGAGAGACCATCCGGCTCGACGGCGCCATCCGCATGCCGCCCAAGTAGGGGCCAGGTCGCCGCAAGTAGAGGGCTCCTGCCGCCCGCCGTAGGCTCGACCCATGCGCTACGTCGAGGTGGGAGGGGTCCGGGTCTCGGCCATCGGCCTGGGGACCTGGCAGTACGGGTCGCGGGAGTGGGGCTACGGCAAGGACTATGCCGAGCACGAGGCCGGCGCCATCACCAGGCGGGCCCTGGACCTGGGTGTCAACCTCATCGACACGGCCGAGATATACGGCTTCGGCCGCTCGGAGCGGATCGTGGGCCGGGCCATCCAGGGACGCCGGCAGGATGCCTTCCTGGCCACCAAGGTGTTCCCGGTCATGCCCCTGGCCGCGGTGGTGGAGCAGCGGGGCCGGGCCAGCGCCCGCCGCCTCGGCGTCGACCACATCGACCTCTACCAGGTGCACTGGCCCAACCCGGTGGTGCCCCTGGGCACGACCATGGACGGGATGCGCAGGCTGCGGGACGCGGGCCTGATCCGCCACGTGGGCGTGAGCAACTTCGGCCTGGGTCGCTGGCAGGAGGCGGAGCGGGCCCTGGGCGGTCCCGTGCTGTCGAACCAGGTGGAGTACAGCATGGTGGCCCGCAAGCCCGAGCGGGAGGTCCTGCCCTGGGCCCAGGAGCAGGGACGGATCTTGATCGCCTACAGCCCCCTGGCCCAGGGCTTCCTGTCGGGGAAGTACGGCGCCGGCGCCACCGCACCGGGCGCGGTACGGGCAGGCAACGCCCTGTTCCTCCCCGAGAACCTGGACCGGGCCCAGCCCCTGCTCGACTCCCTCCGGGAGGTGGCCCGGGCCCACGACGCCACTCCCGCCCAGGTCGCGTTGGCCTGGGTCATCCGGCGCCCCAACGTGGTGGCCATCCCCGGGGCGAGCAGCGTGGCCCAGCTGGAGGCCAACGCCGCCGCCGCCGACATCCAGCTCAGCGACGAGGAGGACAAGGCCCTGACCAACGCGGCCGACGCCTTCTCGCCTATCGGGGGAGTGGCGGCGCTGCCCAAGCTGGCCCGGGCCCGGCTCCGCCGCTGACCTCTATACGCGCTGCCAGTCCTTCCAGGCCGGGTCGTACCCCGCGGCCCGCAGGAAGGCGGCCACCTCGGCCGGGGATCGGGTGTCGCTGATCTGGAACTGGGGCTCGGCGTCGGTCTCCGACGCGTAGCCGCCGGGCTCGGTGTGCGAGCCCGCGGACATGTGGGTGACCCCGAGGGGGACCATGGCGTCGCGCAGGGCCGCGGTCTCGCGCGTCGACAGCGAGACGCCCACGTCGGGCAGCAGGAGGCGCAGGGCGCACAGCAGCTGCACCAGGTCGCGGTCGCCCACCGGGTGCGCGGCCTGGTAGCCACCCGCGGCCGGCCTCAGCCTCGGCAGGGCGACGGTCACCTCGCAGCGCCACCAGCGCCGGATCAGGGCCTGGGCGTGGGCCGCCAGGGCCAGGGCCTCGACCCGCCAGTCCGGATGCAGGCCGAGGAGAGCGCCGATGCCGAGCCTGCGCATGCCCCCGGCCGCGGCCCGGTCGGGGGCGGCCAGGCGCCATTCGTAGTTGCGCTTCTTGCCCTTGAGGTGGGCGCCGCCGTAGGTGTCGCGGTCGTAGGTCTCCTGGTAGCAGACCATCCCGTCGCAGCCGGCGTCGACCAGGCGTCGGTACGTCTCGGTGTCCCATACCTGGACCTCGACGGCCAGCGAGGGCACCTCGGGGGCCAGAGCCTCGACGCAGGCGACGAGGTAGTCCTTGCTCACGATGCGGGCATGCTCGCCCGACACGAGCAGGATGTGGCGGAAGCCGGCGTCCATCAGGGCCCTGGCCTCGGTGAGGGCCTCCTTGGGCTCCAGGGTGCGGCGCACGATTTCGTTGGGCGCCGAGAACCCGCAGTACGTGCACGTCGACACGCACTGGTTGGACAGATAGAGGGGAGCGAAGAGCCTGACCACCCGGCCGAAGCGCCGGGTCGTGACGGCGTGGGCCTGGCTCGCCATCTCCTCCAGCCGGTCGCCGGCCGCGGGCGACAGCAAGGCGGCGAAGTCGGCCAGGTCCCGGCGCCGGGTGCGCAGGGCCCGTTCCACGTCCGAAGCGGTGGCCCCCTCGACCATGTGGCGGAGCCCGTCCAGGTCCGTGGCCAGGACGTCGGCCGCGGCGGTGCCCGCGGGCACGCCGGTGGGGCGGCTCTCCAGGGCCACAGGGACGGCGGTGGCGGACGCGCCCATGGCCGGGGTCAGGACGGCGCGGCCAGGAAGCCGGTCAGGGGCGAAGAGGCTTCCGCCCCCGAACGGGGCGAGGGCAGCCCGGCCAGGTACCCGCGCCGGCCCGCCTCGACCGCCAGCCGGAAGGCGGTGCCCATGGCCTCCGGATCGCGGGCCGTGCCGATCGCGGTGTTGACCAGCACGGCGGAGGCGCCCAGCTCCATGGCCTCGGACGCGTGGCTCGGGGCGCCGATGCCGGCGTCCACCACCACCGGCACCAGGGACTGCTCCACGATTATCTCCAGCCCGGCCCGGGTGCGCAGGCCCTGGTTCGAGCCGATCCAGGAGCCCAGGGGCATCACGGTGGCGCAGCCGACCTCCTCCAGGCGCTTGCAGATCACGGGGTCGGCGTTGACGTAGGGAAGGACGACGAATCCCTCCGCGCACAGGACCTCGGCTGCCCTCAGCGTCTCCACCGGGTCGGGCAGGAGGTAGCGGGGATCCGGCGTGACCTCCAGCTTGATCCAGTCCGGCAATCCCGCGCTGCGGGCCAGCCGGGCCAGGCGCACGGCCTCGTCGGCGTCGATGGCCCCGCTGGTGTTGGTGAGGAGGAGGACGCGATCGGGGTCGATGGCGTCCAGGATGTCCTCGCTCGCGGTGGGGTCCACCCGGCGCAGGGCCACGGTGACGATCTCGGCTCCGCTGGCGGCGATGGCCGCGGCCAGGGACGCGTTGGATGGGAACTTCCCGGTCCCCAGCAGGAGCCGGGAGGAGAACTCCCGCCCGGCGATGATCAGCGGATCCGACATCGGTCTCTCCCTTGCCCGCATTGTCGAGCTGGTCTAAAGGGTCGCGAGCCACATGCTCGCCTCTCAGCCCGGACTGCCGAGCTCCCCTGGCCGCTCCTAGCCTACTCCTGTGCGCTTCTGGACGATCAGCGAGGCCCGCGCCTACCTGCCCCGGCTGCGCCGGCTGCTCGACGTGCTCACCACCGCGGCCCTCACCGCGGCGCGGGTCCGGGGCAACGGGAAGGGGTCGGTGCGGGTGGAGAGCGGGGGCCCACCCCCGGTGTCGCCCCAGGAGGCCGTGACCGAGCTCAGGCAGGGGAGCATCGCCCTGCGCGATCTCGCCTCCGGGCTGGTCGACTTCCCAGCTCGTGACGAGGACGGGGTCGTGTACTTCCTGTGCTGGCGACGCGACGACGACGAGCTCGGTTGGTGGCATTTGCCCGACGACGGGTTCGCGGGCCGCAGGCCCCTTCCCAGGAGCCCGGGTCCGCCGCAGGCGCCTGGAGATGGGCCGGGCGATGGGCCGGGAGATGGGCCGTGAGCACCCGCAAGCTCATCATCGCCGCCCTCGTCTGCGGGGTCGCCATCCTGGTCGCCTTCGCCGTGCAGGTGGTGATCGCGGCCCGTTGAGCCGGAAGGGCGGGCGGGAAGAATCGGTAGTGTGAGTCAGTCTGGCCAGGAGGTGGTCCCCACGGCCGAGCAGTACGACGTCGTGATCATCGGAGGCGGGCCCGGCGGCTACGCGGCCTCGCTCTACGGGGGGAACGCGGGGCTGTCGGTGGCCGTGGTCGAGCGCGAGAAGGTGGGCGGGACGTGCCTGCACCGCGGCTGCATCCCGGCCAAGGAGTTCCTGGAGACGGCAAGGAGTTCGGCATCCAGGCCGAGCAGCCCTCGGTGGACTTCGCCGCCAGCCAGGCCCGCAAGCAGAAGGTCGTGGACGGTCTTTGGAAGGGTCTCCAGAGCCTGATGAAGGCCCGCAAGAACACCGTCTTCCCGGGGACAGGCACGCTGCTGCCCGGGCGCAAGGTCCGCCTGGACGACGGACGGGAGCTACAGGGCGACCATGTCATCCTGGCCGCGGGTTCGGTCCCCAGGAGCCTGCCCGGCTTCGAAGTCGACGGACGGGTGGTGCTGACCTCTGACGAGCTGCTCGACCTCGAGCGGCTTCCCGCCTCGGTGGTCGTCATCGGCGCCGGGGCCATCGGCTGCGAGTTCGCGTCGATGATGAGCGACCTGGGCTCGCAGGTCACCGTGCTCGAGGTTCTCCCCCGGATAATCCCCGGCTGTGACCGCGACGTGGCCGAGGTCGTGAGCCGCTCCTTCAAGCGGCGCGGCATCGAGATGCGCACCGGGGTCCAGGTCCACGGACACTCGCCCGGGGAGAACGGGACGACCGTCAGCTTCGGCGACGGCGAGCAGGTCACCGTCGACGCCGTGGTGGTCTCCGTGGGCCGCCGCCCTGGCTCGGAGGGCTTGCTGGCTCCGGGGACGGGCGTGAAGCTCGACCAGCGCGGCTTCGTCGCCGTCGACCAGTGGCTGCGTACGGGTGAGGAGGGCGTGTTCGCGGTGGGCGACCTCATCGCCACCCCGGACGGCCCCCATCCCCAGCTGGCCCACGTCGGGTTCGCGGAAGGGATGCTGGCCATCAAGCAGATCCTGGGCGAGCCGGCCGTGCCCGTCGACTACAACCGGGTCCCCTGGTGCATCTACTGCCATCCCGAGGTGGCCTTCGCCGGCATGTCGGAGGAGTCGGCCAGGGAGGCCGGACTCGACGTGGTCGTGAAGAAGGTCCCCTACTCCCACAACGGGCGGGCCCTGATCCTGGGGGAGACGGAGGGCATGGTGAAGGTGATCGCCGAGAAGGGGCCCGACGGCCGGGCCGGGCGCATCCTGGGGGTGCACATGGTGGGACCGTGGGTCACCGAGCAGCTGGGACAGGGGTACCTCTCGGTCAACTGGGAGGCGACGCCGGACGAGGCGGCCCAGTTCATCCAGCCCCATCCGAGCCTGTCCGAGCAGTTCGGCGAGGCCATGCTGGCGCTGACGGGTAGGGGGCTGCACTACTGATGGCCGACATCACCATGCCGCAGCTCGGGGAGACCGTCACCGAGGGCACGATCACCCGCTGGGCCAAGAACGTGGGTGACCGGGTCGAGCAGGACGAGGTCCTCTTCGAGGTATCGACAGACAAGGTCGACTCGGAGGTTCCCTCGCCTTCGGCCGGATACGTCTCGGAGATCCTGGTGCAGGAGGGCGAGACCGTCGACGTGGGCGTCAAGCTGGCCGTGATCTCGTCCGAGCCGCCTTCGGGCGGCGACGGCCAGGCTGGGGCCGCGGCCGCGCCCGCGGCGACCCCCCCGCCCGCTGCTGCGCCCGCCCCTCCGCCTGCGGCGCCGGCCGAGCCCACCGCTCCACCGTCGCCCCCACCGGCCGCTCCGGCCGAGCCCGCGCCGGTGTCGGAGACCGAGCCTCAGCCCGTGGCCCACCCGGCCGCCCAGGAGGTGGTACGGGCGACCATCGCCGAGGCCAGCGAGCCCCCACGGGGCGCGGAGGCGCCCGGCGGGGCACCCGCTCAGGGTGGGGCTGCGACCAGGCCGGCCGACACCCGCCCGCCTTCCAGACCTGACACCTCGGGGGCGGGGAAGGTGCTGTCGCCCGTCGTGCGCCGTCTGCTGGCCGAGCACAACCTCAACCCCGACCAGATCCAGGGCACTGGCGCAGCCCGTGCAGGGGGCTCCGGCACCGGCGCGGGCGCAGCCCGCGCCGGGCGTCACGGCCGCGCCGGCCGCGCCCGCCGCCGCGCCTGCCGCCGCTGCGCCCGCCCGGGCGGCGGCGCCAGCCCCGGCCCGGCCGGCCCCGGTGCCCGCAACCCGGGCTGGTGAGCGGGACGAGGTCATTCCCTTCTCGAACATCCGCCGGCGCACGGCCGAGCACATGGTCCGCTCCAAGGCGACCTCGGCCCACACCCTGGTCGTCGTCGAGGCCGATTACGAGGGCGTGGATCGGGTTCGCCGGGCCGCCAAGGACCGGTTCCGTGAGGAGGAGGGCTTCGGCCTCACGTATCTCCCCTTCGTGGCCCGGGCCACGGTCGACGTGCTCCGGGACTTCCCGCACCTGAACGCCTCGGTGGGCGACGACGAGCTGATCGTCCACCACTACGTCAACCTCGGCATCGCCGTGGACCTGGACTTCGAAGGCCTCATCGTCCCGGTGATCCACGACGCCGACGGGGTGCGCCTCCGGTCCATCGCCCGGGCCATCGTCGAGCTCGCCTCCCGGGCCAGGAGCAAGAAGCTCACCGCCGACGACATCGCCGGCGGCACCTTCACGATCACCAATCCCGGTCCCTTCGGGACCCTGATCACCGCCCCGATCATCAACCAGCCCCAGGTCGCCATCCTCTCGACGGACGGGGTGCGCAAGAAGCCGGTGGCGGTCGAGCTCCCCGACGGCAGCGACGGCATCGCCGTGCATCCGGTGGGCAACCTGGCCATCTCCTTCGACCACCGGGCGGTGGACGGCGCCTATGCCTCGGCCTTCCTGGCCCGCCTGAGGGACACCATCGAGACCAGAGACTGGTCCCAGGAGCTCTGAGGCGGTGGCCCTCGCGCCTGCCGTGGCCGCCTCGACCGAGCCGGGCGCGCGAGACACGCGGCTGCGGGTCCGCTGGCTCGGCGAGGCGCGCTACAGGGTGCTGCTGGAGCATCCCCACGTCTACACGCTCGGCGTACGGGCCCGGATCGAGCACGTTCTCGTGCCGCCCGCCTCCGTCGGGGCCGAGCTGGTGCGCACCGATCGGGGCGGCGACGTCACCTATCACGGGCCGGGCCAGCTCGTCGGGTACCCGATCCTGGATGTCCCTCCCGGGCCCAACGCGATCCCCAACCACGTGGCCGCCATCGAGCAGCTCGTGATCGACGCTCTGGCCGACGTCGGCCTGCCGGGAGCGAGCCGCCTTCCCGGCTATCCGGGCGTGTGGGTGGGTGTGGGCACCGACCGTCCCCGCAAGATCAGTGCCATCGGCGTCCGCGTCACCCGGGGCCGGTCCATGCACGGCTTCGCCCTCAACGTCGACCCCGACCTCTCCATGTTCGGCCACATCGTGCCCTGCGGCATCCGCGACAAGGACGTCACATCTCTCGCGGCCGAGGGCGTGGTGGTGACGATGCAACAGGTCGTGGACGCCGTGGTGCGCCGGGCCATCGACACGTGGGGCGGGCCCGACCCCGAGGCGGTTGACCGCGCCGATGTGGCGTGGAGGGTGCACCGCGACGACCTCGCCGCCTTCACCCGCAGCGGTGGCAGAGGAGATGCCGGCCGGGGCGAGGTCCGGCCCCGCCTGCTGGGCCGGCTGGCCGAGGCGGGCGTCGGGGCCGGCTCGGGCCTGGCCCTGGGCGAGCGCAAGCCGGAGTGGCTGCGGGTGCGCGCCCAGATGGGACCGGAGTTCCGGAGCCTTCGTGGCACCCTCCGCTCTCTGGAGCTGGTCACAGTGTGCGAAGAGGCCGGGTGCCCCAACATCTTCGAGTGCTGGGCCGACGGCACGGCCACCTTCATGATCAACGGCGAGCGCTGCACCCGGGCGTGCGGGTTCTGCCTGGTCGACACACGGCATCCCCTGCCCCTCGACCCGGGGGAGCCCGGGCGGGTGGCGGAGGCGGTGGCCCGGCTGGGCCTGGCCCACGCCGTCGTCACCGCGGTGGCGCGAGACGATCTGGCCGATGGCGGCGCAGCCGCCTTGGCGGCCACGGTGTCGGCCGTGCGCGGGCGCTGCCCGTCCACCGCGGTCGAGCTGCTGGTGCCCGACTGCAAGGGCGATCCCCAGGCCCTCGACCTGATCTTCTCGGCCCGGCCCGACGTGCTCAACCACAACCTGGAGACGGTGGCACGCCTGCAGCGGGCCGTCCGGCCCTCGGCGTCCTACGCCAGGAGCCTGGCCGTGCTGGCCCGGGCCAAGTCGGCCGGGCTCACCACCAAGTCCGGCCTCATCCTGGGGATGGGGGAGGACGCCGACGAGGTCGTCTCCGCGCTGGCCGACCTCCGGGCCGTCGGGGTCGACCTCGTGACGCTGGGTCAATACCTGCGCCCGACCGCGGCCCACCTCCCTGTGGCGCGTTGGTGGCGGCCCGAGGAGTTCGAGTGGCTGCGAGGGGTGGGTGAGGAGATGGGCTTCACCCACGTCCAGGCCTCGCCCCTCACCCGCAGCAGCTACCACGCCCGGGAGGCGGTGGGTCGGTGACGGGCGGAGGCGACGTGTGGGCGGCGCGCCGGCAGCGCATGGCCCGTGTGCGCGCCCGGATGGAGGAGCTCGGCGTCGAGTGCCTCCTTCTGTCCCTGGGAGCCGACCTCCCGTGGGTGACCGGGTACCACGCCATGCCCCTGGAGCGGCTGACGATGCTGGTCCTCGCCACCGACGCCGACCCCGTCCTGGTGGTACCCGTGCTGGAGGCCGCCAGGGTCGACCAGGACGGTGAGGTGTTCTCGCTCCGGCCGTGGCAGGAGACCGAGGACCCCGTCGCCATCGTGGCCGAGCTGATCGGCACCCGGCGGCGCCTGGGCATCTCCGACCGGACCTGGGCCACCTTCCTCCTCCAGCTCCAGGCCCGGGTGACGGACGCCCGCTGGCACCCGGCTTCGCTGGTCACCGCTCCCCTCCGGGCCGTGAAGGACGCCGTCGAGGTGCAGGCCCTGCGCGCCGCTTCGGCCGCAGCCGACCGGGTCGCGGCCCGGCTGGTGGCGGGGGAGATCCCCCTGGTCGGGCGCACGGAGGCCGAGGTCTCCGCCGATATCGGGCGCCAGTTGCGGGCCGAGGGCCACGACCGGGTGAACTTCGCCATCGTCGGCAGCGGCCCCAACTCGGCCAGCCCGCACCACGAGCCCGGCTCCCGCCGCATCGGGCCCGGTGAGGCGGTGGTGTGCGACTTCGGCGGGACCATGCGGGGCTACTGCTCCGACATCACCCGCACCGTGTTCACGGGCCACCCTCCGTCCGAGCTGCGCGATCTGTACGGGGTGGTGCAGGAGGCACAGGAAAAGGCGGTGGCGGCCGCCGTGGTCGGTACGCCCTGCGAGGATGTGGACGCCACGGCTCGCAGGATCATCGAGGAGGGCGGCTACGGGCCCTTCTTCATCCACCGCACCGGTCATGGCATCGGCCTGGAGGAGCACGAGGAGCCCTACCTCGTCGGGGGCAACTGCCAGCCGCTCGTGGCCGGCCACTCCTTTTCGATCGAGCCCGGGATCTACCTGGCCGGTCGGGTCGGAGCCCGCATCGAGGACATCGTGGTCGCCACCGACGCCGGGCCCGAAGCGCTCAACCGCGTCGACCACGGCCTCGCGGTGGTAGAGGGCTAGCGGGGCCCGTGGACCTCGGGATCGCCGGGAAGACGGCGCTGGTGACCGCATCCTCCAAGGGATTGGGACGGGCGTCGGCGGAGGCACTGGCCGCCGAAGGGGCGCGCGTGACCATCTGCGCCCGCGGGGCCGCGGCGCTGGCCGACGCCGAGCGGTCCCTGATCCGAAGCGGCGCCGAGGTGCTGGCCATCGAGGCCGATGTCACCGAGCAATCGACGCCGGCCCGCCTGGTGCAGGAGACGGTGGCCCGCTTCGGCGGGCTCGACATCCTGGTGGCCAACGCCGGCGGCCCGCCTCCGGGGCGGTCGCTGGAGGTGGACGACGCCGCCCTTCTGGCCGCGCTCAACGCCAACCTGCTGACGAGCATCCGGCTGGTCCGAGAGTCTGTGCCCCGCATGCGGGCCGCCGGATGGGGCCGCATCTGCTGCATCACCTCCTACCTGATCAAGCAGCCCGCTCCCAACCTGAGCCTGTCGAACGTGGCCCGGACAGGACTGTGGGCCTGGGCCAAGACCGCCGCCGCCGATCTCGTCTCCGAAGGCATCACCCTGAACCTCACCTGCCCGGGGCCGCATGCCACCGAGCGCATGCGGGAGCTGGGCGGTGGCGGCGGCCGCATGGCCGATCCCGCGGACTTCGGCAAGGTCGTGGCCTTCCTCTGCTCTGACCCTGCCCGCGATGTCAGCGGGGTGGCGTTGCAGGTCGATGGTGCCGCGACCACGGCGCTCGCCTGAGCGCGGTCGCTCCGCGCCCTTGAGGTCGGGGTCGACCAGGTGATCCGGCTCGACGCGGCCACGGTGCTGTTGCAGTGGGCGACGGGCGGCTTGCTCTTCCTCTGGGTGACCACCAGGCGGCGCGAGGTCGGCATCGGGTACGGGTGGCTGCTACGCGGCGTCTACGGGGTGATGGCCGCCGGGTCCGTCCTCGCCGGGCGGATGGTGAGGCCCGACACGGCCCGGGACGTCTGGGCCGCCCTCACCGCCGCGGCCGCGGCCGTGGCTCTGGTGGTGTCGGTCGTCAGGCGCCGGTCCGGGGTGGCGGGAGAGCGGGCCCGCCAGGCCCGGCGCTCGGCCCGGGTGGCGGCGATGACCGGCATCGAGCGGGACCACCGTGACCGGGAGCCGGGCCGGCCCGAGTTCCCGCCCGCCCTGGACCTGGTGGCTCCAGCCGTGGGGGCGCTCGGGCTGGTGGCCGCGGCCGTGAACGCCGGGGGCCCGACGGGGCTGGCCCTGGCCCGGACCCTGGTCGGTGCCGTGTTCCTGGGGGCCGTCACCGACGCCATGCTCCTGGGCCACTGGTACCTGGTCCAGCCCGGCCTGTCCCGAGGGCCGCTGCTGGAGCTGACCGACTGGGTCATGTGGGTGTGGCCCGCGGAGGTGCTGGTGCTGCTGTGGCCCACGGGGATGGTCTCGGTCCTGACCGGCCGCATCGACGACGGCTACAACGGCTTGCTGGGCTGGTTCTGGGTGGCCTGCGCCGTCACGACGATCGCCCTGGGCTTCGTGACCCGTGCCGCTCTGAAGGAACGCGCCTACTCGGCCGTGATGGCCGCTACCGGACTGCTGTACCTGGCCATCCTCACCGCCTTTGGCACCGACCTGGTGGCGCGGGCCCTGCTGGCGCCCTGAGCTTTACGGCCTCGATCTGGTGGACGGGGAAGCCCTGGATCGTCCCCTCGGTGGTGAGGGGGGAGTCGATCGTGCCGGTCAGGCCGTTGACCGTGTAGCGGCCGTGCCAGGTCTGGACGATGCGCACGGTGTAGTTGCCGGTGTTGTCGTAAACGTGGCTGACGTTGCCGTTGGGGTATGGGCCACCAGCCGAGGTGATGCCGGTCGACTGGGTGCCGTCCCCCCAGATGATGTCGTAGGTGCTGGCGGCGTCAACGGTGATGTCGTAGCCGAGCTGGTTGAAGTGCTGCGGTGGGAGCGACGGGTTGTCGTGGATCTCGAGATAGGCCCGCTTGCCCGTGACGGCGTAGCCGGGTGCGATGTAGGGGGCGGGGTGTGGCAGGGGGATCTGCGTCTGCCAGATCAGCAGGGCTATCTGCGCCGGGCTCGCTGCTTGTGGGGCGGTTCGCGTGGGGCTGTTGGGGCAGAACGGGTGCTGTCTCAGCAAGATGAAGGTCTGCATCTCTGCGTTGAGTGCCGCGGGCGAGTTGGGATCCCCGCACGTGGTGGTCAGGTACAGGCACATCTGCTGGGTCGTCGGGTCGAACCGGATCTGCGGATCGAGAATCGCACCTGGCGTACATGGCGGCGCTGTGGCCAACGCCGGAGGCGCGGGCCCTTGTGTCCCGGGTCCCGTCGTACTCGGGCGCTGAACCTCGTGCTTGGACGTCGAGACGTCTATCACGCCCGAGCCGCCTGTCACTCCAGCGTCCCCGAAGGCCGACTGGTGCCACGGCACCAAGCAACAGAGTGCCGAGAGGGCCAATGCGCCGGCTCGCAAGGATCGTCCTAACGGCACGGGCTTGTAGGCTCTTGGCTACCAGCAGGATTGCCATCTGCCACGATCATCCAAGCAGTTGGGTTGTGACGACCTGGATCGCGCGAACTGTTCTTCAGCTCAAGTTGGATGTATCCCGGGAGCTTGTCTGGCGGCGGCTCCTGCGTGAACACTGGTC
>VAXP01000096.1 GCA_005884125.1 Actinomycetota bacterium | reverse complement strand
TGCGACTCGTGAGGGAAGCGGAAGAGCTGTGGGGCCGCTGCGAGGACCTCGCCGCGGAGGCCCGACTCCCTGGGCGAGTCGTCGGACCGCTGTGCGACGCCGCACGCGGGCTCCAACTCCGCAACTGGTCATACCGTCTCGCAGTCGAAGAGTCGGAGGGGGTAAAGATCGACGTCTCTACGGCGAGCAGGGACTTTCGCTCCCTCGTCGACCACGAGCTGCTGACGGCGCAAGGCGAGACCAAGGGTCGCTACTACATCGCAGCGGACAAGCTCACTGCCGTCCACTCGAGCATTCGGGCGACCAGGTCAAAGCGAGACGCGACGGATCTGTTCGGCAAGCAGGGGTGAGCACCCGCCTTGCACCGCCGCGGGATAGGGCGGGGCCGTGAGCTACACCTACTCCGACGTCGACTCCACCTCGGATCCGGCGGGGGCGGTGGAGTGGCAGGAGCGCGTGGACCGGTGGCCCCAGGTCAGGGCCTACAAGCGCCGGGTCCTGGAGCTGATGGCCCAGGCGGAGAGGGTGCTCGACGTCGGATGTGGGCCCGGTGGAGACGTGCTCGCGGTGGGAGCGGATCGATGCGTCGGTCTCGACCGGTCCCTGGCCATGTGCCGGGCCGCGGCGGCGAAGGGCGCCACCGCCTGCCGGGCCGACGTCCACCGGCTCCCCTTCCCCGACGGGCGCTTCGCAGGGCTGTTCGCCGACCGGGTGGTGCAGCACGTTGAGGATCCGGACCGAGCCCTGGGCGAGATGGTCCGGGTCCTGCGCCCGGGCGGGAGGCTCGTCGTCGCCGACCCCGACCAGGAGACGCTGGTCATCCACATACCCGACGTGGACCAGAACCTCCTCGACCGGGTGAAGACCCTGCGCCGGGACATCGGCTATCGCAACGGGCGCCTCATCTCGTCCCTGCCCGCACGGCTGGCGGCCCTGGGCCTGGCCGACGTGTCGGTCGACCCCTTCCCCCTGTCGCTGACCGACCCCGACGACGCCTTCGGCCTGCCCGGATGGCCCCGGCTGTGGAGGAACCAGGGCGGCTTCTCGGACGGCGACCTCCTCGAGTGGGAGCGTGGCGTCGAGGGCTCCCGGGAGCGGGGCTTTCTCTACTCGCTCATCTACTTCGTCGTGTCAGCCGTGCGTTGAGAGGGCGGAGCAAGGACCGGCGCAGGTCGATGGCGGCGACGGCACCCACCGGCGCCGGCGCGACGACGTCGCTCTCGGGGGTGAACCGGCCCCGGTCCATGTGGATCACCCGTCCCGCCAGCCCCAGCAGGGCGGGCCGGTGGGTGGCCATGATCACCGTGCGACCGGCCAGCAGGTTGCCGATGGCCAGCACCACCACCTCCTCGGCCGGCAGGTCGAGCCCGGAGATAGGCTCGTCGAGCAGGACGATGGGTGCATCGAGCAGGAGGGCGCGGGCGATGCCCACACGCTGGCACTGCGCGCCCGACAGCCCGATGCCCCGGTCACCGAGGACGGTCGAGTAGCCCGACGGGAGGGTCTCGGCGAACTCCGCGACCAGGGCCGTCTCCGCGGCCGCGACCACCTCCCGCGGCAGTGCGCCCGGGCGGCCGTAGGCGATGTTGTCCCACAACGTGCCCGCGAAGAGAAACGTGTCCTGGAGGACCACGCCGATCTGCGACCGCAGCCACCAGGTCGGCAGCGATGACAGGGCCCGTCCATCGATGGAGACGCCCCCGGCCGTGGGATCGTAGAGGCCGGCTACCAGCGACAGCAGAGACGACTTCCCGGAGCCGTTGGCGCCCACCAGGGCAACGCGCTCGCCGGCGACGACGTCGAGGTCTATGCCGTGGAGAACGGGCCCACGCCCGTAGTCCATCGTCACCGCGCTCAGCCGGATGTCTCCCCGGGCCCGGGCCGGCAAGGGGCCCAGGCTCCGCTCCCCGGGCCTTGCGTCGCGTACCGGTGTCGCCAGGACCTCGGCCACGCGGTCGGCCGACACCGCGCCGCGCGCCATGTTCTGGGAGAGCTTCGACAGCGAGCGCATGGGGCTGAGCATGCTGCGCAGGTAGCTCATGGCCACCAACAGGAGGCCAAGGGTCCACCACCCGCGGAGGACGCCGTAGCCGCCCAGCCACAGCAACCCGGCGGTGCCCACCGCGGTGACCATCTCCATGATCGGGGTGAACCGTGCCGTGAGGTCCACCACCCGCAGGCCCGCACCGAGAGTCTCCCGGTTGGTCGCGGCGAAGCGTTCGTCGTGCAGGTCGTGGCGACCATGGGCGTGGATGGTGCGGATGCCCAGCAGGGACTCGGTCGACAGCGCGCTCAGGGCCCCCTCCGCCGTCCGGCGCCGGCCGGCGGCGCTTCGGTTCAGCACGCTCAGCCGTGTCGCGACGAGCAGCACCAGGGGGGCCACACCCAGGCCCAGCAGCCCGAGTCTCCAGTCGAGGACGAAGATCACCGCCCCCAGCCCCACCACCTGCAGAAGGCTCGGTATCAACATGGAGAAGACGTCGACCAGGCTGTCCTCGATCCGGCTGGTGTCGACCGACACCCGGCTGGTCAGCTCACCCACCGCTCTCCTGTCGTGGAAGGCGAGGGGCAGACGTTGGAGGTGAGCGAACAGGTCCCGCCTGACGTCGGCGGTGATGCGCTCGCCCGCGCCGTTCATGAGCCGGTCCCCGAGGTAGTCGCAGAGCCCGCTCAGGCCGGCCAGCACGAAGCTGGCCACCGCGGCCGCGGTCAGCAGCGTCAAGCGGGGGTGGGCGAAGGGCCCGGCGAGGGAGGCGAGCAGGCCCCGGAGCCGGCGCCGTCCGAGCACGCCGTCGACGACCACGGCCAGGGGCCAGGGCTTGGCCAGGTCGAACACCAGCTCGCCGATACGCAGGCTGATCCCGCCCAGGAGGGCGCGGAGGTAGGGGCGACCGTAGGAGCGGAACCGCCACAGGCTGCGGGTCAGGCTGGCGTCGGCGCCCCGGTGACGGCTCATGTGGTGCCGGCCCAGGCCGTGCCCGCCGCCCGGCCCGCCCGGCCCGCCTCGACCGCCCGGCCCGCCTCGGTCGCCTCGGTCGCCTCGGTCGCCTCGGTCGCCTCCGCCGTCTCCCGGCGCAGGCGCCGGGCCCGTCTCCGCAGCCTCCGGTTGCTGACCCCGGCCACGATGCCCCTCGTGGCGAAGGCCTGGGCCACGGCCTCGGCGAAGGGACGGCCCCGCTCGGCCGCCGACTCGAGGATCGCCTCCAGCGAGTAGCTGAAGTACCGGCGCCGGCGGAGCACGGTCTCGGAGAGGTCGAGATCTCTGCGGCCGATGGCCACCAGGGCCTCCACGACGGCGGCATCGAACTCCTCGGCCCGCCGGCCCTGCCCCTGCAGTGTCGAGCGCGCCGCCCACAGGGCTGACGCCCACACGACGCCGTCGGCGTGGGGGTCCTTCTCGGATCCGCCCAGATAGTCGGCCATCGTCCACGGCGTGTCGAGGCAACGGCGGAGCTTCTCGTACGGGGGGACGTGGCCGCGGTGCCAGCCGTAGATGTCGGCCGAGTCGCAGAGGATGGCGGCCACGAAGTCGGCGGTGCCCTCCTCTATGGGGCTGCGGTGGTTGGTCTGGGCGGCGGGGTCGCGCAGCTGGTTGAGGCGAAAGTCGGCGGTGTGGCGGCAGAGGTGATGGCCGAGCTCATGGCAGATGATGGCCGGATCGTGGGCGGGTGCGTGGAAGTACCTCTGGCCGGCCAGGCGCAGGAACTCACTTCCCGCCCCGAGGTGGATCTCTCCGGCCTCGGCCACGGGCTCGGCCTCTTCGAGAACCGTGTAGCTCGGCGCCGGCAGCCGGTAGTGGCCGCCTCCCCAGTGGTCGGGGGCGTGCATGCCCACCTTGACCAGGAGGTGGGGCAGGGGCGCCCCCAGCCGCCTGAACGTCCGCAGGCCGCGCTGGAGGTGGACGGTGGCGTTGAGCACGCCGAAGGCGCGGGCCTGGAGCCCCTCCTCCTGAGGAGCGAGCGGGCCACCACCCGCACACGGGTCGAAGCGAAGGCTGCCCGACCTGAACAGAGGTCCCGGCCGTTGCTCGGCCACGGTCACTCCCTCGGCCGCGACGGTGCGGTCGTCGACGATCTCGACGTCCAGGTCCACGTCCTCGAGGCGTCCCGGTCCTGAGCCCGGCTGCGGGATCCAGGCCTGGACGGTCCGGATCACGAGACGGGTACGGCGGCCAGCAGGTCCAGGGCCGCGCCCGCGGCGAGCTCGTCGGGCGAGACCACGGGAACGCCGAGCACCTCCCGGGCCTCCCGCACCGCCAGCGGAGCTCGCGTCAGCAGCCCGCTCACCAACCTCAACGGCAGCCCCATGGGCTCGAGCATGTCGGCCGCGGCGCGCGCTCCCAGCGCATCCACCGTGGCCACCACCACGGCGTCGACCACACCCACCAGCTCCTTCACCAGAGCCCGGGTCTCGAGCTGGAGAAGTCCGTCGGCGATCTCCAGCACCACGGCCTCGCAACCGCGCCCGGCCAGCTCGTGTCGAATGCGGTGCGTCGTCTCGATCAGACGCTCGACGGGATACCCGAAGGTCGAAGGCATCCCGTAGTCGAGGAAGTCGAGCACCGAGGCCGCGCCCGAGTCCACGTAGGACCAGAGATCCTTGCCGCTGCCCGATCCCGTCACCTTGGCCCCCCCGACCTTGATCCCGGCCCGGGCCAGGCCCCGGATGATGCCGGCGACCGTCGTCGTCTTGCCCGCGTTCATCCCCGAGCCGACGACCACGATCGTCCCGAGCGACGGGTCGCACGGCACCGGCTCCGGTAGGGCGAAGTCCTCGGTCGACAGCTGCCGGCCGGTCTCGTCCACCAGCGCGGCCACGACCTCCAGCTCCGTGGGCAGCTTCTGGGAGCCGTTGACGGAGGCCACCGTGCCGATCAGGCCCCCCGCGGTCAGGAGGTGGGTCTGCGGACGCTTGGGGACGTAGCCCTCGTAGACGTCCGTGGCGTAGCGGTTCCCGTAGGCGCCCACGACCAGGTCGCCGGGGAAGATGCGGGCCCGCCGGCCCACGCGGTCCTCCACGTGGTCGTGAGCGACGATCTGTTCGACCCGCGCCGCCACGAGCTGCCCGGGCCGGGGCGGCAACGTAGGCGGCGAGAGCGAGCACTCGAGCGAGGAGGGGACGAGGCGCGTGACCGCTGTCCACTTCGCTCCGTACGGAGTGCCGCCATCACTATGGGCGAGACGCATTCCCGATCAACCCCCTGGCGCGCCGGTCGAAGGCTCGTCGCCTGGCATCGACGCTGGGGGTGATCGCTGCGCCGTCCCGGTGGCCCGCCATGCCGCGCTCCTCGGTCAGGCCTCGCGGTGGCTAGCCAATACAGCGGACCGCCCACGGAGGCAGACTTTTCGACCTCCCTCAGCGCGAGTGTCCTCCTCCCCGCGGACCAGGTCCATGCCGGCTTCTTGCCATGACAGGCAATGGGCAGGGCCCGACCACGGCGGCCCACTTGCCGCCAATGGGCCTGGCCCTGTCGGAGTGCGAGCACCGGGGTTGACAGGGGCTCCCCCGAAACCTGAGAAACGCCTTGGCGGACCTATGGACGGGCCGGTGATGCCGGCGCAATTGGCTCGAGAGCATCGGGTCGGTCATCCCCGCCCTGCCACGAGGTGTCAGGGTTCCTGCGTACGATCGTGAACCGTGGCCCGCGCCCAGGCTGAGACCCAGGCCACCGCGGCCACCGGTGGGGTCGCCTCGTTCCACCCCGCGGTGGCCGAGTGGTTCCGGCGCCGCTTCCCGGAGGGGCCGACCGAGCCCCAGGCCCGGGGCTGGCCCCTCATCGCCTCGGGCCAGGACACCCTCATCTCCGCCCCCACCGGGTCGGGCAAGACCCTGGCCGGGTTCCTGGTCGCCATCGACTCCCTCTACCGGGCGCACCAGGCCGGCGGCGACGTGTCCTCGGTGACCCGGACGGTGTACGTGTCGCCCCTGAAGGCGCTGGCCGTGGACATCGCCGAGAACCTGGAGCGGCCCCTGGCCGAGATCGCGGCCATAGCCAAGGAGCTGGGCCTGGAGCCCGCCCCCATCAGGGTGGCGGTGCGCACGGGCGACACCACCAGCTCGGAGCGGGCGACCATGGTCCGCCGCCCCCCCAGCTTCGTCGTCACCACCCCCGAGTCCCTCTACCTGCTGGTCACCAGCGGCAAGGGTCGGGAGGCGCTACGCACCACCGAGACGGTGATCGTGGACGAGATCCACGCCGTGGCCCGGGACAAGCGGGGCGCCCACCTGGCCCTCAGCCTGGAGCGGCTGGAGGCCCTGTGCGACCACCGCCCGGTGCGCATCGGCCTGTCGGCCACCCAGCGCCCCATCGAGACGGTCGGGCGGCTGCTGGTCGGGGACCGGCCCCTGCCCGCGGTGGTCGACGTGGGCCATCAGCGGGACCTGGACGTGGCCCTGGAGCTGCCCGAGGGCGAGCTGGAGGCGGTGGCCTCGGCCGAGCAGCTGGCCGACGTGCTCGACCGCATCGCCGGGCTGGTGGGCGAGCACCGCACCACGCTGGTGTTCGTCAACACCCGCAGGCTGGCCGAGCGCCTGGCCCACCAGCTCGGGGAGCGCCTGGGTGACGAGGTGGTGGCCGCCCACCACGGCAGCCTCTCCAAGGAGCGCCGCTACCGGGTGGAGACCAGGCTGCGGGCCGGCGACCTCAAGGCCCTGGTGGCCACCGCCTCGCTGGAGCTGGGCATCGACATCGGCCCCGTCGAGCTCGTGTGCCAGATCGGCTCGCCCCGCAGCATCGCCACCTTCCTCCAGCGGGTGGGGCGCTCCAACCACAGCCGGGCGGGCACGCCCAAGGGCCGGCTCTTCCCGCTCACGCGCGACGAGCTGGTCGAGTGCGCGGCCCTGCTGGCCGCGGTGCGGGGAGGAAGGCTCGACGCCATCCGCCCCTCCCGGCTCCCGCTGGACATCGCCGCCCAGCAGATAGTGGCCGAGGTCAGCGCCAAGGAGTGGACCACGGCCGGCCTCTTCGAGCTGGTGCGCAAGGCCGCGCCCTACACCGACCTGGACCGGGACCAGTTCGACGAGGTCGTCTCCCTGGTGGCCGAGGGCATCGAGACGGGCCGGGGCCGGCGGGGCGCCTACCTCCACCACGACGCCGTCAACGGCGAGCTGCGGGCCCGCAAGGGGGCCAGGCTGGCCGCGGCCATGTCCGGCGGAGCCATCCCCGAGACGGGCGACTACCGGGTGGTGGCCGAGCCCGACGACACCTTCGTGGGCACGGTCAACGAGGACTGGGCCGTGGAGTCCATGGCCGGCGACATCTTCCTGCTCGGCACCCACTCCTGGCAGATCCGCAGGGTCGAGCCCGGCGTGGTGCGGGTCCGCGACGCGGGCGACACCCCGCCCACCGTTCCCTTCTGGCTGGGCGAGGCCCCGGCCCGCACGGCCGAGCTGTCCCAGGAGGTGTCCGAGCTGCGCCGGCGGGTCGACGAGCACCTGGCCGCGGGCGACCCCGACGGCGCCCGCCGGGGGTTGATCGACGTGGCCGGCATCGGCTCCGCCTCGGCCACCATGATCGTGGACTACCTGGCCGTGGGCCGGGCCGCCCTGGGCGTCACCCCCACCCAGGAGTGCCTGGTGGTGGAGCGCTTCTTCGACGACACGGGCGGGATGCAGCTGGTGGTGCACTCCCCCTTCGGGGGACGCATCAACCGGGCCCTGGGGCTGGCCCTGCGCAAGAAGTTCTGCCGCACCTTCAACTTCGAGCTCCAGGCCGCGGCCAGCGACGACGCCATAGTCCTGTCCCTGGGCCTGCAGCACAGCTTCCCGCTGGAGGAGGTGGTGCGCTACGTGTCCAGCCGCACGGTGCGGGACACGCTGGAGCACGCCATCCTGGACTCCCCCATGTTCCAGGCCCGCTGGCGCTGGAACCTGAACCGGGCCCTGATGGTCCTGCGCTTCCGCAACGGCAAGCGCAACCCGCCCCCCATACAGCGCATGGAGTCCGACGACCTGCTGGCCGCGGTGTTCCCCCAGGCCGCGGCCTGCCAGGACAACATCACCGGCCCCATCGAGATCCCCGACCACGTCCTCGTGCGCCAGACCATCGAGGACACCCTCAACGAGGCCCTGGACGTCGACGGGCTGCGCGACCTGCTCGAGCGCGTCGAGGCGGGAAGCGTGCGGGTGGAGTGCCGGGAGACAACCGAGCCCTCGGTGCTGGCCCACGAGATCCTCACCGCCCGCCCCTACGCCTTCCTGGACGACGAGGAGTTCCAGAACCGGCGCACCAACGCCGTGCGCCTGCGCCGGGGCCTGGCCGTGGACCTGGCCGCCATCGGCGCCCTGGACCCCGAGGCCATCGACCAGGTGCAGGCCGAGATCGTCCCCACCCCCACCACGGCCGACGACCTCCACGACCTCCTGTGCTCGGTCGTCGTCCTGCGGGCCAGGGACGACTGGCGGGCGCTGTGGTCCGAGCTGGTGGCCCGGGGCCGGGGCCAGGCCCAGGGCCACGACGGGGTCGAGCTGTGGTCGGCCACCGAGGCCGCGGCCGACGCCGGCCTGGCCCTGGCCGGAGAGGACGGGGCCGTCACCCGGGCCCTGCGGGGCCACCTCCAGCTGACGGGCATCACCACGGTGGACGAGCTGGCCCGGGTCACCACCCTGGCCCCGCCCCGGGTCAGGGCCGGGCTGGCCGCCCTGGAGCAGGAGGGCTTCGCCCTCCAGGGCCGCTACACCCCGGGCGCGGTGGACCCGGCCGGCCCCGAGTGGGTGGCCCGCCGCCTCCTGGCCCGCATGCACTCCTACTCGCGCCGGTCCCGGCGCGAGTCGGTGCAGGCGGTCACGGCCCAGGACCTCATGCGCTTCCTGCTGCGGTGGCAGCACGTGGCCCCCGGCACCCAGCTGGCGGGGGAGCCCGGTCTGGTCAGCGTGCTGGAGCAGCTGCAGGGCTTCGAGGCCGCGGCCGTGTCATGGGAGCCGGAGCTGTTCGGGCGCCGGCTGCGCCACTACGACCAGGCCTGGCTGGACCAGCTCTCCCACAACGGCGACGTGGCCTGGCTCCGGCTCACGCCCAGGCCCAGGGACGACCCCGACTCCCCCAGCGCGCCCCCGTCCAAGGCCACCCCCATCGCCGTCGTCTTCCGGGCCGACCTGGGCTGGCTGGTGGCGGCCGCCCGGGTGGGGGGCCAGCCCGTGGAGCCCACCGTGGGGGCCACGGCCGAGGTGCTCGAGCTGCTGCGCCGGCGGGGGGCGTGCTTCGCCACCGACCTGACCGCGGCGACCCGCCGGCTGCCCGACGACATCGAGCGGGCCCTGTGGGACGGCGTGTCCCGGGGCCTGTTGATGTCGGACGGCTTCTCCGCCATCCGGGCCCGGGTGTCCAAGGCGTCCAAGGGCAGGCCGTCCCCGCGGCACCGCCCCCTGGCCCACCTGCGCCGGGTCAGCGTGGGCCCGGGCGGGGCCGCGGGCCGGTGGTCGCCTGTGCCCGACCCCGACCAGGACATGGACCGCGACGACCTGGCCGAGGCCGCGGCCGAGCAGCTCCTCAACCGCTGGGGGGTGGTCTTCCGCGACCTCGCCTTGCGTGACTCGCTGCGCCTGCCCTGGCGGGAGATCCAGTGGGCCCTGCGCCGCCTGGAGGACCGGGGCCTGGTCCGGGGCGGGCGCTTCGTGTCCGGCTTCAGCGGCGAGCAGTACGCCCTGCCCGCGGCGGTGGAGCAGCTGGCCCACGCGCGCAAGCTGCCCCGGACGGGAGAGCGGGTGGTGGTCAACGCCACCGACCCCCTCAACCTCCTCGGGACGATCGTGCCCGGGGACACGGTGCCCGCCCTGCGCACCAACCGGGTCGCCTACGTGGACGGCGCGCCCGAGGAGGCCCAGGGGTAGTTCCGGGGTAGGACAGGCCCATGGCCACCACGACCGGACCCCTGGGCCTGCCCGAGGCGGTGCGGGGCTGCCTGTTCGACATGGACGGCGTTCTGACGGCCACGGCCGAGGTCCACGCCGCAGCCTGGAAGGAGACCTTCGACGCCTTCCTGCGGGCCCGGGCCCAGGAGACGGCCCAACCCTTCGTGGCCTTCGACGAGGTGGCCGACTACGACCGCTACGTGGACGGGCGGACCCGCGCCGACGGCGTGCGCAGCTTCCTGGCCTCCCGGGGCGTCGCCCTGCCCGAGGGCCAACCCGACGACCCACCCGAGGCCGCCACCGTGAACGGCCTGGGCAACCGCAAGAACGCCCTGCTCCTGGAGCGCCTGGCCCACGACGGCGTCAGGGTGTTCGAGGGCTCGCTGCGCTACGTCCGGGCCGTCAAGGAGCGGGGACTGGGCCGGGCCGTGGTGTCGGCCAGCGCCAACGCGGCCCAGGTGCTGGAGGCGGCGGGGATCGCCGATCTCTTCGAGGCCCGCATCGACGGGCTCGTCGTGGCCCGGCGGGGCCTCAAGGGCAAGCCCGCCCCCGACATGTTCCTGGCCGGAGCCGAGGCCCTGGGGCTCGCACCCTCGGAGGCGGCCGTGTTCGAGGACGCCCTGGCCGGGGTGGAGGCGGGCCGGGCCGGCGCCTTCGCCTTCGTGGTGGGCGTCGACCGCGTGGGCCAGGCCCAGGCCCTGCGCGAGCACGGCGCCGACGTGGTCGTGGGCGACCTGGCCGAGCTCCTGGAGCAACGGTGATAGAGCACCCCGCCTTCACCGTCGAGCCCTGGGCCGTGCGGGAGCGGGGCCTGCACCTCGAGGTCCTGGCCCAGTCCGAGTCGGTGTTCGCCCTCTCCAACGGCCACATCGGGATGCGGGGCAACCTGGACGAGGGCGAGCCCCACGGCGTCCCCGGCACCTACCTCAACTCGGTCTACGAGCTCAGGCCCCTCCCCTACGCCGAGGCCGGCTACGGCTATCCCGAGTCGGGCCAGACGGTCATCAACATCACCAACGGCAAGGTCATCCGCCTGCTGGTGGACGACGAGCCCTTCGACGTGCGCTACGGAACGGTGCTGGAGCACGAACGGACCCTGGACCTGCGGGCGGGCACCCTCAGGCGCCGGGTGCGCTGGGAGTCCCCGGCCGGGTGCGGCGTGGGCGTCACGTCGACCAGGCTCGTCTCCTTCACCCAGCGGGCCGTGGCCGCCGTCCTCTACGAGGTCGAGACCCTGGACGAGCCCCTGCGGGTGGTGATCCAGTCCGAGCTGGTGGCCAACGAGTCCCTGCCCGACCTGGGCCACGATCCCCGCACCGCGGCGGTGCTCGAGGCCCCGCTCGTGATCGAGGAGAACCTCACGCACGACACCGAGGCCGTCATGGTCCACTCCACCCGGGCCAGCAAGATCCGGGTGGGGGCGGCCATGGCCCACGAGGTGGACGGCCCCGAGGGCACGGAGGTCGAGGCCTGGGGCGACGGCGACGTGGCCCGGGTCACGGTGGCCACCAGGGTCGAGCCCGGGCGCCCGCTGCGCCTGGTCAAGCTCCTGGCCTACGGCTGGTCGAGCCAGCGCTCCCGCCCGGCCGTGCACGACCAGGTGGTGGCGGCCCTGGCCGGGGCGCGGCTGAGCGGCTGGGAGGGCCTGGCCGGCGAGCAGCGCCAGTTCCTGGACGAGTTCTGGGCCGGCGCCGACGTCGAGGTGCACGGGGACAACCAGGCCCAGCAGGCCGTGCGCTTCGGGCTCTTCCACGTGCTCCAGGCCGGGGCCCGGGCCGAGCAGCGCCCCATCCCGGCCAAGGGCCTGACTGGCCCCGGCTACGACGGGCACACCTTCTGGGACAGCGAGAGCTTCGTGATGCCCGTGCTCACCTACACGCGTCCCTCGGCCGTGGCCGACGTCCTCTCCTGGCGCCCGCAGACCCTGCCCACGGCCAAGACGCACGCGGCCAGCCTGGGCCTGGAGGGCTCGGCCTTCCCCTGGCGGACCATCAACGGCGAGGAGTGCTCGGGCTACTGGCCCGCGGGGACGGCCGCCTTCCACATCAACGCCGACATCGCCGACGCAGTGGTGCGCTACCTGGACGCCACCCAGGACGCCGAGTTCGAGCGGGTAACGGCCCTGCCCCTGCTGGTGGAGACGGCCCGCCTGTGGCGCAGCCTGGGCCACCACGACCGGGACGGGCGCTTCCGCATCGACGGGGTCACCGGGCCCGACGAGTACAGCGCCCTGGCCGACAACAACGTCTACACCAACCTCATGGCCCGCCGGAACCTGCGGGCCGCGGCCGAGGTGGTCGGCCGCCACCCCGACGAGGCCGAGGCCATGGAGGTCAGCGAGGAGGAGACGGCGGCCTGGCGGGACGCGGCCGGGGCCATGGTCATCCCCTACGACGGGCGCCTCCAGGTCCACCCCCAGGCCGAGGGCTTCACCGACCACGGGCGCTGGGACTTCGCCAAGACCAAGCCCGAGCAGTACCCGCTTCTCCTGCACTTCCCCTACTTCGACCTCTACCGCAAGCAGGTGGTCAAGCAGGCCGACCTGGTGCTGGCCATGCACCTCTGCGGCGAGGCCTTCACGGCCGAGCACAAGGCCCGCAACTTCGCCTACTACGAGGCCCTGACCGTGCGCGACTCGTCGCTGTCGGCCTGCACCCAGGCGGTCATGGCCGCCGAGGTGGGCCAGCTCGAGCTGGCCCATGACTACCTGGGCGAGGCCGGCTTCATGGACCTGGGCGACCTGGAGCACAACACCCGCGACGGCCTGCACATCGCGTCCATGGCCGGGGTGTGGACGGCGCTGGTCGCCGGCTTCGGCGGGCTGAGGGCGGGCGGTGGACGGCCCATCGCCTTCGCGCCCAGGCTGCCGCCGGGCATCACCGACCTGTGCTTCCGCCTGCGCTACCGGGGCCGGCGCCTGAAGGTGAGCATCGACGCCGGCACCGCCACCTACGAGCTCCTGGAGGGCGAGGCCCTGCCCGTGTCCCACAACGGCGAGGAGTTCGTGCTGGCCGCGTCGCCCGAGTCCCGGGCCATCCCTCCCGTCCCGCCGTCGCCCAGGCCCCGCCAGCCCCCAGGCCGAGAGCCCCTCCCCCGCCACCGCTACACCAGGGACGCGGCCGAGGGGCGCGTCACCGAGCCCGTCCACCCTGCCCCCCTGCCACCTCTGGCCCGCCCCCACGGGTAGGGCGGTCGCTCAGGAGTGAGGCCGAACCCTGACACGTCCGACAACATCGCGAGGCAGGCCAAACCGCGCCTCTGAGCTGAGTGAGTGAGTGGCGGAGGCCCGATTGTCGCGTTAGCTCCAACCGACGAACCGAGGGTCCCGGTCGTCGCCACCCTTGACCTGGACGAATAGGGGCGAGGAGCTGACCGACCAGGACGCCCTGGCCATGCAGCGATTTGCGCATTATCCCCAACAGCCTCCTCGTCAACTGGTGATGACAGCCGCGACCTCCCGACCTATGACCTCCGGTTTCTGGTTGGGTGACCATGGAGGGCTGGCCTGAGGATTGCAAGGATCGTCATCACTGTGTATAGTAGCTAGATATACATTTATGGGACCTGAAGTCGGAGCACCGACAAGCCGCCCGTCTTCCGGGCCACATGCGCGGTGAGTGCGCCTGAGCCGTGGGCGCACGCGGCGGTCTGCCGGAGTTCGAGTGGGACGAGCACAACGAGGACAAGCTCCTGGAGGGTCACAACGTCTCCGCCTTGGAGGCGGAGCAGTGCTTCGCCAATCCGAAGACTCGGCGGCGCGAGGGCGACGCACTGCTTCTCATGGGCGTGACCGATGACGGCCGGATGCTGTTCCTCGTGTACGAGCAGAAGCCGAAGGGTGTGGTGCGGGTGTACAGCGCAAGAGAGATGACCGAGAAGGAGCGGCGGACGTACCGCCGGAACGTGCGATGACGAAGGACCGTTGGGACGAGCTACTCGATCGCGACTGGTCCGACGCGTGGGACACACTGCCCGAGGCGCCAGATCTCGTTCCGCGGGGCAAGACCGCGCAGATCACGTTGCGCCTCCCCGCGACGATGGTCGCTCGCGTCAAGCGAGTGGCGGCTGCGCGTGCGATTCCGTACCACACGCTGGTGCGCGCCTGGATCGTCGAGGGGCTTCGCAGTTCTGCCGTGCCAGAGGTCGAGGAGCCCGACACCGAAGCACAGACGGCGCAGCTCAACATCAAGCTCGATCAGACGATGCTCGACGCGCTCAAGGCTCGCGGTCACGAGCTGCGCAAGCCGTACCATCGCTTCGCCCGCGAACTGGTGGAGTGGGAGACCGAGCAGGCAGAGGCGGCTCTCGGCCTCGATCCGACAGCGTCACACCTCCCTGCTATCAAGGAACTGATGGTCCTGCTCCTCCACGCCACCAATCAGCGCGGAGACAGCGCAGTGCGAGGGATGACTCGCCTGCAGAAGCTCTTGTTCGTCCTCGAACAGAAGCTCGCAGCGCAGACCCGATCGTATGCCTTCAATTACGGACCGTTCAACGAAGACGTCAACGACGCGGCGCGCGCGCTCGAAGTGGCCGGCTTCATTCGCAGTTCGGAGCCGGTGGCATCAGGGCCACCGTCGTTCCAGCAGATGATCGCAACGGTGATCGACCGTGCCCGCTCGGAGGACGAAGGCAAGGTAGTTGAGTTCGCGCTCAACGACCGCGGCCACGAAGTGGCGGAGACTCTACGGCAGTCCAGTCCGAGTTACGACCAGCTTTTCAAGTTCGTCGAGTCCATTCGGCAGGAGTGGGACACCGGCGACATCAACGAGTTGGTCGATCGTGTCTACGAAACGTGGCCGCAGTACGCGGAGAAGTCCGTGATCCGCGACAAGGTCGCACGGCGCACCGAAAGGCGTCGTGGTCGATGACGCCAACGCGAAGACCGCTCCATCACATCGTTCGCGTCCGTAGCTCTGACGACCTGACGTATGTCAGCCAGGGCCTCATGGACGAGGTCATGGTCAATGCGAACCAGTTGGAGAACAGCATTCAGGCGACGGCAGCGGCTCTGTGGAAGACGACTCTGCCGTTCAGCGTCGACCCCGTGCTCTGGCGATTCCAAGTCCCCGCGTGGTCCCATAAGGGAACCGGCGACACCAAGCGCAACTACAAGCGCCTCGGCGCCGCGTACACCAAGGGCATCGGCATGACCCTTGGTGCGGCACCGCTCCTGGATACCGTCTCGACCGACGATCAGTGGTGCCGCCTCGCCGCCAACATCGTCGCGTATCAGCGAGACCGCCTGCACGATGTCCCGACCCAGCTTGAACTGTTGAGCTCTCTGCGGGAGCTGCACCCCTCGCGTCTGACGGCTCCGGCGCTCGTCGCGGTCTCGGCAGCGGAGGACCGAATCAACAGGTTGATGGTCGACGCTGCCGCCGAGGAGGCGCAAACGGGTGTGGCGGTGCAGATCATCCTTCCGATCGAGCGGCTCGTCGATCACGCCAGTCTCACGGCCCTAATCGCCGCCACGCCGTCCGACGGAGTCAGCTCGTACTCGCTCTGGACGCCGCAGGTCACCGAAGAGCGCTTGCTCAGTGACCCCACGATCCTGGGCGCACTGCTCCGGATGATTGGAGAACTGGCAGGGCGCGGCATCGCTGTCGGGCACCAATACGGGAACTACACCATCGCTGCGCTCCACGACGTCGGACTCGCCTCTGAGCCGGTGGCTGAGCAGACGTTCGCGCTGAGGTCGTGCCAGACGTATGTGCCGGGAGTGCGGCACTGCGTTCGATTCCACGAAGCGGACTCGTTGGGCCGCGACCTCGATGCCGACCAATATGCCGAGCGATACTGCGAGTGCACGTTCTGCGCGGGAATGTTCGAGAGCGGGCAGCACCCGTTCGAGCTGCTGCTCGAAACGCAGACCGTCGTGATGAAGAACGGCAAAGAACGCGAGATCCCGACGGCGCGGTCGGTCGGTGCCAACACTTGGCACTTCCTGCTCAGTCGCCGGAACGAGGTGGAGGCGTTCTCTGCGCGTCCGGCGGTTGAGGTCATCGAGCAGGATATCGAGCGGGCGTCGGCACTCAAGCGCGGCAGCGACGCCGCCCGGCTCGGCCACCTCGCCGACGAGCTGAAGAGCGCGTAGCGGCTTGGTCAGGCGGAGTCGACGTCTCAGCCGCCAGCCGCGGCCAGGAAACGCTCGAGCTTCGACACCGACTACATCCTCGTACGCGAGGGGGACCTTGAGACCGCATGCAACGCCCTCCGAAGCGCGGGTCATGAGATCGAGGCACCTGGATGAGTGGGGCGGCCCCGATGGTCAAGAGGCGCTCACGACCGCTGCGGACGGAGCAGTTCGGCCTCGCGCGTGCACGACGTACGCGACGTCGTACCAGTCCTTGGTGAGGGCACGGCCAGATGCGGCGTGCACCTTGGCGAGAAGGTACGCTGGCAGTGTCGCGACGCGAAGCGCGACCGTGGTGGGCCTCCCGTCGAGGTCTGAAGTGATGGTCCGGACCTCCCAGTCCTGTGCAGCGAACCCCGTGCCCCGCAGGTTCACCGCTCCCAGCGACTCACAGCCGTCAAACGAGACCACCTGTTGGTTCGGCACGTCGTCGAGGTCTGCGAGGAACTCGGCCTTCACCACCATGCCGGGTGCCCACTCGTCCTTCCAACGCCAGAGGCGAGAGGTGTCGGGCGTGAACTGGGCTTCCCGGAGCGCGCGCTCCAGCCGGGAGGCGTTCACGGAACCGCCCTGGATCTCCAGGTCCACCTGTACATCGACGTCGGTAGTCCCGACGTGGCTGTGCGCGGCGCTGGTGCAGAGGAGATCGGGAACCAGTCCTCCGAGGAGCACGAACTCGGGGACGTCCCCGTAGGCATATACCACGCGCACGAGCGCCCGCTCTGCGAGGTCACGTGCCTGCCGGCTACGTACTGGGTCCGACACCGCGCACCTCCCGCAGATGATGAGCCGCCTCTGCCGAGCGTCCGCCTGCGGCAATCAGGTCGGCGTACACGCGGGCGGGCAGAGCCACCTGGATCCCGCTGACCACGGGCCCCTTCGCGCTCATCGACGTGGGCAGCTCCCGAACTTCGATCCGTTGACCCCTCTCTACCTCCCGCCCACCGAGGAGTTTGGCCAGACGGGAGCGCTCGGCGAAGAGGTCGTGCCCCACGTACAGCTCCAAGACCGTGACGTCCCCTAGATAGGGAGCGAGCAGCGTAGAGGCCGCAGACCCGGTGACCGCCCAGGCGACCCCCACCGCGCGGAGGGCGGGGCCGACTTCCGAGGCAAGGGTCGCCAGTGGATCTTTGAAGAGGCGATGAAGGAGGACGACCTTCTGCTTCGATCGGAAACCGGCGGCGGCCTGTGTGTACTCATCGACGAAGTTGTCCATATCGACGACCTGCCGCGAGACACCCGCCCCTCGCTTCTTGCCCGGCCGAGCCAGGAGACCATGTCCCTCCAGCCGTGCGAGGGCGTTCGCGGCGCCGCCGCGCGACATGCCGGTTGCGACTTCGACCGCTTCCACCGTGGGAGCGATGCCGGCGAGGACGGCCTCCGCCGCGGCGAGCATCGTCCGGGTCCACCGATCCTGGGCGGTGGGCCGAACGATGACCGCTCTGGCCTCTCGGACGACGACGAGCCCCGATCGGAGGGTGACGTTCGCACGACCCGCTTCGTCCACCCAGCCAAGCTGATGCTGAGTGAGCCAGGCTCTCGACCCCTCCGAGAGGTTCTTCGCATAGACGACGTCCAGGTCGGGCGCGATGGCCGCCAAGCGCTCGACATCGGCCGGCCACCCCTCACCAGCCCAGCCACCGACGAAACGGTGCTCACGTGGTTTGGCACCGACCGTGACGTCGAAGCTCGGCACGGTGGTGGTGGAACGGGGCCTAACCGCCACCTTGAGGCCCTCCGGCAAGACCGCGACAGTAGCGATCCGGACCCTGTCGCGGATTCTCCGGGCCTCCTTCATACTTCACGAATATACCATGCTTCACTGGCGGAGTGAAGTATGCTAGACAGTGAAGTTGTACCGGCCGGTTGGTTTCCGTTCTCGTAGCGGATCCTGCTAAGGAGCAGGCTCGCCCTCCCCAACACGCCCAGGGCATGCCGCTTGGCGTCGGGACGGCTCTGGACCTGGTGGCCGCTCGGGTTGCGCAGAGCAAGGGCGAAGCCGGTCGCCAGTTGCCGCCAGCCGTCCGTCTCACTGGGCTGCCCAGCCTTACCGAGCACGAATCCGCCTGATCCGGTAGCGCTCCCAATGGCCGCCTTGAAGACGTTGATGCTGCCGGTCACCGAGCCTGGGACTCGTCCAGCCGCGTCGACAGTCCTGGCGTTGACGCGTCCTCAGAAGCCGGCCGTGGCGAACATGGCCACGGCCGCCCCCAGCATGAGGGCGGCGGCCGTCCAACCCAGGACCCGGGCGGCCCTGCCGTTCACGTAGTCGCGCATGATCCTGCGGTCGTCAGCTATGAGCATGACGACGAGCAGGAAGGGGGCCGCGGCCACACCGTTGATGACGGCCACGAGCACCAGCAGGCGGATGGGGTCCAGGCCCACCAGGCTCATCACCGTTCCCCCGGCAGTGCCCAGCAGGACCAGGCCGTAGAAGAGGGGGGCTTGCTTGATGGTGCGGGAGAAGCCGGCGGCCTTGCCCAGGAGCCCGGCGATGCCGCCCGACGCCGATCCCGCCAGGACGGGAACGGCGAGCATCCCCGCCCCGATGAAGCCCAGCGAGAAGGTCAGGGAGGCCAGGCGCCCGGCGATGGGGGCCAGGGCCCGGGCGGCCTGGTCGGGGGTGGCGATGTCGTGCTGGCCCTTGGCGCCCAGCGTCACCGCGGTGCCGATGATGATGGAGAACATGACCGCGTTGGAGAGCGTCATGCCCGTGAAGACGTCGAAGCGGCTGGCCGCGAGCTTGGCCTGGGCCGACTTCGGGCCCCGGCGGGCCAGGCTCACGGGGCGGCTGCCGCCCTCGGGCTCGTCCCTGAGCTCCTCGACCCGGTGCAGGCTCTGCCAGAAGAACAGGTAGGGCGAGATGGTGGTGCCCAGCACGGCGACCAGCAGGGCCGCGTAGTCCGACGAGATCTGCAGGTGGGGCACGACGGTGTGGGTGGCCACACTCCACCAGTCGATGCTCACGGTGAAGAGCACGCCCAGGTAGGCCAGCAGAGCCAGGCACAGGAGCTTGAAGACGCGGGCGATGAGGTGGAAGGACCCGCTCATCACCAGGGCGGTGACGAGCAGCCCGGCCGTGGCCGCCCACAGCCCGGTGGGGCCGGCGTGGAGCAGGTGCATGCCCGCGCCCACGGCCACCAGGTCGGCGGCGATGTTGAGGGTATTGGCCACGACCAGAGCGCTCAGCAGCACCCCGATGACGATGCGGCCCGCGGCGCCGAAGCGGCGGGACGCCAGCTCGCCCAGGTCCCGGCCCGTGGCCAGGGCGGTGCGGTCGCAGATCTCCTGCACCCCGGCCATGAGGGGCAGGGTGAGGAGGGCGGCCCACAGCATCCCGAAGCCGAACTTGGCCCCGGCCTGGGCGTAGGTGGCGATGCCGGAGGGGTCGTCGTCGCTGGCCCCGGTGACCAGACCCGGACCCAGGGCCCGCACGTACGTGCGCCACAGGGGTCCGCTGGACCGGGTGGTGTCGAGCCTGCGCCGCGGCAGCTGCGCTCTGCGAGCCTTGGTTGCGCGTTCCACGGCCTTGGCCACGGAACGTCTATTCCCAGCGTCCGCTCCCTCAACCGGCTGGAGGGTATGGCCCGTCGGCAGAGGGCGGGCGCCGCGTTGGCGTCGGCTGCCGACTAGGGGGCTAAGAGGGACGGAGCCAGGCTCGCGTCGTGGCGTCGATGACGTCGAGCATCCACGGGAGGCGGTCGGGGTGGACCCGGAGGTTGAACTCGAGCGCCCTCAGGGTGTGAAAGGCCGCGAACAGGGCGAGGACGGGTGGCTCGCAGGCAGATCTGGCCGCCTCCACGATCACGGCAACGACGTCCGGTGGGATCTGAGACGGCACCCATGAGCCCCAGCACGCCAGGTTGACGAGATCGACCCGCCAGTCGCCCACCCACGCCAGCTCCCAGTCGAACACGCCTGTCACCCGATCGCCCTCGGCGAGGAAGTTGCGGTGATGGAAGTCGCCGTGCACGACGTCATGCGACCTCACGGCGATCGTCGGCGCCGAAGCCATCGTCGCGCCGAGCTCGGCGGCCAGCGACGCGATCGCTGGCTGATCGACCAGCCGTGCGACCGCGTCCCCCAGCTCTTGCCGGAACTCCGAAACGAGGTCGCCGTCGCCGTCGGCGCTCTCCTCGTGATGGTTGAGGAAGCCGAGCAGCTGCCGGGCGTGCGACTCGGTCATCACGTCGGGGATGGTCCCCGGCAGACGCTCCTGCAAGGACCACGATGCGCCGACGGCGACGCCGGTTCCGAAGTAGCGGGGAACGGGATAGGAGGACGAGCGCACCCGGGCGCTGAGCTCGGCCCCACGGGCGAAGCGTGCAGCCCAGATCGAGCCCGGTAGGACCTTGAGGACCAGCTCACGGCCATGGCTGTCACGGGCCAGGGCGGCGCCGAACTCCCCTCCCCCGGGCAGGGCGGTGATCTCGAGGTCGAGCTCGCGGGCAACTGTGGGAAGCAGCCCGTCGACGCGTGCCGTCGCCACAACCGAGAGTCTGTTCCGGCATCCGGAGTCGGCGCCAAGGAGTTGGTTGTCCCCTCGATCGGTCCGGAATCGGCTGGTCCGGGTGAGCATCGGCGGCCAGGATGGACCTCGTGATCAGGGCCGTGGACCACGAGGACTACCCGGGATGGGTGGACCAGCTGGCCGATCGGCGCCGGGGCTCGGGTTGACGTGGTCGGCGGGGACTGCCCTTCCCCTCGCGAGCAGCGAGAGGGCGGTCTCAGACCTGGACCACGTCGATCAACGGCATGAGGACCATGAAGTCGCGCGAATTGCGCGTGAAGAGCGGGATGTCCTCA
>VAXP01000095.1:2924-19192 GCA_005884125.1 Actinomycetota bacterium | reverse complement strand
TCTTCTATCTGAGGGTGATCGTGCTCATGTACTCGCCCGCCACCGGTGAGGACGAGGCCCCCAGGGCGGCCCTGCCCCGGATCCCCCTGCCGGCCACGGTGGCCGTGACCCTGGTCGTGGCCCTGGCCGTGACGGTGGTGTTCGGCCTCGTCCCCGCCCCCATGATCACCTTCGCCCGCAAGGCGACCCTCCTCTTCTGACTCTTCCGACTCTTCTGACTCTTCTGAGCCCGACCGGTGTCGCGGCCTGTGGCGGGCTCCGGCGGGCTGTGTCGGGGAGGCCCAACCCGTCGAGTGGAGGATTGGTCGCGCCTGGCGCGACTGATTCTCCACTCGATCCGACTCAGCCTCCGGAATCGACCTGGGCGCAGCTAGCCGACGGTGACGGGGGACTTGCGCTCGTCGGGCACGAAGAAGCGGCCGATCAGGGGGAGCTCCCAGAACGACTCGGCCCGGGCGATGGCCACCGCCACCGCCAGCACGTGCTCGGGTGCGTCGTAGACGACGTAGCGGGGCTGCCAGGTCGGGTCGTACTTGGCGTTGAAGCTCCACAGGGACTGGATCTGCATCGAGCCTGACATGCGCCGCAGCAGCCAGCGCTCCACCCGCTGGGTCATGCTGTCGCCCGCCTCTCCCGCCAGCACCGCCCGCATGGTGGCGAAGTTGAGGCCCAGGCTGCGCATGCCTCGCTGGCGCAGGTGGCGGATGGTCTCCACGATCAGAAAGTCGATGAGCCCGTTGGGGTGCTCCCCGTTGTCGCGGCGCATGAGATCGAGTGAGTAGCCGTCGATGCCGGGGGCGGGCACGTACTGGCAGAAGGCGACCGGGGTTCCGTCCCCGGCGTGGGCCACGGCCAGGAGCAGGCCCTCGTCACGGGGGTCGAAGAGGCGGCCCAGGGTCATGGAGAAGCCCCGCTCGGCGTCGCCCTGGCGGCTCCTGGTCATGAGGTCGCGTAGAGACTCCCGAAGCTCGGGGCTGGCGTTGGCGGGATCGTGGAAGGAGCTGGTGTAGCCGTAGCGGGCGATGCGGTTGACGGCCTGGCGCAGGCCCTTGTGGCGCCCGCCCTCCAGCGAGAAGCGGGTGACGTCGACGACGCCTTCGTCGCCGGCGTACATGTCGTGCATTCCCGAGGCCCGGTAGACGGGGAGCCAGCCCTCCCCCGCCCCCAGCACGGCCAGGGCCCACCCCTGCTCGTCGGCGAAGCGGCGGAAGCACCCCCAGGCCTCGTCCCGCTCGGCCTCCGGCCCGATGGGGTCGGGCGACACCAGGCAGACCCCGCTGTAGACGGCGTAGGCGATGGCGCTGTCGCCCCAGAACCACCACTGCTTGTCGGTGCGCAGGGCGA
Organism: Actinomycetota bacterium; assembly: GCA_005884125.1. Classification (GTDB taxonomy): domain Bacteria; phylum Actinomycetota; class Acidimicrobiia; order Acidimicrobiales; family AC-35; genus AC-35. Next base: position 17,848 of record VAXP01000095.1, on the reverse strand, counting down.
AGTAGTCGAGGGTTCCCGAGGCGTAGCGCTTGACGATGTCGCGTGCCTGCTCCAGGCCCGAGTCGCGCTCGCCGCCGGACTCGGCGCCGCCCCGGTGCACCACGGGCCGGAAGGCGAGCCACAGGGCGAAGGTGGCCAGCCCGATGGACACGGCCACCAGCGTGGGCGTCAGGAAGTCGTCGAGGCGGTGGGGGACGGCGATGGAGTGCACGCCGACCAGGCGCTGCACCACGGCCGCGGCCGCCTTGGGGAGCGGCAGCCGTGACGGGCGGCGGGTGGCGGTCACGAACTCGACGGCGCCCGTCGCCAGCACCGTCACCGCCCCCACGCCTCCCACCAGGGTCAGCAGGCCCACCCGCCGCGAGGGCCGGTCCACGGCGGCGCAGAAGCTGCTGCGGTTGCGCACCAGAAAGCCGCCCACGGCCGCGGCCAGGGCCGCCTCCTCCAGGTCGGCACCCTTCACCACGTGGAGGAGCACGGAGCCGGCGAGCAGGGCCACCGAGACCGACCAGGCCTGACGCTGGCCCCGGCGCACTCCCCGGGAGAGCAGGACCAGGGCCACCCCGGCCAGGGCGACCAGGGCGCTGGCGGCCTGGGAGACCCCGAGCGGGAACCAGTGGAGCAGGACCTCCAGCCGCTCCCGCCACGGCGGCGTGACCGCGGAGATGAAGTCGAGCAGCCCGGCGACGGCGATGGCCGCCGCCCCCCAGCGCCGCACCCGGCGTAGGCGGAGACGAGGATCGACGCTCGGCGGCCACGACGCCCCCTGGGGGAAGGCGCCCACCACCGCAGGCCGGCCGTCGCAGGCGGGGCGACGGCGGGCGGCCAGCCTCTCCAGCAGGCTCCGGCCGGGAAGGTCGAGGTGGGCCTGCAGCAGGCGGACGTGGAGGTCGGCGCCCGCCTCGAGCTCGACCCACGAGACCTGGCGGTGGTGAAGGAAGACGGGGGGAAGTCCGAGGCGGGCCGGGCACTCCTCGACCACCTCGGAGCTGGCTCCGGCGTTGGCATAGAAGCCCCGTCCCAGGTGGGTGAGCTCGGACTGCATGGTGTGCCCCGTCACCAGGCCGGCGCCCCCCGACGTCACCAGGCCCCTGGCCTCGGCCCGGGCCGCGTCGTTGGACTCCAGCCCCCGCTCGCCCAGGGTGGCCCCGCTCACCGCGGCCCAGGCCCGATGGGTGAGATAGCCCACGGCGATGGCGACGAGCAGCAGGTCGACCACGGTGGTCATGCCCAGCAGCAGGAGACGGTTGCTCCAGTTCACGACTCCCCGCCGTTGGAGGGCGTCGGAGGTGACGGTGACCAGCGGGACCTTGAGCACCAGGGCGGCGGCGAAGGGGACGAGGAGCCACCACGCGTACCTCAGGGCCCGGCGGTAGACGAGGCGGGAGGCCAGGAAGCGGGGCAGAGCCGAGGGGTCGGCCAGGCGCTCCACTCCCGCCAGCCACGTCGCCCTGGCCCCGCCGAGCGAAGGGAGGATCTCGGTGGTCAAGTGGTGGCTGAGCGGGGTGTCGGCCGGGCTGCGCGGGTCCTGGCAGGCGCTGCGGGGGTCGAAGCGGTGGCCAGGCTCGACCCGCACCATCCGGTTGCCTGCCCCCGTCTGCAGACGCAGGGTCAAAGCCAGCGCCCGCTCGGCACCGAGCTCGTCGGCCACGGGCCTGAAGGCCTCGTCGTCCCAGGCCAGGCGGCCGTCCTTGCTGCCGGGCAGGCAGATCACCCGGCGTCCCTCGCAGTCGCGGAAGGCGGCCACGGCCGCGGTCAGCTTGGGGTGGGCGGCGAGAGCCTGGGCCGTGTCGACCGCGGGCGAGGCCACCAGCTCGAACAGGTTGCCGGCGAAGACCAGGACGCCGGGTCCGTCCCACGCGTCGATGGCGGTGGCCAGCTCCGTCGTGGCCGAGCTCGACGCCGCGGTGGCGTCCTTCTCCAGGACCAGGTCGCTCACGACCAGGACCCGGCCGCCGATGGGCACCTCGATCTCCACGGTGTCGGGCACCGGTTCGAGCTCGACCTTCCGGCTCACGTGGTCAGCTCCGTGGCCGCGGCCCCGGGCAGCCAGCTCATGGGGTAGGCGGGGTCGTCGAAGGCCTCGGAGTCCGAGGTCATGGCCAGGGGGCGAAAGGCGTCCACCATGACGGCCAGCTCGTCGGTGTGGGTGCGGCCGATGGAGCGCTCGGCCACCCCCGGCGCGGGGCCGTGGGGCACGCCGTGGGGATGGAAGGTCAGCGCCCCCGGCTCGACCCCCCGGCGGCTGAAGAAGGAGCCGCTCACGTAGTAGAGGACCTCGTCCGAGTCGAGGTTGGCGTGGTTGTAGGGGGCGGTCACCACGTCGGGCCCGTCGTCGAGGCGGCGGGGACAGAACGAGCAAACCACGGCCCCGTCGAGCTCGAAGGTCTGGTGCACGGGCGGGGGCTGGTGCTGGCGCCCGGAGATGGGCTCGAAGTCGTGGATGGAGAAGGCATAGGGGTAGAGGTGACCGTCCCAGCCGACCACGTCGAAGGGGTGGTGGTCCAAGGTGTACACCGCGGCCCGGTCGTCCACGCGCACCAGGACGTCGGTCGGGTTGGGGTCGTCCAGGCTCAGCAGCTCCTGGGGCCGGCGGAAGTCCCGCTCCCAGTATGGCGCGTGCTCGAGCAGCTGGCCCTCCTGGTTCTGGTAGCGGCCGGGCAGGTGGAAGGGGCCGCGCGCCTCCAGCACCAGGTGCCGGTTGGGCTCGCCCCCCGGCACCCACCGGTGGGTGGTGCCCTTGGGCACGAGCACGTAGTCGCCGGCGCGGTAGTCGAGGACGCCGAAGACGGACTCCAGCCTGCCTCCGCCCGCGTGGACGAAGTGGAGCTCGTCGGCTCCGCCGTTACGCACCAGCCGGCCCGACCCGGCGCCGAAGTCGGACACGCCGATGCGCAGGTCGTCGTTGTAGAGCAGCCACCGGCGCCCGGATATCTCGTCCCCGGCGGGGTCGGGACCCTGGTGGCGGGTGCGGAGCAGGTGGTGGCGCAGGGCCCCGTGGCGCGCCGGGCTGGGGGAGGGGGGCACGGGGTCGGTCTCGCGCACTTCGGCCACCCGTGTCGGGGCGTAGCGGTGATGGAGGAGGGAGTAGCGCCCGCCGAAGCCCTCGCTGCCGACCAGCTCCTCCGGGTAGAGCTCGCCGTCGGGACCTCGGAAGGCCACGTGGCGCTTGGAAGGCAACCGGCCGAGGCGGTGATAGCTCGGCGCCATGGGTCCCATGGTACGGCCGCGCCGCCCCCGATCCGGGGCCATCCGAAGCCCTCGATGACCCCGGAGGGAGGCGTTTGGTCGGGCCTTCTGGGCTTAACTACGCTCGCAGCGGATGTCGGCCTTCCTACGCAGCTACTTCGTGATCGTCGTCTTCGGGGGCGCGGCAGTGGCGCTCGTTGCCCTCACGCTGGGTCTGGGCAGCGTCATTCGGCCCAGCCGGCCGCAGCCCCAGAAGTACATCGCCTACGAGAGCGGCGTGGACCCGGTGGGAACGGGTTGGTCGCAGAGCCAGATCCGCTACTACGTCTTCGCCCTTCTCTTCGTGATGTTCGACGTGGAGGCCGTGTTCATCTTCCCCTGGGCGGTCCGGCTCCAGGCCCTGGGCGTGTTCGGACTGGTGGAGATGGTGGTGTTCATCGTCATCCTGGCCCTGGGCCTGGTCTACGCCTGGCGCAAGGGAGTCCTGCGGTGGGTCTAGTCGAAAGCGGGCACATGCCCAAGCCCCTCACCCAGCTGCTCAACACGGCGCGGAAGTACTCGTTGTGGATCTATCAGTGGGGCCTAGCGTGCTGTGGCCTCGAGCTGGGCGCGGCCATTGGGTCGCCCCGCTACGACATCATGCGTCTCGGCGTGATCCCCTTCCCCTCCGGTGCCAGGCAGGCGGACCTCGTCGTTATCGCCGGGACGGTCACCGACAAGATGTCCCCCCCCATTCGCCGGCTCTACGAGCAGATGCCCGATCCCAAGTACGTGATCTCCATGGGCAGCTGCTCCAACTGCGGGGGGCCCTATTGGGACTCCTACTCGGTCACGAAGGGCGTCGATCAGATCATCCCTGTCGACGTCTACGTCCCCGGCTGTCCGCCACGGCCCGAGGCGCTGCTGGAGGGCATCGTCCTGCTCCAGCAGCGGATCCAGCAGGAGGACATGGCGTCCCGCTGGCGGGGTGACCCCATTGTCGTCGGCGCCTGACGGTCCGGGGGACGTGGCGGCGGACGCCGCAGCCGGGGAGGAGGCCGCAGCCGGGGGAACCCCGGAGGCGGAGAGCCCGGCAGCCCAGGCCACCGCGACGACCGAGGCGCCCGCCCCTGTCGACGAACGCCGCCAGCCCTGGCTGGAGGCCCTGCAGGCGGAGCTCGGTGAGGCTCTTGTCGGTCACGAGATCGCGGGCGGCGACGTCTGGGTGCGGGTGGACAGCAGGGCCTGGCGCCGCGCCGTGGTTGCCTGCCGGGACCGCCTGGGTTGCGACTACTTCTGCTTCCTCTCCGGGCTGGACTGGAAGGCGGACGTGGACCTGGCGGCCGAGAAGGTGTGGGACCCGGAGGCTCAGCCCTCTGCCCCTGCGGCCGGCGCCAATGGCGGGTACCGGACGGGGGTGGCCGGGGGGGACACCCGCTTCCAGGTCTTCGCCCGCCTGTTCTCCACCTCGGCCAAGGTCGGCATCACCCTCAAGGCCGACCTGGACGAGGAGGACCCCCGCGTCGAGTCCATCGTGTCCCTCTACCGGGGCGCGGAGTGGCACGAGCGTGAGGCGTGGGAGATGTTGGGGTTCACCTTCGACGGCCATCCCGGGCTGCGCCACATCTACCTCCCGGGCGAGTTCGAGGGCCATCCCCTGCGCAAGGACTTCCCCCTCCTGTCGCGCGACGTCAAGCCCTGGCCCGGGCTGGTGGACGTGGAGGCCATGCCCGGAGAGCCCGAGGGCGGTGGCGACGCCGAAGGAGCCGACGCCGAAGGAGCCGGCGCTGAGGGAGGCGAGGGCTGATGGCGGTGGTGACCGAGTTCCAGAAGGCGGCCTACGTCGCCGGCCAGGCCGCCGACGCCAGGGTCAACGTCGAGATCGAGGCCGAGGGCATGACCCTCAACATCGGCCCCCAGCACCCCGCCACCCACGGCACGCTGCGCATCGTCGTCCGCCTCGACGGGGAGCAGGTGGTTTGGGCCGAGCCCGTGTGCGGCTACATGCACCGCGGCTACGAGAAGCTCACCGAGGTCCGCACCTACCCCCAGGTCACCACCCTGGTCAACCGCATCGACTGGCTGGGCAGCTTCGCCAACGAGGTCCCCTTCATCCTGGCGGCCGAGAAGCTGATGGACGTGGAGGCCCCGCCCCGGGCCCAGTGGATCCGCACCGCCCTGTTCGAGCTGGGCCGCCTGGCCAACATCACGCTCTTCCTGGGCGACATGGGCGTGCAGCTGGGCGCCCTCACGCCGGTCTTCTACGCCTTCCGGGACCGGGAGCACGTGCTCAACCTCATCGAGGCGGCCACCGGCGGGCGCTTCCATCCCAACTACGACCGCATCGGGGGCCTCAAGGAGGACCTGCCCAAGGGGTGGGTGACCGAGGTCAAAAGTGCGATGTCCAGGATCCGCACCTTCTGTGACGAGATGGAAGACCTGCTGGTGGGCAACGAGATCTTCGAGACCCGTACCCGGGGGATCGGGCTCGTCCCCGCGGCCGTGGGCCTCGAGTACGGCCTGTCGGGGGCCAACATCAGGGCCAGCGGGGTGGACTGGGACATCAGGCGGGACGAGGACTCGCCCCTGGCCTGGAAGCACTGCGACTGGAAGGTGTGGACCCATCCCGACGGGGACTGCTTCGCCCGCTACTGGGTGCGGCTCCAGGAGGTCCGCGAGGCCACCAAGATCGTCGAGCAGCTCCTCGACGGCCTGCCTTCAGGGCCCATCCAGGCCAAGGTGCCCCGCATCATCAAGGTCCCCGCGGGTGAGGCATGGGTGCACACCGACAACCCGCTGGGCGAGATGGGCTACTACGTCGTCAGCAAGGGAGGCCTGGGTCCGTTCCGTACCAAGATCCGCACCCCGTCGTTCAGCAACATCTCGATCCTGCCCTGGCTGCTGCGCGGCGTGTACGTGCCCGACGTGATCACCATCCTGGCCAGCTTGTACTTCATCCTCGGTGACATCGACCGGTGACGGCCGCCCTCCATCTCGCCTACTGGCAGACGACCACCATCAAGGTGCTGGTGGTCATGGGCGTGATCCCTCTGGGCGCCCTCGTGCTCGCCTATGTCTTCCTGCTCAAGATGATGAGCCACATGCAGAGCCGCCTCGGGCCCATGGAGGCCGGTCCCCACGGGGTGCTGCAGCTCCTGGCCGACGCCGGGAAGTTCCTGCAGAAGGAGGACGTGTTCCCGGAGCGGGCCGACCGGGCCGTGTTCGCCCTGGCCCCCGTGGTGGTCCTCATGTCGGCCTTCCTGCTCTACGTGGTGATCCCGGCCGGGCCCCGCCTCACCGTCTCCAACCTGGACACCGGGGTCTTCTTCGCCCTGGCTGTCTCTTCGCTCTCGGTGCTCGGGGTGCTCATGGCCGGATGGTCCTCGGCCAACAAGTACTCCCTCATCGGGGCCCTGCGGGCCGCAGGCCAGCTCATCGCCTACGAGCTGCCCCTGGTGCTGGGCGTGGTGGGAGTCGTGATCCAGGCCGGCACCATGTCGCTGCAGGGGATCGTGCAGGCCCAGGCCCACGGCGCTCTGCTCGGCTTCAAGACGCTGGGCGAGCCCTACATCCTTCCCCAGGCCCTGGGCTTCGTCCTTTTCATCGTGGGGGCCCAGGCCGAGCTGACCCAGACACCGTTCGACATGCCCCTGGCCGAGACGGAGCTGGTCGCCGGCTACATGGTCGAGTACACCGGGTTCCGCTTCCTGTTCTTCTTCATGGCCGAGTTCGGCACCGCCTTCGCCTTCGCCGCCATCGGGGCCACGCTCTTCCTGGGCGGCTGGTACGTGCCCGGCGTGCACGGGACGGCGGCCGACGTCCTGGGCCCGTTCGTGCTCGGGGCCAAGATCATGCTGGTCTCGTTCTTCATCTTCTGGTTCCGGTTCACCTACCCCCGCTTCCGGGAGGACCAGCTCCAGGCGGTGGCGTGGAAGTATCTGATCCCCCTCGCCCTGGTGAACATCCTGGTCACGGGCCTTCTGAAGGTGGTGGTCTGAGTGGCAGAGCTTCCCGGTCTGATCAAGGGCCTGGGCGTGACCCTGCGGACCATGCTGCGGCCCGCGGTCACGGTGCAGTACCCCCACGAGAAAGAGACTCCTCCCACCCGGTCCCGGGGCGTCATCGCCCTGAAGGAGGAGAACTGCACCGTGTGCATGCTGTGCGCCCGGAGCTGTCCGGACTGGTGCATCTACATAGAGGGCCACAAGGACAAGGCCCCGCCCAGGCGTGAGGGCGGCAAGCCCCGCACCATCCAGCTCCTGGACCGTTTCGACATCGACTACGGGCTGTGCATGTACTGCGGCATCTGCGTGGAGGTCTGTCCCTTCGACGCCCTGTTCTGGAGCCCGGAGTACGAGTACTCGGAGGTGAGCATCGCCGAGCTGCTCCACGACAAGGAGCGGCTGGGCGACTGGATGAAGACGGTGCCCGAGCCCCTGGCCCTGGAGGCCGGGGCGGAGGTCAAGAAGGGCGCCAAGAACTAAGAGACGACACCTCCCAGTGCCCAGCCTGCTCGCCGCCGCCCACCTCGACGTCGCCCAGAACGTCGCCTTCGGGTTCCTGGCCGCGTCCATGGCCGTGGCCGCCATCCGGGTGGTGACGACCAAGAACATCGTCCACGCCGCCCTCTACCTGGTCGTGGTCCTGGCCGGCGTGGCCGGGATCTACCTGCTCCTGGCGGCCGAGTTCACCGCGGTGGTGCAGATCATCGTCTACATAGGCGCCATCGTCGTGCTGTTCCTGTTCGGGATCATGCTCACCCGGGCCCCCCTGGGCCGCACCGCGAACCTGGACAACAACCAGCGCCCGCTGGCCCTGGCCGTGGCCCTGTTCCTTCTGGGGCTGCTCGTGTACGTGCTGGTCGACGCCTTCCACTCCGCCCACGTCGACGCCCTCCACCGTCCCCTCAGGGTCGGCACCACCGCCCTGGTGGGCAACGCCATCTTCCAGACCTACGTCGTCCCCTTCGAAGCCGTCTCGGTCCTGCTCCTCGCCGCCCTGGTGGGCGCCGTGGTAATCGCCAGGAGGGACTAGCTCCGTGCTGCTCAACGAGTTCCTCTTCCTCGGCGCGCTCCTCTTCTGCACCGGTGTGTACGGCGTGCTGGCCCGCAAGAACGGCGTGCTGGTGCTCATGTCGGTGGAGCTGATCCTGAACGCGGTGAACATCAACCTGATCGCCTTCGGGGCCTTCCGGGACACGATCGCCGGTCAGGTGTTCGCCCTGTTCGTGATCGCCATCGCCGCGGCCGAGGTCGGGGTGGGGCTGGCCATCGTGCTGCTCATCTACCGAAACCGCCGTTCGATCGACCTCACCGACGTCGACCTCATGAAGGGCTGAGCGGTGTTCTTCCTGGACAACGCCTGGCTCACCTGGGCCCTACCCGCCTCCGCCTTCGTCGTGATCCTGTTCTTCGGCAGGCGGCTGCCGGGCAAGGGAGCGGAGATAGGGATCGCCGCCGTGGGCGGGTCCTTCGTCCTGTCCTGCGCGGCCGCGGCCCAGTGGATCGGTCGGGGCACCATCGGCGAAGGGGAGGAGCGGGTCCGGGGGGCTGTCGACCACACCCTGTATACCTGGTTCTCCAACGGCCAGGTCAAGGTCCCGTTGGGCATCCACGTCGACGGCCTGACGGTGATGATGCTCCTCGTCGTCACCCTGGTGTCCCTGCTGGTGCAGGTCTACTCGACGGCCTACATGCACGGGGACCGGCGCTACACCTACTTCTACGCGGCTCTGGCCCTCTTCACCGCGTCGATGCTGGTGCTCGTCACCTCCAGCACCACCATCTTCCTCCTGCTCGGGTGGGAAGGGGTGGGGCTGTGCTCCTTCATGCTCATCGGCCACTGGTGGGAGGAGAAGGACAACTCCGACGCGGCCCTCAAGGCCTTCTTCACCACCCGCCTGGGCGACGCGGGGATGCTCATCGGGATCATCATCCTCTTCTTCGCCAACGGGCAGAGCTTCGACATCGCCCGCCTGAACCGGGCCGCCCTGTCGGGGGGAATCGACCACACCGTGCTGGTGGTCGGGGCCGTGGCCCTGTTCATGGGTGTCATCGGCAAGAGCGCCCAGTTCCCCCTGCACACCTGGCTGCCCGACGCCATGGCCGGCCCCACCCCCGTGTCCGCCCTCATCCACGCGGCCACCATGGTCGTGGCCGGCGTGTACCTGGTGGCCCGCTGCTACGGGGTGTTCTGGGCCGCCTTCCGGGTCGGCCACCACCCGGCCTGGCACGGCATCAGCTACGTGGCCGTGATCGGGGCCATCACCATCGTCATCGCCGCCGCCCTCGCCTTCGTGCAGGACGACATCAAAAAGGTGCTGGCCTACTCGACCGTGAGCCAGCTCGGCTACATGGTCATGGCCCTGGGCGTGGGCGCCTGGACGGGAGGGATCTTCCACCTCTTCACCCACGCCTTCTTCAAGGCCTGCCTGTTCCTCGGGGCAGGCTCGGTGAGCCACTCTGGGTCCCACCACAGCTTCGACATGAAGAAGGACATGGGAGGGCTGTGGCGGGCCATGCCCATCACCCACGCCACCTTCGTGATCGCCTCCCTGGCCCTGGCCGGGATCTTCCCCCTGGCCGGGTTCTGGTCCAAGGACGACATACTCCTGACCGCGGGGAAGAACGGCTACAACGCCTTCATGGTGGTGGGGCTGGTGGGGGCGTTCATGACCGCGGCCTACATGGCCCGCACCGTCTACCTCACCTTCTACGGCGAGCACCGGGGGGGGCACCACGGTGGCCAGCACAGCGCCGCCGGCCACGCCGTGGACGCCCCCCACGAGTCGCCCCTCGCCATCACCGTCCCGCTGGTCGTGCTGGCCGCCTTCTCGGTCGTGGCCGGGTGGCTCAACGGCTTCGGGGTCCACTGGTTCGCGGAGTGGACACGCAACGAGGTCGTCGTCCAGGCCCACGTGCCGGAGTACAAGTTCTCCGCTCCGACCGCCGCCCTCTCCATGGCCGTGGCCGTGGCCGGCATCGGGGTCGGGCTCCTCTACTACCTGCGCCACGCCTTCGGGCCCCTGCACCGGGCCACGGAGCGCTCGTCGCTGGCCCGGGCCGGATACCGCTTCCTCCTGAACAAGTACTACCTCGACGTCCTCTACACCGACATCATCGTGGGCTCCATCAAGGGGGCCATCGCCCGGGGCGCCTACTGGGTCAACCAGCGGGTGATCGACGGCGCCGTCAACGCCGTGGGCATCGGGGCCCGGGCCCTGGCCCGGTTCACCTACGAGGTCGTCGACCAGAAGGTCGTGGACGGGCTGGTGAACGGCACCGGCGCGTCGGCCGAGGGAGGCGGCAGCGTCCTGCGCCGCCTCCAGACCGGGCGGGTCCAGCAGTACGCCGCCTTCCTCTTCGGGGCCGGCGCCATAGGCGCCCTGGCCCTTGTGCTGTACGCCAACCAGGGAGCGAGATGAACGTCTTCGACCATTGGGCCCTGTCCGGGGTGATCTTCGTCCCCATCTTGGGGGCGATCCTCCTGGGGTTCGTGCCCCGGGCCCAGGAGACGGCTCAGAAGAGCGTGGCCCTCCTCATCAGCCTCGTCACAGGCGGCCTGATGGTGGGCATCCTCGCTCGTTTCGACTACAACGCCACCGACAAGCTGCAGTTCGTAACCGACCGCCGTTGGATCGACGTGATCCACAGCCGTTACCACGTCGGCGTCGACGGCATCGCCCTGCCGCTGCTGGCTCTGTCGGTGTTCATCACCATCGCCTGCATCATCTACTCCTGGGACCACTTCCCCGAGCCCCACAACCCCAAGGCCTTCCTCATGCTCCTCCTGGTGCTGGAGACGGGCATGAACGGCACCTTCTGCGCCGAGGACCTGATCCTGTTCTTCGTGTTCTTCGAGCTGGTCCTCCTGCCCATGTACTTCATGATCGGCGTCTGGGGCGGTCCCAACCGCCAGTACGCGGCCATCAAGTTCTTCCTGTTCACCCTGTTCGGCTCGGCCCTGATGATCCTGGGGTTCCTGGCCCTTTTCTTCAAGGGCGGCAACACCTTCGACATCCCCACCCTGGTCCACAACGGCTCCGCCATCGCCCGGAGCACCCAGGTGTTGATCTTCGCCGGGCTCTTCATGGGCTTCGCCATCAAGGTGCCCATGTTCCCGTTCCACACCTGGCTGCCCGACGCCCACACCGAGGCGCCCACGGTGGGCTCGGTGATCCTGGCTGCCGTCCTGCTGAAGCTGGGCACGTACGGGTTCATCCGCATCGCCCTGCCCGTGCTCCCCTACGCGGCCCGGCGCTGGGCCCCGTGGATCGGGCTCCTGGCCGTGATCGGGATCATCTACGGGGCGCTCGGGAGCCTGGCCCAGCGCGACCTGAAGCGGCTGGTCGCCTTCTCGTCGGTGGCCCACATGGGCTTCGTCATGCTGGGCATCTCAACGCTCACCAGCTTCGGCCTCAACGCAGCCATCTTCGGCATGGTGGCCCACGGCCTCATCACGGGGATGCTGTTCTTCCTGGCCGGATCCATCGCCGAGCGCTTCAACACCCGGGAGATCTCGAGGCTGGGGGGCCTGCTCGTCCAGGCGCCCCGGCTGGGATGGATCCTGGGCTTCTGCGCCATGGCCTCCCTGGGGTTGCCCGGGCTGGCCGGATTCTGGGGCGAGTTCCCCGCCATCCTGTCCGCCTACCAGCCCGCCCAGGGGCTGAACATCGCCCTGTTCCGCGCCTTCATGGTCGTGGCCGCGGTGGGGACGGTGCTCGCGGCCGGATACCTGCTGTGGATGTACCAGCGGACCGCCTTCGGCGAGCCCTCGGCCGAGTTCGCCGCCATCCACGTCCACGACGTGCACGTCCCGGAGTGGATCGCCTGGACGCCGCTGCTGCTGGGGATCGTCGCCTTCGGCGTCTACCCCCATGCCCTGTTCCACGTGACCGACGGCGCCGTGCACGGGGTGACGGCCGTGTTCACATCCCGGGCCAGCTGAGCCGTGCTCATGACCGCGGCCGCCAGCCCCGGGGCACTGCCCTTCCACGCCCCCTACATCGACTACCACGCCCTGGCCCCGGAGATCGTGCTCAGCACCGTCGTCGTGGTGGTGCTGGTCCTGGACCTGCTGGTGGACGAGACCAGGAAGTACCTGGTGACCCAGCTGGCCGGGCTCGGGGTGGTGGCCAGCGCCGTGCCCCTGCTGAGCCTGGCCGCCCGCCACGGCACCCACAGCTGGTCCATGTTCGGCGGCGCCTACGTGGTCGACAACTTCTCGCTCGTGCTCAAGGCCCTCTTCATCTTCACCGGCTACATCGTGCTGCTCATGTCGACCAACTACATCGAGGAGGGCGACTACTACGAGGGCGAGTTCTCCTTCCTGGTGCTGTCCTCGCTGCTGGGCATGGTCGTCATGGCGTCGGCGCGCGACCTGATCACGATCTTCGTGGCTCTCGAGCTCCTCTCCATCCCCGCCTACATGCTGGCGGGGTGGCGCAAGCGCGACCTGCGCAGCAACGAGGCCGCCCTCAAGTACTACCTCCTCGGCGTCCTGGCCACGGCGGTGATGCTCTACGGGATGTCGCTCATCTTCGGCTTCACGGGCACGACCGTGTTGAGCCAGATCGGCGCTCAGATCGCAGGCTCAGCCGGCTCCCACCCGATCGTGACGGTGGGCATCTTCTTCATCGTGGTGGGCTTCGCCTTCAAGGTCTCGGCCGTGCCCTTTCACTTCTGGGCGCCCGATGTCTACGAGGGCGCGCCCACGCCCGTCACCGCCTTTTTGTCGGTGGCCTCCAAGACGGGCGGCTTCGTGGCCCTGTTCCAGCTCATCTTCGTGGGTTTCTACGGGCGCTACGACGTCTACGGGCCCCTTTTCTGGGTACTGGCGGCCCTGACCATGACGGTGGGGAACCTGGTGGCCCTGCGCCAGACCAACATCGTGCGCATGCTGGCCTACTCCTCCATCGGCCAGGCCGGCTACATCCTGGTGCCCTTCGCCGTGGCCGGGACCAACGCCCGGGCCGCCCACTCCTCACAGACCGCGAGCATCGTCTACCTGCTGATCTACGCGGCCATGAACCTGGGCGCCTTCGCCATCGTCATCGCCGTGGCCCGCAGGACCCGCTCGGGGGACATCGCCTCCTACAGCGGGCTGTTCACCTACGCCCCCGGCCTCACCGTGGTCATGACCATCTTCTTGTTCTCCCTGGCCGGTGTGCCGCCGCTGGGAGGGTGGTTCGCCAAGTTCTATGTGTTCCGGGCTGTGGCCGACGCGGGCACGGCCTGGGCCTGGGTCCTGGGCGTGCTGGTGGCTGTCAACTCCGTCATCGCTCTGTTCTATTACGCCGGGGTGGCCCGGCAGATGTGGATGAACCCAGCCCCGGACGGCGACCGCAGGCCGCTGCGGGTGCCGCCGCCGCTGGCCGCGGCCTTGGGGCTGTGTGCCCTCGTCGTGATGGCCATCGGCGTCTACCCGCAGGCCTTCGCCCGCATGGGAGACGTGGCCTCGCTGCTCCGCTAGCAGGGTGACGGGCCCGGCGGGAAGGCCCCTTGCGACCCGTGCGGTGGACCGTATCCACCGCCTGGGCCCGCTGTCGTTCTCGGAGCTGCTCGAGCTCGCCCTCTACGACCCCGAGCAGGGCTTCTTCGAGACGGCGGGGGGCGCCGGGCGGCGGGAGGCCGACTTCATAACCAGCCCCGAGGTGGGGGCCCTGTTCGGCGGGGTGCTGGCCCGGGCGCTCGACTCGTGGTGGGAGGACCTGGGCCGGCCCGACCCCTACGTGGTGGTGGAGGCGGGTGCGGGGCGGGGTGCGCTGGCCCGCGACGTCCTGGCCGCCCGTCCCGCCTGTGCCCCGACCCTGCGCTACGTGCTGGTCGAGCGCTCGGAGCACCAGCGGGCCCGGCAGGCCGCCCTACTGCCCCTCGAGCTGCCCTCGCTGGTGCTGGGGCCCGTCGAATCCGGGGAGGCGGGCGACGCAGACGGCGGCCAGCCGTGGGGCGGGGTGGGCGGCGCCGGGGAGGTGGGCGACGACGACACCGAGCGCAGGCGGGTGCGGGGCCGGGGACCGCTGGTGACCGCCCTGCCCGAGCTGCCGGCCGAGCCCATCGTGTCGGTGGTCGTGGCCAACGAGCTGCTGGACAACATCCCCTTCGACGTGCTGGAGCGTCGGGACGAGGGGTGGTACGAGGTGCGGGTGGGGGAGCGGGCCGGGGGGCTGGTCGAGGTTCCGGTGCCGGCCCGCGCCGGGCCCGCCCGGGAGGCGGACCGCCTCGTCCCCGACGCCCGGCCCGGGGCCCGCGTCCCCCTGCAGGACGGGGCCCGGACCTGGCTGCGGGACGCGCTGGCATTGGTGACGCGGGGGCGGGTGGTGGCCATCGACTACGCGGACACGACGCCCTCCATGGCCCGGCGCCCGTGGACGGAGTGGGTGCGCACCTACCGGGGCCACGGTCGGGGCGGGCATCCCCTCGAGCACCTGGGCGACCAGGACGTCACCTGCGAGGTGGCGTGGGACCAGCTGGCCCGTCACCGCCCGCCCACGCAGCTGCGCACGCAGGCCGACTTCCTGCGGGCCCACGGTCTCGAGGAGCTGGTGGAGACGGCACGCCGGCGCTGGCACGAGGGCGCGGCCCGCGCCGACCTCGACGCGCTGGCGGCGCGCAGCCGGGTGACGGAGGCAGGCGCTCTCGTGGACCCCGCCGGCCTCGGTCGCTTCGGCGTGCTGGAGTGGGAGGTGGGCTGAGAGGGCGGCGCAAGCCCCGCCGCTAGGCTCGGCTCCCGTCGTCCCGACGTCGAGCAGGGGAGCA
>VAXP01000095.1:0-2908 GCA_005884125.1 Actinomycetota bacterium | reverse complement strand
GATCGACTCCTACTACCTGGAGGAGCGCACCTTCGAGCCCCCGGAGGACTTCAAGAGTCACGCCCTGGTGACGGACACCTCGCTCTACGACGCGGCCGCCCAGGACTGGTCGGGCTTCTGGGCCAAGCAGGCCCTGGCCCTCGACTGGTACCGGGAGTGGGACACCATCGTGGACTGGGAGCTGCCCTTCGCCAAGTGGTTCGTGGGGGGCTCGCTCAATGTCTCCTACAACTGCCTCGACCGCCACGTGGACGCGGGGCGAGGCGAGCAGGTCGCCTTCCACTGGGAGGGTGAGCCGGGCGACACCAGGACCATCACCTACGCCCAGCTCTTGGCCGACGTCTCCCGCTTCGCCAACGCCCTCAAGGGTCTGGGCGTGAGGCGGGGAGACCGCGTAGCCATCTACATGCCCATGATCCCCGAGCTGCCCGTGGCCATGCTCGCCTGCGCGCGCATCGGCGCGGCCCACTCCGTGGTCTTCGGCGGGTTCTCGGCCGACGCCCTGGGGGGCCGCATCAACGACGCCCAGGCCAAGGTCCTGATAACCGCCGACGGGGGATGGCGGAGGGGCGCGGTCGTGCCCCTCAAGGCCAACGCCGACGCGGCCCTGGAGGACACCCCCTCCATCGAGCATGTGGTGGTCGCCCGGCGCACCAGCGGGGCCCAGGGCGCCCCCGACGTAGAGATGGTGGAGGGCCGGGACCGTTGGTGGGACGAACTGGTGGCCGGGGCCGGAACCGACTGCCCGCCCGAGCGCATGGACTCCGAGGACCTCCTCTACCTGCTCTACACCTCGGGCACCACGGCCAAGCCCAAGGGGATCATGCACACCACCGGCGGCTACCTCACCCAGGTGGCCTTCACCCACCGCTACGTGTTCGACCTCCACCCGGAGACCGACGTGTACTGGTGCGCGGCCGACATCGGCTGGGTGACCGGCCACAGCTACATCGTCTACGGGCCGCTGGCCAACGGGGCCACCAGCGTCATGTACGAGGGCACCCCTGACCACCCAGGCAAGGACCGCTGGTGGTCGATCGTGGAGCGCTACGGCGTGACCATCCTGTACACCGCGCCCACGGCCATCCGCACCTTCATGAAGTGGGGAAGCACCTATCCCGAGTCCAAGGAGCTCTCCTCCCTGCGCCTGCTGGGCACGGTGGGCGAGCCCATAAACCCCGAGGCGTGGGTGTGGTACTGGCAGCACATCGGCGGGGGTCGCTGCCCGGTGGTGGACACCTGGTGGCAGACGGAGACGGGCGCCATCATGATCTCCCCCCTGCCCGGAGCGACCGTCCTCAAGCCGGGCTCGGCCACCTTCCCCCTGCCCGGCATAGGGGCCGAGGTGGTCGACGACCGGGGAGACGGGGTCAAGGAGGGGGGCGGCTACCTCACCCTGACCCGGCCCTGGCCCGCCATGCTCCGGGGCATCTACGGCGATCCCGAGCGCTATCGCCAGACCTACTGGAGCCGGTTCCCGGGGCGTTACTTCGCGGGCGACGGGGCCCGGGTGGACGAGGACGGCTACTTCTGGCTCATGGGACGGGTCGACGACGTCATGAACATCGCCGGCCACCGGGTGTCGACCACCGAGGTCGAGTCCGCCCTGGTCGACCACCCCAGCGTGGCCGAGGCGGCGGTGGTGGGGGCCAAGGACGAGACCACGGGCCAGGCCATCATCGCCTTCGTCACCCTGAAGGCGGGCCAGGAGGCGGACCGGGCCCACGGCGAGGCGCTTCGGGCCCACGTGGCGGCCAAGATCGGCCCCATCGCCCGTCCCAAGACCGTCATCTTCACCGACGACCTGCCCAAGACCCGCAGCGGCAAGATCATGCGCAGGCTGCTGCGCGACGTGGCCGAGGGGCGCGACCTGGGCGACACCACCACCCTGGCCGACGCCGCCGTGGTGGACGAGATCAGGCGCCGGGCCGGAGCATCCGCCGACGAGGAATGAGCCGGTTGGGCCCGCAGGACATGGCCGGGGAGGGTGCGCTTGGGCGCGCCCCGGGCAACTGGCGCTGGCGGGATGCCCCCGTGGGTCCAGGTCCGGCCGTGGTGTTCGACCTGGACGGGGTCCTCTCCGACGCGGCCAGCCGCCAGCACTTCATCGAGGCGGGCAGGCGGGACTGGACCGCGTTCTTCGACGCCTGCGGCGACGACCCCCTGATCGAGGAGGTGGCCCGCCTGCTCGAGCTCCTGGACCCGGCCCTGCGCAGGGTCCTGCTCACCGGGCGCCCCCTGCGGGTCCAGCCCCAGACCCTGGCCTGGCTGGAGCGCTACCAGCTGCGCTGGGACGTGCTGATCATGCGGGACTACGGCGACTACTCGGCCGCCCAGGAGTTCAAGCGCTGGACGGTGGAGGAGCTGCGCCGCTACGGCTTCGACCTGAAGCTCGCCTTCGAGGACGACCGCCGTAACCTGGAGATGTTCCGCCAGGAGGGCATCCCGTGCCTCTATGTCCACTCTGGCTACTACGACTAGGACACCGAGGGCGCGGGCGGGAACTCCGGAGCTCTCTCCGGCGTTTATGGGAGTGAGATGAACAAGAACACCGTCAAGACCTACGTGCTCCTCGCCGCCCTCGGGGGCCTGATGATCCTCGTCGGCGGGGCAGTGGGCGGAGGCAGCGGCGCAACCATCGGCCTCATCCTGGGGCTCGTCATCACGGGCGCCTCGTACTGGTTCTCCGCCACCATCGCCATCAAGGCAGCGCGGGCCGTTCCCGTCTCCGAGGCGGAGATGCCCGAGTACTACCGCGTCGTGCGGGAGCTGACCCAGCGGGCGGGTATGCCCATGCCCAAGCTGCATGTCACGCCCGACCTCCAGCCCAACGCCTTCGCCACCGGGCGCAACCCCAGCCACGCGGCCGTGGCCGTCACCCAGGGGATCCTCCAGACCCTGGACTGGG
>VAXP01000094.1:405-16693 GCA_005884125.1 Actinomycetota bacterium | reverse complement strand
CGGTGCCCATCAACATGCGGCCGGTGACCTCGATGGTCACCTGGAGCTGGATCGGGACCTCCCGCCCGGTGGCGGCCATGGCCCGGCGGCAGGCGATCACCGCGGCCTTGGCCTGGAGCAGGTCCTGGGCCGTCTCCACGACCAGGACGTCGATGCCGCCCTCCAGCAGTCCCCGGGCCGCGGTCTCGTACCCGTCCCGCAGATCGGCGAAGGAGATCTGGCCCAGCGAGGCGATCTTGGTCCCCGGCCCCAGCGAGCCCGCCACCCAGCGGGCCCGGTCGGGGCTGCGGTAGCCGTCGGCGACCTGGCGGGCGATGCGGGCCGACTTCAGCGCCAGCTCATGGGTCCGGTGGGCGATGCCGTACTCGGCCAGGACCCACGGGAGAGCGCCGAAGGAGTCGGTCTCGACGACGTCGACGCCGACCTCGAAGAAGGAACGGTGGAGGTCGGCCACCACGTCGGGGCGCGTGTCGCACAGGACCTCGTTGCACCCTTCCAGGGCCGGACCCCCGAAATCGTCGGCGGAGAGCTCACGGAGCTGGAGGTTGGTGCCGGTGGCGCCGTCGTAGACGACGACGCGCCCGCGTACCGCCTCCAGGAAGCTCTCCATGCCCTGCCAGGCTACCGGGGGCCGAAAAGCGTCCCACCTCTTTTGGCTCTCCTCCTAGCTTGGGTGGCGTGCTCGTCGCCCGTCACGTCCGCCGTTTCCGCGGCGCCCAGGTGGTGCTGGACGACGTGTCGATGACGATCGGACCCTCGAGCCGCATCGGCGTGGTCGGGCCCAACGGCATCGGCAAGTCGACGCTCCTGCGCGTCCTGGCGGGGACGGAGGAGCCCGACTCGGGCACGGTCGAACGGTCACCCCGGACCATGACCGTGGGCTACCTGCCCCAGGAGACGGACGCGCAGGAGGCGGAGACCCTCCTTGGCTACCTGGCCCGTCGCACCGGGGTGGCCGCGGCCGAGGCGGAGCTGGATCGCCTCACGCAGCTCCTCGAGCGGCGAGGCGGCGACGACCCCGAGGTGCTGGGCCGGTACTCGGAGGCCCTGGAGGTGTTCGTGGCCCTTGGTGGCGGCGACCTGGCCGCCCGGGTGGGCGAGGTCTGCGCCCAGGTGGCGCTGCCTGCCGACCGTCTCCAGGTCGCGGTGACCGAGCTGTCGGGTGGCCAGCAGGCCCGCGCCGCGCTGGCCGCCATCCTGCTGGCCCGCTTCGACGTCCTGCTGCTCGACGAGCCCACCAACGATCTCGACTTCGACGGCCTCGACATGCTCGAAGGCTTCCTGGGCGCCACCCCGGCCGCCGTGGTCGCGGTGTCCCACGATCGCGCCTTCCTGGACCACGTGGTCCGGCGCATCGTCGAGCTGGAGGAGGAGAGCCATCGGGCCGTGGAGTACGCCGGTGGATGGACGGAGCTCGTGGCCGCCCGCCGGTTGCGCCGTCACCACCAGGAGGAGGCCCATCGCTCCAACCAGGAGGAGCGGGCCAGGCTGACCGAGCGCCTGCGCACCCAGGTGTCGTGGTCGGAGAAGGGGGTGCGGGCCGAGAAGCGCAAGCCCAGGGACCCGGACAAGGCCCAGCGCAAGACCAGGGCCGATCGCACCGAACGCCAGGCGTCCAAGGTGCAGGCGACGGAGCGCAAGCTGGCCCAGCTGGGCGAGGCCGAGAAGCCGTGGGAGGGCTGGGATCTCCGGCTCCGGCTGGCGGCGGGGCGGCGCAGCGGGGACGTGGTGGCCCGGCTCCACGACGCCGTCGTCGAGAGGGGGAGCTTCCGGCTCGGGCCCGTCGACGTCGAGGTGGGTTGGAGGGAACGGGTGGCCTTCACCGGCCCCAACGGGTGCGGCAAGACCACCCTGATCCGGGCCCTGGTGGGCGGGCTGGAGGTGGCGTCAGGAGGGAAGTACTTGGGCCCCGGTGTGGTGGTGGGGGACATGGACCAGGCCCGGTCGCTGGCCGAGGACCCGGAGGAGGTGCTGCTGCCCGCCTTCTGCCGGAGGACGGGTCTTCTACCCGAGGAGGCCCGCACCCTCCTGGCCAAGTTCTCGCTCGCCGCCGACCAGGTGGAGCGCCGCTGGCGCCTCCTCTCGCCGGGCGAGCGCAGCCGGGCCATGCTCGCGGCGCTGGCGGCGCGGCCCGTGAACTGCCTCGTGCTCGACGAGCCCACCAACCATCTCGACCTGGCCGCGATCGAGCAGCTCGAGGAGGCGCTGGCCGGTTTCGACGGCACCCTGCTGCTCGTCAGCCACGACCGGCGCATGCTCGAGAATGTGGGACTCAGCCGCACGATCGACGTCGGAGCCCTGCCGCGCACGCACGGCCGAGGCGACGAAGGGCGGCCGGCGTCGCCTGCGGCGCCCGCGGCACGGGCACGGGCACGGAACGGCGCGTAGACGACCCCGGCTACATTGGCCCGGCCGTGGTGAGGATCTACACCAAGACCGGAGACGACGGGACGACGGGGCTGCTCTTCGGCGGGCGGGTGCGCAAGGACGAGGCCGTCATCGAGGCCAACGGCGCGGTCGACGAGGCTCAGGCCTTCCTGGGTCTGGCCCGGGCCGAGGCCGGTGCCGACAGCGAGCTGGACGAGACCCTCGTGGCCGTGGAACGGGACCTGTGGGTGCTCATGGCCGAGCTGGCCACCGCCCCGGAGAACCGGCGCAAGCTGAAGCCGGGTAGCTCGCTCGTCACGGCCGAGATGGTGGAGGAGCTGGGCCGGAGGACCGACGCCATAGGCGATCGCGTCGAGATGCCTTCGGAGTTCGTGATCCCGGGACAGGGTCGGGTCTCGGCGCTTCTCGACGTGGCCAGGACGGTCGTCAGGCGGGCCGAGCGCATGGCCCTGCCGGTCGCGGTCGAGGGCTCACACGTCGTTCCTTATCTCAACCGGCTCTCCAGCCTGCTGTGGGCCATGGCCCGATGGCAGGAGGGAGCACCACTGTTGAGCCATCCCCGCACCAACCGGGGCTGAGGCAAGCGGGAGGGATCGTGGCCAAGCGCGCAGGGGCGGGAGCCGGGACCAGGAGAGCGGTGAGCAGGCCGGCCATGGCGAAAAAGGCAACAGCCAAGAGGGCAACGGCCAAGAAGCCGGTCACCAGGCGGGCGGCGGCCAACAAGCCGCTGGCCAAGCGGGCGGTGGCCGGGACCCAGGCCGGCGCCAAGAAGCAGGCCGGGGCCAAGCGGGGCGGCGCCAAGCGGGTCGGCGCCGTGAAGAGCGACGGCGCCCGGCGGGCGGCCACCGGCGGGACGACACCGTCCTGGCAGGCCCGCATCACGAGCTGGCCCGACATCTCCTTCTCGTCCGCGGCTGCGCTGCCGGCGGACAGTGATGCGGTGGCGGTGGGGTTCTTCGCCGGGAGGCCGGCGGTCCCCGCGGGCATCCGCGGCCTCGACGTGGCCCTCCTGCGCAGGCAGGGCTTCGAGGCCAAGGTGGGCCAGACCCACGTCCTCACCGCTGGCAGGCAGACCCAGATCGCCATAGGCCTGGGCGATCCCGGGCGCTATTCCCCCGAGGTGGCCCGCCGGGCGGGGGCGGCTCTGGCTCGGAGCGCCTCGCACGTGAGGCGAGCCGCCTTCCTGCCGCCGGCGGAGGGGCGGGGCACCCGGGCCCGGCCCATGCCGACCCTGTCGCCGGGCGAGCTGGGCCAGGCCCTGGCCGAGGGGGCCAGCCTGGCCACCTACGAGTTCAGCGAATACAAGAGCTCCTCGGCCCCGTCGCGGCTGCGCCGGGTCATCGTTGTGGTCCCCGAGACGGAGCGCCGGGAGGTGGCCGACGGCCTGCGCCGGGGCGCACGGGTGGCCCGGGCCGTGGGGCTGGCCCGCGACCTGGTCAACGAGCCCGCCCGGGCCATGACCCCGCGCCGGCTGGCCGAGGTCGCCACCGCCGTGGCCGAGTCCTCCCGTCTCGAGCTGAAGGTCCTGGACGAGAACGAGATCGCCGAGGAGCGGCTGGGCGGGCTGGCCGGCGTGGCCCTGGGGTCGGAGGAGCCGCCCAGGCTCATCCGCCTCACCTACGAGCCCGAGGGAGGAGCCTCGGCCACGGTGGCGCTGGTCGGGAAGGGGATCACCTTCGACTCGGGGGGGCTCTCGCTCAAGACGGCCGACGGCATGATGTCGATGAAGACCGACATGTCGGGCGCGGCCGCGGTGCTGGCGACGATGTCGGCCCTGGCCGACCTGCAGGTACCGGTGCGGGTGATCGGAATCATGCCCACGACCGAGAACATGCCCAGCGGGCGCGCCATCAAGCCCGGCGACGTGCTTCGGGCCCGCAACGGCAAGACCATCGAGGTGCTGAACACCGATGCCGAGGGCCGCCTGGTCCTGGCCGACGGGCTGTCGCTGGCGGCCGAGGAGAAGCCCGACGCCATTGTCGACCTCGCCACCCTGACCGGCGCCTGCGTGGTCGCGCTGGGGCGCCAGATAGCCGGGCTCATGGGCAACGACGATCGCCTCGTCGCCCGGGTCAAGGACGCGTCGGAGCGCTCGGGCGAGCCGACCTGGCACCTGCCCCTGCCCGACGAGTACAGGCGCCACATCGACTCCGAGGTGGCCGACATCAAGAACGTCGGCAACGCGGGCCAGGCCGGAGCCCTGGCCGCCGGGCTGTTCCTGCGTGAGTTCGTGGGCCAGATCCCCTGGGCCCACCTCGACATCGCCGGGCCGGCGCGCTCCGACGCCGACGAGGGCTACCTGCGCAAGGGGGGCACGGGCTTCGGTGTGCGCACCCTCATCGAGCTGCTGAAGTCCTTCTCGGCCAGCTGATCACCCGCTCACCCGGCCGCGGTCTGTTCGGCCGCCGCCAGCGCGGCCCGGTGGCGGTCCCATGCCCACGCCGCCGCCTCGCGCGCCAGCGCGGGGTGGAAGCGCCAGCGCAGCAGCTGGCGTTCGGTGGCTTCGAGATCCTCGCCCAGCTCGAGGAGGCTGAGGGCGAGGCGGCGGGAACGCTGACGCAGGCGGTCGACCTCGGGCCTGACCCGCTCCGCGTCCTGCCAGCGCTCGTGCTCGGCCTGGAGGGAGGGAGGCATGCGCATGAGCTGGCGCCGGTTGAGGGGCGGGAGCTTGCGGCGGACGCCCAGGGCGTCGCGTCCCTCATGCCGGGCCATTCCGAACTGCACGCATCGGGTCAGGGCCCGGACGAAGGGTGCGTCGCGCCCCAGGCGGGCGCCGAGCCCGAGACGGTGGGCCGTCTCGGCCAGGTCGAGCTCGAAGCCGGCGGGGGAGGCCTCGAG
This sequence comes from Actinomycetota bacterium, assembly GCA_005884125.1. Lineage (GTDB taxonomy): Bacteria > Actinomycetota > Acidimicrobiia > Acidimicrobiales > AC-35 > AC-35. The sequence goes on along the minus strand of VAXP01000094.1, from coordinate 11,467 downwards.
GTCGGCCGCCAGCCGGCGTAGCAACCAGGTGGTGGAGGGGCCCAGGACCCCGAGCCAGTACTTCTCGACGTAGTTGGACCTGGGGTCGAAGCCCAGGGCGTCGATGACCTCGTCGGCCCAGGGCCGGATGAGGAGGGTCTGGCTGCGGGCGGGACGGGGGACGGCGGTGGACAGGGGGGCGGTGACGGTCACGGGGCCTCCAGCGCGATGGGGCAGGAGGGGAAGCGGTCGGCCTGTAGGGCCTTTGGAAGTATTTCATAGCTTTACACGCACGACAAGGGCGGACCCGGGCGCGAAGCTTGGCCGGTGACGACGGCCATGGACGGGCGGGTGGCGGAGGTGCGGCGCTGGGTGGACGAGGCCGAGCGCATCGTCGTGCTGACGGGGGCGGGGATATCCACGGACTCGGGCATCCCCGACTTCCGGGGTCCGAAGGGCGTGTGGACCCGCAACCCGGGGGCGGAGCGGGCCGCCACCCTGCAGCACTACCTGGCCGACGACGAGGTCAGGCGGGGCGCCTGGCGCAATCGTCTCGAGGCCCCGACCTGGACGGCCGAGCCCAACCCCGGCCACCGGGCGGTGGTCGTCCTCGAGCGCAGGGGAAAGCTGCTCGCGCTCGTGACCCAGAACATCGACGAGCTGCACCAGCGTGCGGGCACCGATCCCGCCCTCGTCGTCGAGCTGCACGGGACGGCGCACCGGACGGTGTGCTGGACGTGCGGCGACCGCCGGCCCATGCCCGAGATGCTGGACCGGGTGCGAGCCGGAGAGGACGATCCTCGCTGTCTCGTCGCCGCCGACGGCCAGGTGTGCGGCGGCATCATCAAGTCGGCGACGATCAGCTTCGGCCAGCAGCTCGTGCCCCAGGACGTGCAGCGGGCCGAGCAGGCCGCGGCGTCGTGCGATCTCCTGCTGGCCGTGGGCTCGACCTTGTCGGTGGTCCCCGCCGCCTACCTGGTGCCCATCGCCAAGGAGGCGGGAGCCCGCGTGGTGATCCTGAACGCCGAGCCCACCGCCTACGACCACATCGCCGACGCCGTCATCAACGGGTCGATCAGCGAGGTGCTCCCCGAGCTGGTGGGCGCCGATCCCCAGCTCTGACCCGGGCCCGGGCGGGCGTCACCACCGGCCCCGGTGAACGGCGTCCTCCATCCCGCGCCGGCCCCGGGACAGCGACAGCGACAGGGGGTCGGGTTCGGCCGGGTAGCCCAGGGCCACGGCCCCGATGGGCCTGTAGGGGGAGGGCACGCCCAGATGATCGAGCAGCTCCCTCTCACCCCGGAAGATGCCGAAGAAGAGCGCGCCCACGCCCTCGTCCACCGCGGTGAGCAGCATGAGGAGAGTGGCGAAGGCGGTGTCGACGAGCCAGTAGGGCACGGGCCAGCCCTCGGCCTCGTCCATGCCAAGGCCCGCCTTGTCGGGCTCGGAGTAGCGGTCGAGGTAGGCCTGCTCGTGGGCCAGGGGCAGCACCAGGACGGGGGCGGCCTGCACCCCCGCCCTGTGCGGGCGGCGGGCCCGCCACTCCGGCGTGGTCGTCAGCTCCCAGAAGGGGCCGGTCTCGGCCGGGCCCTGGAGCACGACGAAGGCGTATCCCTGGGCGAAGCCGGCCGAGGGGGCCCGCAGGGCGCTGGCCAGGACCCGATCGACCACCTCGGCGGGCACGGGCCGGGGGTCGAAGTTGCGCACCATCCGGCGCCGTCGGACGGCGTGCTGGAGCTCCATGGGCGCCGACCGTAGGGCGGCCGAGGTCCCCCCGTTCCGGGAATGTTGACCGGAGCGGTAAGGTTTGCCTGACCGAAGGCTCTCGGAAGGTCGTGATCCCATGCCGTCATCCCGTGACCTGCTGGCCCAGGCCAAAGCGGCCATCCGCGAGGTCGACACGGCCCAGGCCCAACAGCTGACGGAGGAGCAGGGCACCGTGGTGCTCGACGTGCGAGAAGCCGACGAGTACGAGCAGGGCGCCCTCCCCGGGGCGGTGCACATCCCCCGGGGCTACCTCGAGTTCCAGGCCGACGCCAAGCTCCCCGACCAGGCCGCGCCGGTGGTCGTGTACTGCGCCGGCGGCGCCCGCTCGGCCTTCGCGGCCAAGACGCTGGGCGACCTCGGGTACAGCAACGTGGTTTCCATGGCCGGGGGCTTCGGCAAGTGGAAGAACGAGGGGCGCCCCTGGAGGGCCCCAAAAGCGCTGAGCGCTGAACAGCGCAACCGCTACCACCGCCACCTCCTCCTCCCCGAGGTCGACGTCGCCGGCCAGCAGCGCCTGCTCGACTCCAGGGTCCTGCTCCTCGGTGCCGGAGGCCTGGGCTCGCCCGCGGCGCTGTACCTCGCGGCCGCGGGCGTGGGGACGCTCGGCATCGTCGACATGGACGTGGTCGACGAGTCGAACCTGCAGCGCCAGGTGCTGCACAACATCGACCGCCTGGGCGACCGCAAGGTCGACTCGGCCAAGAAGACGCTGACCGCGCTCAACCCCGACGTGGACGTGGTGACCTACGACGTGCGCCTGGGCGCCGACAACGTCCTCGAGGTCATCGACGGCTACGACGTCATCCTGGACGGCACCGACAACTTCCCGACCCGTTATCTGGTCAACGACGCCTCGCTGCTGAAGCGGATCCCGGTCGTCCACGGCTCGATCTTCCGCTTCGAGGGCCAGGCCACCGTGTTCGCCCCCTATCAGGGCCCCTGCTACCGGTGCATGATCCCCGAGCCGCCTCCGGCCGAGTTGGCCCCCTCCTGCGCCGAGGCCGGGGTGCTGGGCGTCCTCCCCGGCATCATCGGCTCCATCCAGGCCATGGAGACCATCAAGCTCCTGCTCGAGCTGGGCGATCCCCTGATAGGCCGCCTCCTGGCCTACGACGCCCTGGAGGAGTCCTTCCGGGTCTTCAAGGTCCAGCGCGACCCCGCCTGCCCGGCCTGCGGCCCCGACGCCGGCGAGATCGTCATCGCCGAGTACGACGAGCTGTGCATGCCCCACCCCAAGGAGGGCCCCGCCGCCTGAGCGGGCCGAGCCCGACCGCCCGCCGGTGCGCGGCGGCCCCGGCGCTGGGACACTGGTGTGGTCCGGTCGGGGCAGGCGCTCCTGCGGCCGGGTCGTTGGTGAGCGCGGGCGGTGGTGCGGGAGGTGAGGTGGCCGACCAGACCGTGGTGGGAAAGGTGGGACACGTCACCGGCGCCATCGGGCCCGGGAGGCTGGGCGAGGTGATGATCCCCATCCGGGGCGGCAGCGAGGCGTATCACGCCCGGGCCACCGAGCCCGCGGAGACGATCTCCGTGGGCAGCCGGATCGTGGTCGTCGAGTACTTCCCACCCAGGACCGTGCTCGTCACGCCCATGTAGCGCCTCGGGGGTGGTTCCAATGCTGTTCGGTGTCGTCGGAGCGGTCGTTGTGGGGGCGCTGCTCCTGGGTTTCATCATCTTCAAGCTCATGTGGCGGGTGGCCGAGCCCAACGAGGCCCTCGTCATCTCCGGCCTGCGCCAGCAGCCCGGCCGCGACGAGGTGGGCGAGAGCCTGGGCTTCAAGATCGTCACCGGAAAGGGGACGCTCGTGCTGCCGGGGGTCCAGGCCGTGCGCCGCCTCTCCCTCGACCTGCGGGAGGCGGAGCTGGCCATCGACTGCGTGACGCACCAGGGCATCCCCCTGGGGATCCGGGGCGTGGTCATCTTCAAGGTCGGCGACGACTACGTGTCCATCGCCAACGCGGCCCGGCGCTTCCTGGACCAGCAGGGCCAGATGGAGCTGCGCGTGCACAACGTCTTCGCCGGCCACCTGCGGGCCATCGTCGGCAACATGACGGTGGAGGAGATGATCCGCGACAGGGAGAAGCTCACCCAGCTCACCCGGGAGTCCTCGGGTACGGAGATGGAGAAACTGGGCCTCATCGTCGACTCGCTGCAGATCCAGGAGATCGAGGACCCCACCGGCTACATCACCAACCTGGGCAAGCCCCACGCCGCCGCCGTCGCCAGCCAGGCCCGCATCGCCGAGGCCCACGCCGACCGGGAGGCCACCCAGCAGGAGCAGGAAGCCGATGCCCTCAAGGCCGAGGCCCGGCGGAACGCCTCCATCAAGCAGGCCGGCTTCCAGGCGGAGATCGACCAGGCCGCGTCCCGGGCCAAGCAGGCCGGTCCCCTGGCCGAGGCGGGGGCCCGTCAGGAGGTCGTGGTCCAGGAGACCAAGGTGGCCCAGCTGGAAGCGGATCGGGAGGAGCAGCGCCTGCAGGCCACGGTGCGCAAGCCGGCCGACGCCCAGGCCTACCAGCAGACGACCCTGGCCAGGGCGGGCCGTGACGCGCGCATCGCCGGCGCCGAGGCCCAGGCCAAGGAGGTGGAGCTGCAGGCCGGGGCCAACGCCCAGCGGGTGAAGCTCGAGGCCGGGGCCGAGGCCGAGCGGGTGCAGGTCGAGTCGGGGGCCCGGGCCGACTCCACCCGCAGGGTGGGCGAGGCCGAGGCGGCCGCCACCCAGGCCAAGGGCCTGGCCGAGGGCGAGGCCGTGCGGGCAAGGGGGATGGCCGAGGCCGAGGCCATCAAGGCCAGGGCCGACGCCCTCGCCGAGAACCAGGACGCGGTCATCGGCCAGCAGCTGGCCCAGCAGTGGCCCGCCATCGTGGAGGCGGCGGCCAAGCCCTTCGGCGACATCGACCAGATGATCGTGCTCAACGGGGCCCAGGGCCTGTCGGACACGCTGGCCCAGGCCCTCTCCCAGGGCGTGGCCGGCCTGCAGCTGGCCCGCAGCCTGCTGTCCGGGGCCACGGGCAACGGCGCCCGCACCGGGAGCGGCGAGGGCGGGGCCGGCTCCAGGGCCAAGGGAGCGCCCCCCATCGAGGCGTCCAAGGAGGGAGACGGTTAGGGCGTCGCCCTAACCTGGGCGTCGATGGGTACAGCCGACGAGCGCCGGACGGACTCGGGCATCGAGGTGAAGCCGGTCTACACGCCCTCGGACCTGGAGGGCTGGGATCCCGACGAGCGCCTCGGGCTTCCCGGGAAGCCGCCCTACACCCGGGGCATCCGGCCCGACATGTACCGGGGCCGGCTGTGGACCATGCGCCAGTACTCCGGGTTCGGGACGGCGGAGTCGACCAACGAGCGGTGGAAGTTCCTGCTCGCCGCGGGCCAGACCGGCCTCTCGTGCGCCTTCGACCTCCCCACCCAGATGGGATACGACTCCGACCACCCCCGGGCCGCGGGCGAGGTGGGCAAGGTGGGCGTGGCCATCGACTCCATCGAGGACATGCGGCTGCTGCTGGCCGACCTCCCCCTCGACCGCGTGACCACGTCGATGACGATCAACGCCACCGCCGCCATCCTTCTGCTGCTCTACCAGCTGGTGGCCGAGGAGCGGGGCTTCGATAGCGCCAAGCTGGGTGGCACGGTCCAGAACGACCTGCTCAAGGAGTACGTGGCCCGGGGCACCTACATCTATCCGCCCCGGCCGTCCATGCGGATCATCACCGACCTGTTCGCCTACTGCCGCACCCGGCTGCCGTCCTGGAACACCATCTCCATCTCCGGGTACCACATCCGCGAGGCCGGCTCCACCGCCGTGCAGGAGATCGCCTTCACCCTGGCCAACGGGATCGCCTACGTGCAGGCGGCGGTCGATGCCGGCCTCGACGTGGACGAGTTCGCCCCCCGCCTCTCGTTCTTCTGGAACGCCCACAACAACCTCTTCGAGGAGGTGGCCAAGTATCGGGCCGCCCGGCGCATGTGGGCCCGGATCATGACCGAGCGCTTCGGCGCCAAGGACGAGCGCTCCCGGCTGCTGCGCTTCCACACCCAGACCGGTGGGTCCACGCTCACGGCCCAGCAGCCCGAGAACAACATCGCCCGCGTCACCGTGCAGGCCCTGGCTGCGGTGCTGGGGGGGACCCAGAGCCTGCACACCAACGGCTTCGACGAGGCCCTGGGTCTGCCCACGGAGCGGGCGGTCACCGTGGCCCTGCGCACCCAGCAGATCATCGGATACGAGGCCGGCGTCGCCGACAGCGCCGACCCCCTGGCCGGGTCCTACCTCGTGGAGACCCTGACCGAGGAGGTGGAGGCCAGGGCCTGGGAGTACATCGAGAAGATCGACGCCATGGGCGGGGCCGTGGCCGCCATCGAGGCCGGCTTCATGCAGGACGAGATCGACCAGGCCGCCTACGCCTACGCCAAGGCCGTCGACGACGGCGAGAAGGTGATCGTCGGCGTCAACCGCTACAGCGAGGACCAGCCCGAGCCCACCGACGTGTTCCCCATCGACCCCGAGCTGGCCCGGCGCCAGGCCGAGCGCACCGGCCGGGTCCGGGCCGAGCGCGACCAGGACGCGGTGCGGGGCGCCCTGGACGACGTGGCCGCCGCGGCCCGGGGGACCCAGAACCTCCTGGTGCCCATGAAGAAGGCCCTGAGCCTGCGGGCCACGCTGGGCGAGGTGAGCGACGTGCTCCGGGCCGAGTTCGGGGTCTACCAGCCCTCTCGCTGACGTCGACAAAGGCTCCTCCCATCGGGGGGTCAGGAAATGGCCCGATCGGGCCATGAACTGCTCAGTGTCACCTGCCGACACCCAACAAACCCCCAACTTTCGACCAAGCGCGGGGGAAGAGCCGGCTGGCAGAGCCGGGCGACCTGGGAGAGGAGCGGCGTGGGACTGGGCAAGCGGCACGTGGTCTGGCGCATCACGGGGGCACTGGGGGCGGCGAGCCTGTTGGCCTACACGGCCCAGATGGCGGGCGCGGCGCCCGCGCCGTCGGCGGGGGCGCCCGGGGCAGGCTCGGTGACGACCGACGTCGTGCTCCCCAGCGTCACCGTGACCGACCCCGTCGGGGGGGTGGAGCCTGCGGCCCTGGGCACGGTTGGGACCACGGCCACCAGCAGGGGCGCCCTCCACGCCCTCCTGAACGTCCAGGGGCTGGCCGTCCTGGGCCAGAGCGGTCCCAGCTACGCCGTCGACTCGGCCGGGGGGAACAAGAGCGGGGACTTCACCATCCCTGTGGCCGCGGGACCGCTGACCGCCCGCATCCAGTCGGGACAGTACGACGTCGACGCCGGCGGGGGGACGGCCACCTCCCGCGTCAGCCTGCTCACCGGTGACCTCCACACGACGGTGGTGGACGTGAGCGCGGGCCTGGGCCAGCACGGCCTGAGCAGCGTGGTCACCCCCACGCAGTCGAGCGGCGCCCTGGACGCCACGCTCGGGAGCCTGAGCCTCGACCTGGGCAACCTGCTCCCGGCGGGCGTGCTCAGCGCCCTGCCGCTGTCCGCCCTCCTCAACCTGCTCAACGCCCTGCATCTCCCCGTGCCCGCCAACCTGGACGGGGCGGTCACGACCGTCGCCGCCCTCCCCGCCCAGCTCACGGCGCTGCAGGGCGACGTGGGCGGCGTGGCTTCGGCGGCTGCCAGCCTGCAGGCCGCGCAGGCCGCGGCCAACCCCGCCATCGGGGCGGGCGCCCAGGCCGTGAAGTCAGACCTGGCCACGCTGGCCGCGGCCCAGACGAAGGCGAGCACCTGCCAGCGCGACCCGGTGTGCGCGGCCACCCAGCTGCCTGCGCTCGTCGCCGCCGCCGGCGCGGCCCAGGCCCAGCTGGCGACGGACTCGGCCAACCTCCAGACCCTGCAGGGTGCGGTGGCGGGCACCCCCGCGGTCGCCGCCGCCCAGGCTGCCCTGGACCGGGCCGTGGCCACGCTCGTGAACCTTCTGGGATCCCTGTCGAACCAGCTGGTGAACCTGCCCGACCTCACCACCCTTCTCGACCAGCTCCTGGGTGCGCTCAAGGGCGCGCCCCTTCTCGGGGTGAAGGACGTGGGGGTCTCGCTGTCGGCCGTGGCCGACGGCGCGTCCGGGACGGCAACGGCGGCGTGCTCGGCCGGCTCGGTGACGCTCCTGGGCACGGCCGTGGTCGCTCCGACCTGTGACGCCCTGCGTCAGCAGCTCCAGTCCGTGCAGAGCGCGGTCTCCGCAGCTCTGGCCGCGCTGCCCCTGGCCGCCGGCATCACGCCCCACGTGGCCGTGGACGGCCTGGTCACCAGCCAGAGCGGGACGACCGGGCCGGCGGGCGACGGGACGGCCTCCTCGAGCGCGGGGATCACGCCCCTGCACGTGGGGGTGGGCTCGGTGACGCTTGCCAGCGTGGTCGACTCTTTGGTGTCCGGCCTGCTCGGTCAGCTGCAGCAGGTGGGGGCCACGGTCGACTCGCTGACCGGCGGGGTGGCCGGCGTCGTCCTGCCCGCCCAGGCCTCGGGGGCGCTGGGCACGGTCTCGACCCAGCTCGCCACCCTCACCGCACAGCTGCAGGCGCTGCCCACGGGGGCGGCGCTGGGCGGGTTGAGGACGATCGGCCTGGACGCCTCGCTGGGCGGTGCCGGAGCCCAGGCCTCGTTCCTGCCTTCGCCTCCTTCGCCTGCTTCGCCCGCGGCCCCGTCGACCCCGTCGGCCGCGCCCGATCCCCGCCCCGGTGTCGAGATTCCCCGCAGCCTGCCCCGCACCGGCGGGACCCGCACGCTGGAGCTGGTGGCCCTTGGGCTGTTGCTCCTGGTGGGCGGTTGGCAGCTGCTCGAGATGGCCGCCACGGCGGCGGGAAGGAGGCCCGGCACGGGCGCATCCGTGCCCTGCGGGTGACCCTTGTCAAGCGAGCGGCGTTGCCCGGCCGCGCGCCCTCACGCCGGTAGCCTCGGGTCCGTGCCCGTGCGCTTCGTGATCGTGGGGGGAGGCCCGGCCGGGGTCAACGCGGCCACCCACGCGGCCCGCCTCGGAGCCGAGGTGGCGCTGGTGGAGCGCGACGTGATGGGTGGCGCCGCCAACCTGTGGGACTGCATCCCCTCCAAGGCCATGATCGCCACCGGCGGCGTGATGTCGCTGGTCCGGCGGGCCCCGGCGATGGGCCTGACCGACCCGGACGCCAGGCTCGACTTCGATGCCCTGCGCCACCGCATCCCCGCCATCACCGGGCACCTGGAACGGGCCTGGACCGAGCTGCTGCGCAGCCAGGGCGTGCGGGTGGTGGCCGGCACCGGTCGCATGAAGGGACCCCACCAGGTCGTGGTGGACACCGCCGGGGGCCTGGTCGAGCTCGACGGCGACGCCGTGCTCCTGTCCACCGGCAGCCGGCCCCGCGTCCCGGACTGGGCCGAGGTGGACGGGGAGCGGATCCTCACCACCCGCCAGGCCTATCCGCCCCCGGAGCTGCCCGAGCACCTCATCGTGGTGGGCTCGGGCGTGACCGGCGTCGAGTTCACCCACATGTTCCGCTCCTTCGGGGCCAAGGTCACCCTCATCGTCAGCCGCCAGCAGGTGCTGCCGGGGAAGGACCCGGAGGTGGCGGCCGCCCTGGAGGACGACTTCCTCCGCACCGGCGTGGTCCTGTACAAGGGGGCCAGGGCCAAGGCCATCGAGCGGGCCGCCGGCGGCGTCGTGGTCCACTGCGACGACGGGCGCCAGGCCCGCGGCACCCACGTCCTTCTGGCCGTGGGATCGCTGCCCAACTCGGAGGGGCTGGGCCTCGAGGCCGCCGGGGTGGACGTGGACGGGCGCGGCTACGTCCCGGTCAACCAGCACTGCCAGTCCAGCGTGGCCCACATCTACGCGGCCGGCGACCTGTCGGGGAGGCTGCCCCTGGCCTCGGTGGGCATGATGCAGGGCCGCAAGGTGGCCGAGCACGTCATGGGCCTGCACACCCGCCAGCACCGCCACCTCGACTACGACAAGGCAGCCAGCGCCATCTTCACCGAGCCCGAGATCGCCGACGTGGGGCTGGCCGAGGCCGAGGCCTTCGCCATGGGCCGCAAGATTCGCGTCACCAAGGTGCCCTTCGCGGCCAGCGCCCGGGCTCTCATCGAGGGCGACCCGCGCGGTTTCGTGAAGATCATCTCCGACCCCGCCACCGGGGTGGTCCTGGGCGGCTCGATCGTGGGCCAGAACGCGTCGGAGCTCATCTCCGTGCTGGCCCTGGCCGTCACCGCCAACCTCAAGGTCACCGACATCGTGGAGAGCCTTCTGGTGCACCCGGCCCTGGCCGAAGCCCTGGCCGACGCGGCCGAGTAGGCGCAGCCGGGCGGGAGCGGACGCCCCGCCCGGACTCCCGGTGCCTGCGGTGCCTGCCGGACGGGCTAGGCCCTACGCGGGGGGAGCGGGCAGGTCGCTGGTGAAGGTGTCGATGGCGATCTTGAGGCTGCCGTCGCTCTGGCGCCGGCGCACGTCGAGGTACTTGCCCACGTCCTGCGCCGGATCGCCCCCCGGCGCCTGGATGGTCATCGTGTAGCGCCCCACCTCGACGACCAGTTCGCCCGACTCGAGGACATCGGTCGTCTCGAGGTCGAGGGACCTGCAGCCCCCCTCGATCATCTGGCGACAGAAGGCCTCGACCCCCGCCCTGCCCTCGACCAGGGGGAGGTTGGGCGGGAGCATCTTGCAGTCTTCTGTATAGAACGTGGCCAGCTCGACGGCGTCCTGGTTGTTGAACGCCTTGGAGAACTCGGTCGCGAGCGCTTCGATCTCGGCTCTGGTGTCCATCCCTGCCCCCTGTTGGTCCGCCCGCCGCTGTCGGCCCCAGCGTGACCTGGCCGGGTGGGACGGTCAACGGGACGAATGGGGTGTCGCGCCCAGAAGCCGGTCGCGCAGCGGGCCCTCCGCGGCCACCTCGATGGTCGTCCAGGCCATGGCCAGCGCCCCCTCGACCACGGCACGGTCCGCCGCGGGGGTGACGGCCGCGGCCGTGAACTCGGGTTGGTGGTTGACGGCCGGGAGCGAGTCGATGCCCAGCAGGGGATGGATGGCGGGCAGGGCCAGCGAGACGTTGGCCATGTCGGTCGAGCCTCCCTTCAGCTCGCCGGCGGGGGAGGCGCCGAAGTCGACGAAGGTGCGCCCGACCTGCTCGGCGCAGCGGCGGTACGCGGCGGCCAGATCCGGATCGGCACGGAACTCCGAGTAGGGAGGGCTGGCGTGGCGGATCTCGTAGGTCGCGCCGGTGGCGACGGACCCGGCTTCGAAGCAGCGCACCACCCGGGGCTCGAGCTCCGCCAGCTCGCGAAGGGTGCGGGCCCGCACGTAGTACTTGGCCGATGTGTCGGCGGGCACGATGTTGGGCGCGTC
>VAXP01000094.1:0-385 GCA_005884125.1 Actinomycetota bacterium | reverse complement strand
CCGATGGCGACCTGGGACACCGTGAGGGCGTCGGCCGCGTTGATCCCCCGCTCCGGGAAGGCCGAGGCGTGGGCCGCCTTGCCGTGGAAGAACACGTCGAAGTGGGAGACGGCCAGGCAGTCCATCTGCTGCTGCTCCATGGGCGCGGGGTGGACCATCAACGCCGCGTGGACGCCGTCGAAGGCGCCCCTGTCGAGCATGAGGATCTTGCCGCCCCCGCCCTCCTCGGCCGGCGTGCCCAGCACCTTGACCGTGATGCCGGCGTCGTCGGCCACCTTGGCCAGAGCAGCACCCGCCCCCACCGCGGCGGCGGCGATCACGTTGTGACCGCAGGCGTGGCCGATCCCGGGCAGGGCGTCGTACTCGGCGCAGATCCCTATGGTCA
>VAXP01000093.1:67457-82818 GCA_005884125.1 Actinomycetota bacterium | reverse complement strand
GCCCGCCCCTGCCTCAGGACCCGCCGTTGATGGCTGCGGTCTTCAGCGCCCCCGCCGACACGTTCCACTTGGCCAGGATCTGGTCGTAGGTGCCGTCGGCGATGACGGCCTTCAGGCCGGCCTGCAGAGCGTCACGGAGCTGGGTGTTGGCCTTGGGGACGGCGATGCCGTAGGAGCCCTGGACGCCAACCTGGCCGGGGACGACGTCGAAGTCCTTGCCGCCGCCCGAGGTCTGGGCGTCTTTACCTGCTGCAGGGCGTCGGTGTCCTTCTCGAAGCGCAGGACGTTGAGGGGCTTGCCCGCCGTCTGGCACTTGGGCTCCTGCGGGGTGAGGATGTCGGTGTCCTGGGTGGTGCCCTTCTGCACCGCCGCCGTCTGGCCGCACAGGTCGTCCACGGTCTTGATGGCCTTGGGGTTGCCCTTCTGCACCAGGATCGAGCTGCCGGCGTTGAAGTAGTCGACGAAGTCGACCCCCTTGCCCCTCCGGTCGGGGTTGTCGTTCATGGCCGACATGATGACGTCGAAGCGTCCGGCCTGGAGGGCGCCGATGATGCCGGCGAAGTCGGTGTCGTCGATGAAGGTCACCTTCACGCCCAGCTTCTTCCCCATGGCCTGGGCCAGGTCGAAGTCGACGCCCTGGGTCTGCTGGGTGCCCTCCTTGAAGAACTCGATGGGGGCGTACTCGATGTCCGAGCCGGCCTTGATCTCCTTGGAGGACTGGATGGAGGAGGGCAGCTTGGCGAACAGGCTCCCGCCGCCGGAGGAGCCCGCGGTGGTCTTCTTGCTGCTCCCGCACGCGCCCAGCACCAGCACCAAGACCAGGACAACCGCCGACAGCCGACTGCGTCGCGCCATGGCCGCACCTCCGTGGCTCTGAGCCCCCGGGCGGGGATGGTAGCCACCCGGCCCGGCCCGGGTGCGGCCGCGGGGACGAGAGAGCTCAGCGGGCGGGCTGGGGCTCCTTGGGCAGGCCCAGGACCCGCTCGCCGATGATGTTCTTCATCACCTCGTCGGTTCCCCCTGCGACCCGGATGCCGGGCACGCCCAGCACCAGCTGGGACCAGGCGTAGGTCCCCCACTCGCCGCTGTCGGCCGTGAGGCGGGGGCCCAGGACCAGGCCCAGCAGGTCCGACAGGCGGCGCAGGTTGTTGGTCAGCGACAGCTTGGCGATGGACATCTCCGGCCCGGGCAGCTGTCCCGCCTTGACCTTCTCCATGGCCCGCAGGTTGGTGTAGCGGGCCACCTCGTTGCCGATGTACACCTCGGCCAGCTGCTGGCGCACCAGGGGATCGTCCTGCCTGTCCAGCTGGTGCAGGAGGTCGACCAGGCGCCTGGGGTTGAGCATGCCCACGCCCGCCCCGCCACCGCCGATGGCGGCCCGCTCGTTCATGAGCGTGGTCAGCGCCACCGTCCAGCCCTGGTTGACGTCGCCCAGGCGGTGGTCGTCGGGCACCCGCACGTCGGTGAAGAACACCTCGTTGAACGAGGCTCCCCCCGTCATCTGGCGCAGGGGCCGGACCTCGACGCCCGGGGCGTGCATGTCGACGATGAAGCCGGTCAGGCCCTTGTGCTTGGGCAGGTCGGGGTCGGTGCGGCAGATGATCTCGCCGATGTCGGAGTGCTGGGCACCCGACGTCCACACCTTCTGGCCGGTGACGACCCACTCCTCCCCGTCGCGCACGGCCCGGGTCTGCAGGCCGGCCAGGTCCGATCCCGCCCCCGGCTCGCTGAAGAGCTGGCAGCCGATGAGGTCGGCCCGGTACAGGGCCCGCAGATAGAGGTCCTTGGCCCGTTCCGTGGCGTGGGCCAGGATCGTGGGCGCCACCATCCCCAGCCCGATGCCGAAGGGGGCCTGCGAGGGCACCTCGAAGTCCGACTCGATGGCCTGGTACAGGCGCTCGAAGGACGAGGGCAGCTCCCTGCCGCCGTAGCGGCGGGGACCGGTGATCCAGCCGTAGCCGGCGTCGAAGGTGGCGTGGCGCCAGGAGCGGGCGGCCTCCAGCTCGGCGGCCTGCTCCTCCGGGGACTCCTCGCGGAAGATGGCGACCTCGTCGGAGCCCTCGCCCCAGCTCGTCTCCTCCCTGACCTTGGGTTTGGCGTGGGCCCGGAGGAAGGCCAGCGCCGCCTCCCTGAACTCCTGCTCCGAGACGGTGTCGGCCACCTTGGTATCGGCCACCTTGCCCTCCTGCCACCTCGCCGGTCGGCGCTCAGGTTAGGCGCCGGACGGCGGGCAGGGTCCCAGGGTGACGTCGAGGGCGAGCGTCAGGCAGCGGCATCCGCCGCCCGCCTTCAAGAACTCGGGGACGGGAGCCACCGCCACCTCGAAGCCCCAGGCCTCCAGCCGCCTCCCCACCCGGGGCGGGCAGGAGGGCATGACGACGGTCGTGCCCACCACGACGGAGTTGGCGCAGAAGGCCAGGGCGTCGTCGTCCTCCAGCACCAGGGCCTCGGGGACCAGGGCCTCGATCACCCGCCGGCCGTAGGCGTCCCACCCCATGGGGGCGACCATGGCCCGGCGCCGGTCCAGGGGGCAGAAGGTGAGGTCGAGGTGGTAGAGGCGCTCGTCGGCCAGCTCCACCGAGCGCACCGCCGCTCCGGTGAGGCGGGACAGGTAGGCGTGGGACGCGGCGTCGGACCGGAAGCGGTAGCCGGACACGAGCACGTCGCCGAAGGGGAGGGCGTCGCCCGCCCCTTCGTGGGAGACGCCCTCCGGGAGGTAGTCGACGCTGGACCCGTGCTGGGTGAACCAGGCCACGTCATAGGGCGTCTCGCCCTGGCGCTCGGGATGGCGGAAGCGGGCCGGTATGAACTGGGCGCCGTTCACGATGCCGGCGTTGGCCGTGAAGACGAGGTCGGGAAGCCCGGGCACCGACGCCATGAGCTCCACCTCCGCGCCCACCTCCTTCAGGACCGTCACCAGCCCGTCCCACTGGGCCCGGGCCGCGTCGGGATCGACCCTGACCTCGCGGTGCATCCACGAGTTGATCTCGTAGAGGACGTCGAAGTGCTCGGGGGGGCACATCAGCAGGCGTCGCCCCCAGCCCAGAGGCTCTACGGCCACGGGTCGCCAAGCACCACCGAGACGGGGGGTCTCACGGGGCCTGGCCCAGGTCGGCCGACAGCTCCCGGGCGAACAGGCCCACGTCGGTGACGATCCCCAGAGCCTGGTGGCTGCCCCGGTCGGCCAGCTTGGTCACCACCGCCTGGTTGATGTCGACGCAGTAGGTCTCCACCCCCGAGGGCAGGAGGTTGCCGGTGGCGATGGCGTGCAGCGTCGAGGCCAGCATGAGGGCCACCGTGACGCCCTGGAGCAGGTAGCGCATGGCGTCGGCCGCCTCCACCACGTCGGTGTAGACGTCGGGGAGGGGGCCGTCGTCGCGCACCGACCCGCCCAGGACGAAGGGCACGCCCCGACGGACGCACTCGTACATGACCCCCCCGTCGATGTATCCCGCGTCCACGGCCGCGGCGATGGAGCCGTAGCGGCGGACCTCGTTGATCACCCGCAGGTGGTTGGAGTGGCCCCCTTCGGCCAGCACCCCCTCACGCACGGACACGCCCAGCGAGGTCCCCATGACGTTGGCCTCGACGTCGTGGGTGGCGAAGCCGTTGCCGGCGAAGAGGACGTCGACCCACCCCTCCCTCACCAGTCGGGCCACGTCGGGACCGGCCCCGGTGTGGATGACGGCCGGCCCGCACACGGCCAGGACCCGGCCTCCGGCCGCCTTGGCCCGCCTGATGCGCCGGGACACGTCGTAGACGAGGAGCCCCTTGGGCTTCTCGGACGAGACCTCGCTGGTCATGAACTCGAAGGGCGTGGCGCCCCGGGGACGCTCGGGGGCCTCGACCCGGACCCCGTCGCTGCCCACCACCACCAGGTCCCCGGCCCGCACCCGGTGCATGGGGACGGTCCTCACCCGCCAGCCGGGCCCGTCCTCGGCGGCCGACTCACGAGAAGGGGCGGCGCGATCGACGCTGCGGACCACCAGGGCGCAGTCCATCTCCGGGTTCTCGACTTCCAGCCACCTCCCTCCCAGCCGGACCCGGGTGGGGAGGTTGGTGGTGGCGTAGAAGCCCGGGGGCAGGACCCCGTCGGCGTCCGCCCCCACCAGCTCGGCCTCGCCCATGTGGGCCCGGTTGGCCCCGTGCACCTGCAGCTCGACGAGCAGGCTGGCCAGGGCGTCCTCGGTGTCGGCGATGACCTCGATGCGGGCCCGGCTGGTGTCGACGTTGGACTTGCCGATCTCGACGTCGAGGACGCGGTAGTCGGCTCCGGCGCCCAGGATCACGTCCATGACCTTGGCCAGGATGAGCGAGTCGATGATGTGGCCCTCGATCTCGACCACCTCGCTGGCCATGGGCTCAGCCTACCGAGGGCCACCTCCGGTCCCGGCGCCCAGACAGGCCGCCACGGGCCCGCCCGGGTAGCCTCGCCGCCTCCATGGGACAGGCGATCACGGTGGTCGAGAAGGGCGGCAGCCGCCCCGACGTGGTGGTGTTCGAGCTCAACCGCAGCCTGACGGGTATGGGCCACGAGCGCTACCGCTCGCTCGAGGGAGCAGCCGGGAACCGCCCCCCCGACCACGTCGCCCGCATCCTGTTCGGCCACGGGGGGGTGAAGGTCGTGCACGTCTACTCCAACGTGGTGACCGTCGAGCTGGCTCCCGGGGCCTCGACCGAGGGCATGGCCGACGCCCTGCACAACCTCTTCATCCACTACCGGGAAGGGGTCACGCCCTCCCTTCCGTAGAGGTGTGCGAGCCACGGGACGCCGGGCGAGGCACCATTGAGGTGTGGCACGGTCCGATCCCTGGGCTTCAATGCTGGAGCGCCTAGACGACGCGGCCAAGCTCACCGGGGTCGACCCCGACATCCACCGCTTGCTCCGCACCCCGGAGAGGATCCTCGAGGTGGCCGTCCCGGTGCGCATGGACGACGGGCGAGTCGAGGTCTTCACCGGCTGGCGCGTCCACCACGACACCACCAGGGGGCCGGCCAAGGGTGGGATCCGCTTCCACCCCGACCTCGACGCCCGCGAGGTGGCCGCCCTGGCCGCCAACATGACGTTCAAGACGGCCGTGGCCAACCTGCCCTTCGGGGGGAGCAAGGGAGGGGTGCGCTGCGAGCCCGATCAGCTCTCGTCGGGCGAGCTGGAGCGCCTGACCAGGCGCTACACCCTGGAGATCTCACCCCTGCTCGGGCCCGAGCGCGACATCCCCGCTCCTGACGTCAACACCGACGGGCGGGTCATGGCCTGGCTCATGGACACCCTCTCCACGCTGCGGGGCGACTTCATGCCCGGATCGGTCACGGGCAAGCCCCTGTCCATCGGTGGCACCCGGGGCCACGCGGGGGCGACCGCCACCGGCGTGCTCCTCTGCGCCCGGGCCGCCTTCGTGGAGCTTGACCTTCCCTTCGTCGGCAGCCGGGCCGTAGTGCAGGGCTTCGGCAAGGTGGGGGGCCCGCTCGTCTTCCTGCTCAGCTCGGCGGGCATGCGGGTGGTCGCGGTGAGCGACATCGGCGGGGCCGTCTACAGCGCGGGCGGGCTCGATCCCTCTGCCCTCTCCGACCACGTGGCCCAGGTGGGCACGGTGGCCGGCTTCGAGGGCGGCGACCGCATCGACGCCGACGACATATGGGACCTGGAGTGCGAGCTGGCCGTGCCCGCCGCCCTGGACGGCGCCATCGACGACCACGTCGCCCAGCGCCTGGGCGCGCGCCTGGTCGTGGAGGCGGCCAACGGACCCACCACGCCGGAAGCCGATCCCGTCCTGGACCGGCGCGACATCGTGGTGGTGCCCGACATCCTGGCCAACTCGGGTGGCGTGACCGCCTCGTACTTCGAGTGGGCCCAGAGCCGCCAGGGCTACGCGTGGGAGGAGGAGCTTGTCGCCTCCCGCCTGCGCAAGGTGATGGACGAGGCCTTCATGGCCGTGTGGGCCAAGGCCGACGCCCTGGGCGTCTCGCTGCGCCGTGCCGCCTTCGCCCTGGGGCTGGAACGGGTGGCCGAGGCCATCGCGGCCCGGGGCCTGTTCCCCTGACGCCCGACGCCACGGGCCACCCCGCCCTCGAACATCCGTTCGATAGGGTGGCTACACTGCCGGCGTGGCCCTGTCCCAGGCTCTTCCCCGGCCTGCCGTCCCCGAGCTGCGCGAGCTGGCGGGGCGGGCCCGGCCCATATCCCTGGCCAGGGACAGGTTGCTGCCCGTGCTCCCCGCCCTGGCCGACCTGTTGCCCGAAGCGGGCCTGCGCCGGGGCACGACCCTGGGGGTCACGGGCGGGCCCGGCCATTCGGGGGCGACCTCGACGGCACTGGCCCTGGTGGCTGCTTCTTCTGCGGCCGGGACGTGGTGCGCGGCCGTGGGCATGCCCGCCTTGGGAGCGGTGGCGGCGGCGGAGCTGGGCGTCGACCTGGCCCACCTGGCCCTGGTGCCGTCGGCCGGTCCGCAGTGGGCCACCGTGGCCGCGGCCCTGCTGGACGCGCTCGACATCGTCATGGTGCAGCCCCCCTCGCTGGTGCGCAGCGCCGACGCCCGCAGGCTGTCGGCGCGGGCCCGAGAGCGCGGGAGCGTCCTTCTCGTGCTGGAGCCCGCGGGCCGGACCAGGTGGCCGGAGGCGCCTCGGGTGCGGGTGCGCGTCGAAGGGGGTCGGTGGCAGGGGTTGGGCCGGGGCCACGGTCGCCTGACGGCGCGACAGGTGGAGATGGTCGTCGACGGGCGGGGGACGGCGAGTCGCGAGCGGCGGGCCAAGCTGTGGCTGCCCGCGCCTTCGGGTGGTGTGGAGCGGGTGTGAGCAAGGCCCTGGCTGCCACCCGCACCCTGGTGCTGTGGTGCCCGGACTGGGCCGTCGCCGCGGCCGGCATTCCCCCTGAGGTCCCCGCCGCCGTCCTGATGGCCAACCGGGTGGAGGTTTGCTCCAGGAAGGCGAGGGCCGAAGGCGTGAGCCGGGGGCTGCGGCGGCGGGAGGCGCAGGCCCGTTGCCCCGACCTCGTGGTCCTCGAGCACGACCCGGGCAGGGACGCCCGCGCCTTCGAGCCGGTGGTGGCCGCGGCGGCCTCGTTCACCCCGAGGGTGGAGGTGATCCGGCCCGGCGTCTGCGCCTTCGCCACCAGAGGGCCGTCGCGGTACTTCGGAGGAGACAAGGCCCTCCTCGCCCGGGTGGTGCGGACCGCCTCCCGGGCGGCGGAGGAGGCCACCAGGGCCGGCGCCGGCCAGGGCGGGGTCCGGGTGGGCATCGCCGACGGGCTGTTCGCCGCGGCCCTGGCCGCCCGGGCCGCCGTCAACGGTGGAATGGTCGTGCCCGCCGGGGGAAGCGCAGCCTTCCTCTTCCCCTTCCCGGTGGTGGCGCTGGAGCGTCCGGAGCTGGCCGACCTCCTCACCCGCTTGGGTATCCAGACGCTCGGGGAGCTGGCTGCCCTTCCCGCCGCCGACGTCCTGGCCCGCTTCGGCCCCGACGGGGCCACCGCCCACCGTATGGCTCGGGGTCTGGAGGACCGCCCCGTCTCGGGGCGGACACCGCCTCCCGACCTCGTCGTCTCCAGGGAGCTCGATCCTCCTGCGGCGCGAGTGGACACCGCCGCCTTCGCGGCCAAGGCCCTGGCCTCGGAGCTGCACGAGCGGCTGCAGGACCTGGGGCTGGCCTGCACTCGGGTGCGGGTGGAAGCCGAGACCGACCACGGCGAGCGGCTCTCGAGCCTGTGGCGGCACCACGGTCCGCTCACCGCAGGGGCCATGGCCGAGCGGGTGCGGTGGCAGCTCGACGGTTGGCTTCGGGGCGACGTTCCCGTCGGGTCGACGGGCGTGACCGGTGGGGCGGGCGCGGCCGGTGGGGCGGGCGCGGCAGCTGAGGCCCCGGGCTGGGAGGAGGCCACCGCCGGCATCGTGCTGTTGCGGCTGGCCGCCGAGGAGGTCGTCGTCGACCACGGGCGCCAGCTGGGCTTCTGGGGCGGTTCGGCCGAAGGCGACGAGAGGGCGGCCCGGGCCCTGGCTCGAGTGCAGGGGATGCTGGGCCCCGAAGGAGTGGTGACCGCAGTCGTGGGCGGGGGGAGAGGACCGGGGGAGCAGGTCCGCTTCGTCCCGTGGGGCGACCCGCGGGAGCCGGCCCGCCCCATCGACAGCCCTTGGCCCGGACGCGTCCCGGCACCGGCCCCCACCCTGGTGCCGTCGCCCCCGACCAGGGCCGAGGTGGCCGACGAGGGGTGGATCAATGTTCGGGTCACGGGGCGGGGCCGGCTCAGCGCGCCACCCGCCCGGCTGTCGGTGGGGGAGGGCCAGTGGGAGGGGGTGGAGGCGTGGGCCGGACCCTGGCCCGCGGGTCCGATTCCAGGTCGTCGGCGAGACGGGAGCGGCTTACCTGCTGGCTCTGGAAGGCGGCCGCTGGTCGGTCGAGGCGGTCTACGACTGATGTGACGCGGCGGGTCGCGGTCGGGCTGGCGCGGCGACGCCCGGGACACGGCGCCCCGGGCGTCGGGTTGGTCCTGCCCCCGTCCCCTCTGGGACCCGGTGTCCCGGAGGGGCGAAGGGTCGGATGCTCAGTTGACGAAGACGGGCTCGCGCGTCGTGGCCCGGCTCACCTCCGGCTGACGGATCATCACCGCGCTCGACACCAGGATCCATGCCGCGAAGGTCAGGAAGGAGACGAAGCCCACGATCGTCCACGCCTTGACGTAGCTGGTCACGTAGAACCCCGCGATCCCGGCCGTCATGTTGGCCGCGGCCACGGCCAGGCCTGCCCATCCCAGCGCGGGAGCGAGCAGCTCGCGGCGGACCATGGCCACCGCGGCTGTGCCCACGAAGAGCGCTACCAGCACTCCCAGAAGGGCGAAGAGGACCTGGTTGATGTCCCACAGGGCTCGCACCACGGCCGAGTTGGCCAGTCCGTCGGCGCTGTCACGCATGAACACGAGCACGGTCATGGGCAGCGCGCTGACGATGGCGGTGCTGACCAGGGCCATGCCCGAGGCGAACACGATGGGGGACAGCGCCTCGGCGCCGCCCTCAGCCCTCTGCAGCACGTGGCGAATGTGGCCCAGGAACCACACGAAAGCCACGACGGCCAGGGTGCCCAGCATCTGGCTGGTCAGGATGGCCCGGCGGTGACTGCTCACATACCGGGCGATCTTGGCTGTCGTGGCGTCGATGTGCGGCGGTTGCGGAACCATGAATGTGGCCGCCACCAGCAACACGATGAATATGACCCCAGATGCGGCGCCGTAGCGCTCCCATCGGCTTTCATCCATATGCATCCCCCCGTCGGGTCCAGCCCCAACCGGGTCGGTCGGGGCAGCTCTTGGCCTGGATGCCGTGTTGGCGTCCAGGGTTTCCTCCCTCGGTCTCCCGGGCTCGTGCCCGGGTCGCTACGGCGAACGGTACGGAGGGGCTGTTGGGGTGTCGATGGTCATCTTTTGCCTCCACCGTTCGGACTACGTGGTGTCCATGACCTTCTCGGGTGAGCCCATGGCCCTATGGTCTTTCGAACGTGCGTTCGATATGTTCTAGAGGGTGGGTTTCAACAATCCGGGAATGACGTGGGCGGAGTTCGAGCGCCGCCTCTCCGACGGCCGGGCCCGCAACCATCCACCCAACGCCAACGGGGGCGACAGCCCGGCCTGGTCGGCCAAGCGTCAGCCCTACCGGCCCCCGCCCGCCGTGGACCGGGGCTCGGCCCGGACCTCCCGTCCCGCCGTCCCTTACGCCGAGCTGCACTGCCACTCCAACTTCAGCTTCCTGGACGGCGCCTCCCACCCCGAGGAGCTGGCCGAGGAAGCGGCCCGGCTGGGCCTGGCGGCCCTGGCCCTGACCGACCACGACGGGATGTACGGTGTCGTCCGCTTCGCGGAGGCAGCCGGGGCCGTGGGGCTGGCGACTGTCTTCGGCGCCGAGCTCTCCCTGGGGCTCACCCGACCGCAGAACGGGGTGGCCGACCCCGAGGGCCGCCACCTCGTCGTCCTCGCACGCGATCCTCAGGGATACGCCCGGTTGTGCCGCGCCGTCAGCGAGGCCCAGCTGGCCGGTCGGGAGAAGGGCAGGCCGGAGACGACGATGGAGGCGCTGGCCACCCTCCACGGTGGTCACTGGCTGGTCCTCACCGGCTGCCGCAAGGGGACGGTGCCGGCAGCCCTGACCGGCGAAGGACCATCGGCGGCGGCTCGCCAGCTGGCTCGGCTGGTGGAGGCCTTCGGGCGGGACAACGTGGCCGTTGAGGTGTGGGACCACGGCGATCCCCTGGACTCGGCCCGCAACGACGCCCTGGTCGAGCTGGCCCTGAGCCAGCGCGTCGAGGTGGTGGGGACCAACAATGTTCACTACGCCACGGCCGAGCGTCGTCGACTGGCGACGGCGCTGGCTGCCGTGCGGGCCCGCCGCTCGCTGGACGAGATGGACGGCTGGCTCCCCCCCGCGGCCTGCGCCCACCTGCGCTCCGGAGCGGAGATGGCGCGCTGGCTGGCCCGCTACCCGGGGGTGGTGGAGAAGGCAGCCGAGCTGGCGGCCGCCTGCTCCTTCGACCTTCGACTGGTCGCCCCCCGCCTGCCTGACTACCCGGTCCCACCGGGACATACCGAGATGAGCTGGCTACGGGTTCTGGCCGAGCAGGGAGGGCTGCACCGCTACGGCCCCCGTGACGCGGAGCGGGTTCCCGGTGCCTGGCGCCAGATCGACCACGAGCTCGACACCATCGAGAAGCTGAACTTCCCGGGCTACTTCCTCATCGTCTGGGACATCGTGGAGTTCTGCCGCAAGGCCAACATCTACTGCCAGGGTCGAGGCTCGGCGGCCAATTCCGCCGTCTGCTTTGCCCTGGGCATCACCAACGCCGACGCCGTCCGGTTGGGGCTGCTCTTCGAACGCTTCCTCTCCCCCGATCGCGACGGGCCTCCGGACATCGACGTGGACATCGAGAGCGACCGCAGGGAGGAGGCCATCCAGTACGTCTTCGAGCGCTACGGGAGGCAGGCCGCGGCCCAGGTGGCCAACGTCATCACCTACCGTCCCAAGTCGGCGGTGCGGGACATGGGCAAGGCCCTGGGCCACGCCACCGGCCAGCTCGACGCCTGGTCCAAGCAGATCGACGCCTGGGGGCCGCTGTCGGCCACGGTGGCGTCGGTGGACCCCGCGGGCAAGCCCGACCACGACATACCGACCGCGGTCCTGGAGCTGGCCTGCCAGGTGGAGCACTTCCCCCGCCACCTCGGCATCCACTCGGGGGGCATGGTCATCTGCGACCGGCCCGTGGTTGAGGTCTGTCCCGTGGAGTGGGCCCGCATGGAGGGGCGCACCGTGCTGCAGTGGGACAAGGACGACTGCGCCGCGGTGGGGCTGGTGAAGTTCGACCTGCTGGGACTGGGGATGCTCTCAGCCATCCACTACGCCGTCGACCTGGTGCACGAGCACCACGGCGTGGAGGTCGACCTCGGCTCCCTCCCCCAGGAGGACGAGGTCTTCGACATGCTGTGCCGGGCCGACTCCGTGGGGGTCTTCCAGGTGGAGAGCCGGGCCCAGATGGCGACCCTGCCCCGCCTCAAGCCCCGCCACTTCTACGACCTGGTCGTCGAGGTCGCCCTCATCCGTCCCGGTCCCATCCAGGGAGGGTCGGTCCACCCCTACATCAGGCGCCGCAACGGCCTGGAGCCCGCCACCTATCTCCACCCTCTGCTGCAGAACAGCCTGGAGAAGACCCTGGGGGTGCCCCTGTTCCAGGAGCAGCTGATGCAGATGGCCATCGACGTGGCCGGTTTCACCGCGGCGGAGGCCGACCAGCTGCGGCAGGCCATGGGATCGAAGCGCAGCGTGGAGCGGATGGAGGCGCTGCGGGGCCGTCTCTACCAGGGCATGGCGGAGCGGAGCATCACCGGCGATGTGGCCGACGAGATCTTCGACAAGCTGGTCGCCTTCGCCAACTTCGGCTTCCCCGAGAGCCACTCCGTTTCCTTCGCCTACCTGGTGTACTCCAGCGCCTGGCTCAAGCTGCACTTTCCTGCCGCCTTCTGTGCCGCGCTGTTGAAGGCCCAGCCCATGGGGTTCTGGGCTCCCCACACCCTGGTGGGCGACGCCCGCAGGCACGGCGTCGTCGTGCGGGGGCCTGACGTCAACGCCAGCGAGGCCAAGGCGAGCCTGGAGCCCGACCCGGAGTCGACGGGGGGCATGGCCCTGCGCCTCGGTTTCGGAGATGTGCGGACCATCGGCTCCGACCTGGCCGAGCGCATGGCCGCCAACCGCCCCTACGCCTCGATGGAGGATCTCGTGCGGCGGGTGGGCCCCTCCCGGGCCCAGTTGGAAGCGCTGGCCACGGCCGGGGTCTTCGGTTGCTTCGGTGGCGAGCGGCGAGAATCGCTGTGGGCCGCGGGCGCGGTGGCCCACGGGCGGGCCGACCGCCTGAGCGGGATGATCACCGGGGCGAGGGCTCCCACCCTGCCGGTCATGAGCCCGGTGGAGGAGGCGGCCGCCGACATATGGGCCATGGGGATGTCGGCGCGCTGGTCCCCGGCGGAGTTCGCTCGCCCCTACCTCGACGAGCTGGGCGCGGTGACCGCGGCCGGGCTGGCTGAGCTGGCCGACGGGAGCAGGGTCGTGGTCGGCGGGGTGGTCACCCACCGCCAACGGCCGGCCACGGCCCAAGGCACGACCTTCATGAACCTGGAGGACGAGACCGGGCTGGTCAACGTGATCTGCTCCAAGGGGGTGTGGGCCAGGCACCGCCGGGTGGCCCGAGCCGCAGCCGCCCTCCTCGTGCGGGGCCGGCTGGAGAAGGGCGACGGCGTCGTCAACGTGGTCGCCGAGCGCCTCGAGCCTCTGGCGCTGACCATGCCCACCCAGTCCCGCGACTTCCGCTGACCGGGGGGCTGAGGCGAGCAGGCGGACCTGGTCGGGGTCGCGGCGGTGGCCCCGTTCGCGGTCAGCGGCCGAACCTGGCCGTGAGGGTCCCGCGGGCCAGGGCCCGGCTCTCGACGGCCGACAGGGCGGCCGAGAAGGGCGCGCCCGCGGGCACGCCGGCAGGGGTCCGCAGGGCATAGACGCTGAAGCGGTAGCGGTGGGTCTGGTGGTCGGGGGGGCACGGTCCGGTGTAGCCGGCCTCGCCCGAGCTGCCCCGGGCCTCCACCGCCTCCGGGGGTCGCTCACCGGCGCCGAGAGCCCTGCGCGTCGGGGCCAGCCCGGTGAGCACCCAGTGGACGAACGTGGCTTGGGGGGCGTCGGGGTCGTCGACCACCAGCGCCAGCTCGGCCGCGGCCGAGGGCACCCCACTCCAGGCCAGGGGCGGGGACTGGTTGTCGCCCACGCAGGTGTAGCGCAGGGGGATGGTGCCGCCCTCGCGGAACGCGGGGCTGGTCACGCTCACGCCCGATCGGGGCCGAGGGCCGGCGCCGGAGGATGTGCCCGAGGACCCACAGGCGGTGAGTGCGGATGCGGCCAGGCCTACCGCGGCGACCAGCGAGAGGCGGGCGACCAGCGAGAGGCGGGCGACCAGGCGCGCGGCGAAACCTGTCGGGGCGTGGCTGGCCATGCCGTCGATAGGCTGGCACAGGTCGCACGGCTGACGTGCGGCACAGCGAGGGTGCAGGCGCCCGCGCTCAGACCACGGAGGATGCGCCATGGCGTGGGACTTCTCGACCGAGCCCGAGTTCGAGTCCAAGCTCGAGTGGATGCGGGCCTTCGTCCGCGACGAGATCTTCCCCCTGGAGACCCTCGACCTGGACCACTCGACGTTCCTACGCGTCGTCCGCCCCCTGCAGGAGCAGGTGAAGGAGAAGGGGCTGTGGGCCTCCCACCTTCCTCCCGAGCTCGGTGGGGGCGGGTTCGGCCAGGTGAAGCTGGGGCTGATGCACGAGATCCTGGGTCAGTCGCCCATCGCCCCCTTCGTGTTCGGCAACAACGCCCCCGACTCGGGCAACGCCGAGCTGCTGGCCGTGGGCATCGAGTCCAATCCGGCCGGCGCCTGGCAGCGGGAGCGCTGGCTGCAACCCCTCCTGGACAGCCAGATCCGCAGCGCCTTCTCCATGACCGAGCCCGGCGCGGGCGCCGACCCCACCCTCATCAAGACCTCGGCGGTGCGCGACGGCGACGAGTGGGTCATCAACGGCCACAAGTGGTTCACCTCTAACGGCTCGGTGGCCGACATCCTCCTGGTCATGGTGGTGACCAACCCCGACGTGCACCCCTACCAGGGGTGCTCGATGATCGTGGTGCCTGCCGACACGCCGGGCGTGACCATCGTGCGCGACATCCCGACAATGGAGAACCCGGTCGAGCACTTCGGTCGGGTGGGGGGTCACTCCGAGGTCCTCTACCACGACGTGCGCGTGCCGTACGGGCACCTGGTGGGACGGGAGGGTGAGGGGTTCGTACTCGCCCAGAAGCGCCTGGGGCCGGGGCGCATCCACCACTGCATGCGCTGGCTGGGGCAGTCCAAGCGGGCCTTCGACATGCTCTGCGAGCGGGCCGTGTCGCGCTACGCCCACGGCAGCTACCTGTCGGAGAAGCAGACCATCCAGAACTGGGTCGCCGACTCCATGGCCGAGATGACCGCGGCCCGGCTGATGACGCTGTACGCGGCGTGGAGGATGGATCAGGTCGGCGCCCCCGCGGCCCGGGTGGAGATCGCCATGATCAAGTACCACGGCGCCCAGGTCCTCTACGACGTGATCGACCGGGCCATCCAGGTGCACGGCTCATTGGGGTTCTCCACCGATCTGCCTCTCGAGCACATGTACCGCGCCGCCCGCGCCGCCCGCATCTACGACGGGCCCGACGAGGTGCACCGGGTCACGGTGGCCCGCCAGATTCTCAAGCAGTACAAGCCGGTGGAGGTGCCCACCGAGCACGTGCCATCGCGACGGGCCGCGGCCCAGCGCAAGTTCGCCGAGCTGCTGGACGAGGCCACCGCCAACCTCTGATCGGGTGTCCGGCGAGGCGGACGTCGTTCGCCGGCGGGTGCTGGTGTCGGGGCGGGTGCAGGGCGTCTTCTTCCGCGACGCCTGCCGTCACGAGGCGCGGGCCGCCGGGGTCAGCGGTTGGGTGCGCAACCGGGGAGACGGCCAGGTGGAGGCGGTGTTCGAGGGCCCCCTCGCCGCGGTCGAGCGCATGGTCGCCTGGTGCCACGTGGGCCCGGCCCGGGCCCTGGTGACGGGGGTGAAGGTGACCGAGGAGCCGCCCGTCGGGGAGCCCGGCTTCCGCGTCGGCTGAGGCGCGGCGGCTGAGGCGTAGCGGCTGTGGCGCGGTCGGCTGAGGCCCAGCGGTTGTGGCGCCTCGGCTGTGAGCCTCGTGGACTACTCGAGGGTCATCGAGTGGAGGATTCTTCGCGCCTGGCGCGACTCATCCTCCACTCGACCATCCCGACGACCACCGATGGACCGACGATGGAATGACCA
>VAXP01000093.1:66994-67438 GCA_005884125.1 Actinomycetota bacterium | reverse complement strand
GGGTGAGCGGGCCCGGCGCCGGGCCTCGACCCGCGTCGGGGCGGCGACCACGAAGAGGGCGGCCCCGGCCAGGGCCAGCAGACCGGCCCGCAGGCCGGCCAGCTGCGCGACCGAGCCCACGACCGCGGGGCCCACGACGAAGCCGAGATAACCGATGGCCGACACGCCCCCCACGACGGCCGCCGGGCGGTCCCTGCCCGCCCCGGCCTGGGCCAGGAGCAGGGGCCAGCACATGGACACGCCCCCTGCCGCGGCCACCAGGCCGACGGCGGCCACGGCCGCAGACGGGGCCAGGGCCAGCACCGCCAGCCCGACCGCCGACAGCGCCGCGCCGATGCCCACCCCCACGGGCGCGCCCGCCGCTCCCGCCACGGGACCGAGGAAAACGCGCGCCATCGAGGCGATCACGTAGCCGGCTACGGCGGCGCCTGCACCCAACAGCAC
>VAXP01000093.1:39241-66926 GCA_005884125.1 Actinomycetota bacterium | reverse complement strand
GAGCAGCAGGCCCTCCACCCTGACCATGTGTAGGGCGTGCACCAGGGAGTGGCGCTCCCCGGCTTCGCCCGCGGGAAGCGTGGCCCGGCGGTGGAGGATGGCCAGCCCCAAGGCGGCCACGGCCACGACGGCCCAGGCCGCCCGCCACGACCCTCCGCTGCGCAGGGCCAGGCCGGTGGCCAGGGCACCGGCGGCAGCCCCCGAGTTGAACAGGGCGTGGAAGCGGACCAGGCGGCCGGGCCGGTCGGCCAGCGCGGCGGTGGCGGCGATGTTCATCACCACGTCGACGGCGCCGCCGGTGGCGAACATCCCGACCAGGGCGACGCCCAACAGCGGGCCCCGGCCCGCGGCCGCCCCTCCGGCCAGGAGCGCGGCCCAGCCCAACAGCGACCAGGACATGACCGGCGCCGTGCCCCAGCGCTCGGCCAGAGAGGCCGTCACAGCGTTGGCCGCCGCCGCTCCCGCCATGGCGACCGACAGCACCAGCCCGAAGGCGCCATGCGAGACGTGGAGCGCCTTCTCCACGTCGGCTGCGGCCACGGCCCACGAGCCCCAGAAGAACCCGAACACCACGAAGCTGATGGCCACGGGCCGGAGGGGGTTCGCCCCCCGGTCGGCAGCCACCTCCCGACACTACCGTTGAGCCCGATGAGCACTCTCGATGACGACGCGGTGGCATCGGCGCTGGCCGGCCTGGCCTGGGAGCGAGAGGGAAACGAGCTGGTCAAGACCGTCAAGCTCAAGGACTTCGCCCAGGCCATGAGGTTCGTGAACGCGGTGGCGGAGGCGGCCGAGGCCGCCAACCATCACCCCGACATCTCCATAAGCTGGAACACGGTGCGCCTCCAGCTGTCGACTCACAGCGCCGGGGGGATCACCCAGAAGGACCTGGACCTCGCTCGCCGCATCGACGGGCTGGGGTAGGACGGCTCGGTCGCCGGCTCGTGCCCGATATCGTCCTTGTCCGCCACGGAGAGACGGAGTGGGCCCGCTCGGGCCAGCACACGAGCGTCACCGACATCGATCTGACCGAGGCCGGCAGGCAAGCGGCCCGATCGCTGGCTGAGACGCTGAAAGCGTGGACCTTCGCGGCCGCCCTGACCAGCCCGCGCCGGCGAGCCCGTGAGACGTGCGCCCTGGCCGGCCTGGGCGATCGCGCTCGCGTCATCGAGGACCTGGCCGAGTGGGACTACGGCGAGTACGAGGGTCTGACCACGCCCCAGATCCGCGAGCAGCGACCGGGATGGTCGCTGTGGCCGGACGGCGCTCCCGGAGGGGAGTCGCCCTGCGACGTCGGTAGCCGGGCCGACCGCGTGCTCAACGAGCTGGCCGGCCTGGACGGTGACGCGGTGGTGTTCTCGCACGGACACTTCCTCCGCGTGCTCGCCGCCCGCTGGCTGGGTCTGGCTCCCGAAGACGGGCGCCTGTTGGGCACGCTCGGCCCGGCCTGCCTGGGGGTGCTGGGGCAGGAGCGGGAGGACCACGTGGTGTCGGCCTGGAACCTGGCCGGCACCCGGCCGCGGTAGCGCCCCCGCGCCGCCCTCCGCAGTCCTCCGCGGCCCGCCCCGTCTCGCCTCAGCGCGTCGTGGGCGTCGTGCGTGAGGTGGTCGTGGTCGTCTTCTTCGCCGTCGTCGTTGTGGTCTGCGGATGCGAGGTCGTGGTCCTGGGCGTCGATGTCGACGTCGTCGACGACGACGACGTGGAGGACGGGACCCGGCGGATCACCGGAGTGCGCAGGGTGGTGGAGCTCCTCACCGGCTTCTCGGGCAGGGCCGCGGCCTGGTCCGTCACCGCCCCCGAGATGGACAGCGGGAACCGGGTGGCGACCGATGGGTAGAGGCGCCCGGCGGGGCCGGTGCCGAAGGCGGTGAGGACGTTCATGGTCACGCGGGTGACGACGTCGGTCACGCAGGGATCGACGAAGATCTCGCATTGCAGGGCCAGCTTCGAGATCCACCAGTTCGTACCGGTGGCGAACACCCCGGCGCCACTCGCAGCGCTGTAGTAGGTCATGTCGGAGAAGCTGGCCTGGCCCCGGCAGCGGACGGGGGAGTGGGCCAGCACCTCGACGTTGCGCGGGCCAGGGAGGCGGGGGTCGTAGCGGTCGTACTCGGGCCCGACGGTGTTGTGCAGGTGGGTCCCGTCCTTGACCCCCGTGCCCTCGAACACCCACGAGCTGCCGGCGGCGACGACCATGTCGGCCTTCACCGGGTTGCACTCGTAGAGGTCACCGATGACGGCGCTCTCGGGTCGGGGGATGGGGGGGCTACGCCAGTCGACCGTGACCTCGGCGTCGTCGACGTGGCGCAACGGATCCTCCGAGGCTTGCTTGTAATCGACCTCGTGCCGGCGCGGGCCCAAGGGGGAGTCCTCGAAGCGGATGTGACGGAAGATGGCGTTGGCGCCCAGGAAGGCCAGATTCACGCCCTGGTCGCGGGCCTGCTCGACCCCCTGGCGCATGGCCGTGGACCAGTACTCGTCGTGGCCCAGGGAGAGCAGGGCCCGGTGCCGCAGCGCCAGCTCGGGGGCCCGGTCCAGATCGGCGTCGGTGGTGTAGGTGACGTCGAGGCCCCGCGACTCGGCCAGCTGCACCAGGGGGAGCTCGTTGCCCAGGAAGTCGGCCGCGCCCTGGCCGAACCCGTAGGGGCGGTCGAAGGACACGATCCGAGAACGGTGGGAGAAGTCCGAGCCCCGGCCGCTGCGCCCCTCGTAGAGGTCGTAGCCGCCCCACAGGTTGTAGGCCTGCCAGGTGGTGACGGCGTTGACCACGACGTAGGCCGCGGCGCTGGCGTCGTCGCGCACGGTCAGGGGCACGAAGTGCTGCTGACCGCCGTTGCCCACCAGCTTGAGCAGGTAGTCACCCGGCGGCCAGGAGCGGTCGACGTGGAGGGTGAGGGAGGGGACCCACTGGGTCTCGACCGTGTGGGTGCGGGCCAGCACCTCGGGCGCGGGCTGCACCTCGCCCGAGACCTCGGGCGAGCGCAGGACGAGGCGGCCACCGGCGCCGCCGTACCACCCCATGCGATAGGCCTCGACGTGGAAGCTGGGCGCCTTGCTCGACACGTACAGGCGCACCGTGTCGCCGGCCTGGGCGCTCACGGAGTCGGCGAAGCCCTCCAGGTCGCCGTCGTGCTGGGGCCCCGAGATGGTCCAGTCCGTGGTTCCGGGACGGCCGTTCTCGGCCTGCACCCATCCCGCCGTCTTGCCGCTGGGCCCGCCCGGGACGGCCCCACCGGGGACGCCGGCGGCGCCGGCGTTGCCCCCGCCCGGGCCGACCAGGTGGCCCGTGCGTCCCCGGGGCGAGGGCTCGGGGGTGGCCCAGGGGCCGGCGGCGGCGAGGACGGCCGGACTGGAGGAAAGACGAGCACGCCGGGCCGGGCCACAGCCGGCCTGGTCTCGTCGGGGGCCGTTCCGAGCACGCCTCCAAGTAACCATGCCCGCCCCGCTGAGCGGGGGACAGGGGGCGGCCGTCCGCGCCAGCCCGCATAGGGTGCCCGAATGCCTCCGCCCCTGGTCGCCGTGCCCGCGGCCCGGCTCGCCCCGGGGCGGATCGTGGGCTGGACGCCGGGCGGGGTGGCCGTCCCCACGCCCTACATCGAGGCCCTGTGGCGGGCCGGGGCCCGGGTGGTGCTCATCGTTCCTGGAGACCCGGGCCCGCCCCCCCCATGGGACGGTCTGCTGCTGGCCGGGGGAGGCGACATCGACCCGGCCCGCTACCGCGCGGGCGCCCATCCCAAGGTCTCGGGCGTCGACCCCGACCGCGACGAGCTGGAGCTGGGCCTGGCCCGCCGGGCCCTGGACGCGGGCACGCCCCTGCTCGCCATCTGCCGGGGCGTGCAGGTCCTCAACGTGGCCACGGGCGGCACCCTGCACCCGCACCTCCCCGACGTGGAGGGACTGGCGACCCACGCCGACGCCGATCTCGAGCCCGCCCACGACGTGCGCGCCCGCCCGGACAGCCTCCTGGCCACCGCCTGCGGAAGCCGCCTGGCCTCCTGCCCCTCCCAGCACCACCAGGGCCTCGACCGCCTAGGTCAGGGCCTGGTGGCCACCGGCTGGGCCGACGACGGGCTGGTGGAGGCGGTGGAGGTGGCCGGCGGCGGGGGCTGGGCCGTGGGCGTGCAGTGGCATCCGGAGCGAGCCGCCGCCGAGGAGCCGGCCCAGCAGGCGCTCTTCGACGCCTTCGTGGCCGCCGCCGCCCGGGGCGCCGGGACGGCGGGGCTGGGCCGCGCCGGGACCGCCTGGTCGGGGCGGGCGGGGGGCGGCGCAGCCAGCGGGGCATGACTGTCACCGCCCCGGGGCGGGGTAGGGAAAATGACCCGTGACTGCTTTGGGCGGTTGCCGTCACAATCAGTCACGTCGACGACTGGGCGCCCGTTCACGGGGGGACCGGGCGGGCGTTGTGGCGGGCCTGGGTGACCGACGTTCTTCGTCTCCCCAGCGCCCGCCGTCGTCGTCCATGGGGGTCACGCCAATGGGGCAGGGACGTCGATCCGGCCATTCGAACTAGCTTGGGGGCCGATGGACGAGCCTCTCTGCCTGCTGACGGTCCATGCCCATCCCGACGACGAGGCGTCCAAAGGCGCGGGCACGGTGGCGCGCTACCACGCCGAAGGGGTGCATACCGTGCTCGTGTGCTGCACCGGAGGCGAGGCCGGAGACATCCTCAACCCGGCCATGGACCGCCCCGAGATCCGCGAGCG
This sequence comes from Actinomycetota bacterium, assembly GCA_005884125.1. Taxonomy (GTDB): domain Bacteria; phylum Actinomycetota; class Acidimicrobiia; order Acidimicrobiales; family AC-35; genus AC-35. Next base: position 62,223 of record VAXP01000093.1, on the reverse strand, counting down.
CCTGCCCGAGATCCGCATGGAGGAGCTGCGCCGCTCGACCGAGATCATCGGCTATGACGAGGTGGTCCTCCTCGGCTACCGCGACTCGGGGATGCCGGGGACGCCCGACAACGAGAACCCCGACTGCTTCGCCCGCGTCCCCCTGGAGGAGTCGGTGGGCAAGCTCGTCGCCGTGATCCGCAGGACCCGGCCCCAGATCGTCGTCACCTACAACGACGATCAACGCGGCTACCCGCACCCCGACCATCTGCGGGTGCACGACGTGGGCGTGGCTGCCTTCGACGCGGCCGGAGACCCCGACGCCTACCCCGAGGCGGGGGAGCCCTGGCAGCCGGCCAAGCTCTACTACACGGTGTGGTCGCGGAACCGCATCGTGGCCATGCACGAGAAGTTCGTCGAGCTGGGCCTGGAGTCGCCCTTCAACGAGGACTGGTTCAAGCGCCCCTCGCAGGACGAGCGCATCACGACTCGGATCGACGTCTCCGAGCAGGCCGACGTGCGGGCGGAGGCGTTGCTGGCCCACGCCACCCAGATCGACCCCGACTCCAAGTTCTGGTTCGGGCTCCCGCCCGAGGTGGCCCGCTCCATCTACCCCTACGAGGAGTACGTCCTGGCTCGCCCGCCGGTCGCCAGCGAGATCTCCGAGGACGACCTCTTCGCCGGTGTGTGGGACCGCGTCAGCCAGTAGAGTGCCGCGCCGACGAGCCCGTCCGAACGGGGCGGATCGAGACGGAGGCGAGTGATGCCGAAGTACCTGACCCAGGAGTGGCTGGACGAGGCCAGGAAGCTGGCTGAGAGTCAGCCGGAGAGGCCGGGAGCATCGGTGCGCATGCAGTACGTGGTCACCGGCGCTCCGGACGGTGGCGACATCAAGTACTACTGGGTGCTGGAGAACGGGAAGCTGCTCGAGAGCAAGCTCGGTGAGCTGCCCGACGCCGAGGTCACCCTCACCCAGACCTACGACGACTCCGTCAAGGTGCAGAAGGGCGAGCTCGACGCCAACACCGCCTTCATGCAGGGCCGGGTGAAGGTCACCGGGAACATGGCCAAGCTCATGTCCCTCCTGCCCCTCACCAACGCCCCCGAGTACAAGCAGCTCCAGCAGCAGACCCAAGAGATCACCGAGTACTGAGCACCCTTCCCCTGCCGCGCCCGCATCTGTGCCGCCTCTTCGCGGCCCTGACCGCCCTGGCCCTGGTGGGGGCCGGTTGCGGGACCAGCCGCTCGCACGTGTCGGCCACGGCGCCGACCACCGTCCCGCCGGCCCAGAGCGAAGCGGCCGCGGCGGCCACCCGTAGCGGTGCCGCCGTGCTGCGGGCCCGGCTCAGCACCCACTTCCAGGCCCACTCCTACCTCGTCGGCCTCATGACCGCAGCCGCGGCGGCGGGAACCGACCCGGCGCCGGCGCGCAGCGTCGTCGACCAGAACGGCGCCGAGCTGGCCGCGGTCGTGGGCGAGGTCTTCACCCCAGCCGTGGGTCAGCAGTTCCAGGGCCTCTGGCTCCGCCAGCTCGACCTCGAGCTCGCCTACACCCGGGCCAAGGTCGCGGGCGACAGCGCCGCGGCCACACAGGTCCGGGCCGGGCTCGACCGCTTCCGGTCCGATCTGGCCGACTTCTTCGCGCCGCTGAGCCCGTCGCTCACGACCTCGACCGTCACCGACCTGTTCTCCACACCCCTCAGCGCCCTGCTGAGCGCGGCCGATGCCCAGGTCACCCGCAGCGCACAGCAGTACGCGTCCCTGCACACGGCCGCGGCGGCCATGCCCCCGGTGGCGGAGCTGCTGACCCGGGCCTTCGTCAAGCACGACCCCAGCCGCTATCCCGGCAACCCCGACAGCGGGGCGTCCACGCTGCTGACCGCCTCGGAGGACCTGCTGCAGGAGCACGTCTTCCTCCTGGCCGTGACCACCGCTACCCAGGTGAGCGGGGGCGACGTCAAGGCCGCGTCCAACACACTCGACCTGAACAGCGAGGCGCTGGCCAACGTGCTCGTCTCCGCCTACGGCTCGGCTGCGGGGGCGACCTTTCTGAGCCTGTGGCGCGGCCACGTGTCGTACTTCCTCGACTACACCCGGGCCCGCGGGGCCGGCAACCAGGCCGACGCGGCCCAGGCCGCATCCCGCCTCGATCAGTTCAGCCAGGACATGGGCGCCTTCCTGGCCGGCGCCAACCCCAACCTCACCCGGGACCAGGTGGCGTCGTCGATGGCGGCCCACGTGAGCACGGCCAAGGCCGTGATCGACGCCCAGGCCGGGCGCGACCCGCGGTGGGTGGGGCTGGCCCTCGCGGCGGGGGCGCGCATGGTCCCCGTGGGGGCGCTCGTCGCCCAGGCCCTGGCCGCCCAGCTCCCGGGTCGCTTCTCCGGCACCTGAGCCAGGCCAGTCCGGCGCCGGCCCAGCCGGGGCCCGGCCCGGCCCAGCCCGGATCAGGTCCGCATGAGGTCGCGCAGCTGGCGCCACCCGATGAAGATGACGCCGGCCCGCTCGGCCAGGGTCAGCAGGGCCTTGTCCCTGGTCACCGCGTCGTGGTCGTCGACCCTGGCGGCCCAGTCGGGGGCCAGGGCCCGCAGCTCGGGCGAGTCGGATGCGGGGTGGACGTAGAGCTCGGTGATCCCGGGGCGCAGGTCGAACAGGGCCCGCTCCAGGACGCGCCGGCTCCCCACGCCGGGCACGTACACGAACTGGTCGGGGAAGACGACGCCCTCCTCGGCGGCCAGGCGCCGGAAGGGGAAGCCGATCACCCGCTCGGTGGAGGCGCCCGACAGGCGCAGGGGAAGGCGGAAGTCCACGGCCAGCTCGAGGTACACGTCGAAGAACTCGGGGCGGAGCTGCATGGTGCCCATGTGAGAGTCGAGGTGGCTGACGTCGAAGCCCCAGTAGATGGCCCGCTCGACCTGGGCCCGGCACTCCCGGCGCACCTCGTCGAGATCGGCGTGGTCCCACACGTCCTCCACCGTCCGGGGAAAGCCGCCGTCGCCGTCGAGGAGCGAGGGGGCATGGGTGATGGGACCCCACCGGTAGAGGTCGAACTCGGCGTTGAGGGTCAGATGCACGCCCACGTCCTCGCCCCGGTAGCGGGCCGCCGCGTCCCGAGCCCAGGGGCAGGGGACCATGAGGCTGGCGCTGGTCGCCATCCCGGCGCGGAGGGCCTCGTACACGCCCACGTTGGCCCCGTACGTCGCGCCGAGATCGTCACAGTTGACGATGACGAGCTTGTCCGAGGCTCCGTATCCCAGCCGCTCGGCCAGCGTGCTCACGGTGGCCGACGGTACTCGGTGCCTGACCGAGCCGGCGCGGCGCGCGTCCGCGCTCAATCGAGCTGGCGCATGGCCTCGTCGACGTCGATGTCCCCGGCGGCCAAGGCCTCCAGCACGTCGGCCGGGGGCGGGGTCGATTCGACTGGCGCCCTGTCCAGTCCCAGCCGCCTGAGGAGGGCATCGAAGCGGGCGCGCGCCGTCGGGTAGCTCACACCGAGATGGCGCTCGAGGTCCTTCATGTTGCCCCGGGAGGCGAGGAAGACGCGCAGCACGGTGCGGTCCTCGGCCGGGAGCGAGCAGTACTCGCACGCGGTGAAGTGCCCGGAGAGCTCGGTGCCGCAGGCGTCACACCCGAGGCGGGTCAGAGCCAGGCGTTCCCCGCACACCGGGCAGTCGCGAGGGGCGTGGCGATCGTTGGTCACGGCTCGGCGAAGACCTGCACCGCCCCCATGCTGACCCGGATGGAAAGCTCGCCCGACCCCGAGCCCACGGTGGACTCGTGCCCCCCACCGAGCAGCCACTCGGTGGCGCCGGCGTCGGTGCCGGGGACGTCGACCCTGCCTACTTCGGCGCGGGCCTTGACCTTCACGCTCGAGCCCCGCTCCAGGTTGACCCGGACCTTTCCCGCGTCGCACTCGATCTTCGACTGACCCCGGTCGAGTACGCCGCTGACGGCCACCGTGCCCGCGGCCACCGAGATGTCGACGGGGGCGGCCACACCCTCGACGCGCACCGTGCCGGCGGCCACGTGGGCCCGGATGGGCGCCCGCACGCCTCGCACCGAGAGCGACCCGGCGTGCAGGTCGGCGTCCAGGGCGATGTCGGGGTGCATGCGCACGGTCACGGGAACGGCGCCCAGCCCGCCGAAGCCGCCGACGCCGCCGAAGCCTCCGAAGGGGCCGGGTCCCGGCCCGCCCCGGCCGGACCAGCCCCGCTGACGGCGCCAGTCGCCGAAGGAGTAGGAGCCGGGGAACATGTCAGCCGGCTCGCTCTCGATGAGGAGGGCGTCGCCCTCCCGGCGGACCCGGTGGGGCCCCTCGGCCACTGCCTCGCGCACGTCGGGGTCGCCCACCACCCGCAGGGCCCGGAACGCGCCCACCACCCGGACGCAGCGCACCGACTCGCTGGGGGGAGCCGACGCTGTCGCGGTGGAGGTGGCCGACCCGGAGCCGGAGGCGGCAGAGCTCGCGCCGGCGCCGGAGCCGGCGGCAGCGGGCTCGGAGGGGCGGCCGTCCCAGCCAGAAGCGTCGCCCGGCGGCGGGGCGGGCGGGGACGCCCGGTCACCGACCAGGGCGGCCGCCCCCAGGCGGTCGAGGCGGGACAGCTCGTCGGCGGCCTGGTCGGGGGAGAGCCGGCCCCGGGCCACCCGGGTGAGGATGTCCCGCTTGGCGGCCTCCACCCGGCCGGCGTCGTCGTCCTGCTCGACGTGGTTCTGGTTCTCGGGGTACTCCTCGGGCTCCATTGCCATGTTGTAAAGCCACGTTTGACAGATTGTCAAGAGACCCTTGTCACTTGTCCATCGGTTAGGGAGAGGCTGCTCAAATCCGCTCTATGAGGGTCCCCGTGCCCAGCCCCCCGCCGCAGCACATGGTGACCAGGGCCGTGGTGGCGTCGGTGCGCTCCAGCTCGTGCACCGCGGTGGTGACCAGGCGGGCGCCCGTGCAGCCCACCGGGTGGCCCAGGGCGATGGCCCCTCCGTTGGGGTTGACCGTCTCCATGTCGGGGTGCAGCTCGCGCTCCCAGGCCAGCACGACCGAGGCGAAGGCCTCGTTGATCTCCACCTCGTCGATGTCGGCCATGGTCATGCCCGCCCGCTCGAGTATGCGGTGGGTGGCGTCGATCGGCCCCGTGAGCATGAGCACGGGATCGACCCCGACCAGGCACTGGTGGGCGATGCGGGCGCGGGGACGGAGGCCGAGGGCCCTGGCCTTGTCGGCCGACATGAGCAGCACCGCGGCGGCGCCGTCGGAGATCTGCGACGAGGTCCCCGCCGTGTGCACGCCGTCCTCCCGGGCCACGGGCTTGAGGGTGCCCAGCTTCTCGAGTGAGGTCTCGCGCAGGCCCTCGTCCCTGGCCACGCGGTGGGTGGTGCCCGTGGGCTTGCCGTCCTCTCCCAGGTCGGGGGCGTCGATGGGCACCACCTCGCGCTCGAAGCGAGCCTCCTGCCAGGCCCGCCCGGCCCGCTGCTGAGAGACGAGGCCCAAGGCGTCGGTGTCGGCCCTGGTGATTCCCCACTTCTCGGCGATGCGCTCGGCGCCCTCGAACTGCGACGTGAACTCGTAGCGTCCGAAGTAGGACTTGGGGATGGCCCGCCCGGGCCCGGCCTGGGTGTTGGAGCCCAGCGGTATGCGGCTCATCGACTCCACACCACAGGCGATGGCGACGTCCACCGCGCCCGAGGCGATGAGCCCGGCGGCCAGGTTGGTGGCCTGCTGGGACGAGCCGCATTGGGAGTCCACCGTGGTGGCGGGCACGGTGAGGGGGAGGCCGGCCGTGAGCCAGGCCGTGCGGGCGATGTTGAAGGACTGCTCGCCCACCGCGGTCACGCACCCGCCCATGACCTGTTCGACCTGACCCGGGTCCAGGCCGGCCCTGTCGATCACCGCCCGCTGCACGGTGCCCAGCAGGTCGGCTGGATGCACGGTCGACAGGCCCCCGCCCCGGCGCCCGATGGGGCTGCGTGCGGCTTCCACGATCACGACGTCAGTCATGGCCGGAGCCTATCGACGGCGGATGCGGGTGCGGCCCCTGCCTTCGACCGCTCCCAGGGCCAGGAGGAGCAGGCTGGCGCCCAACGCCGCCAGCAGGACGGTGCGAACGTCGAAGCGGGTGATCCCCTTCAGGCCCGCGGCTCGGGCCAGGGCGCCCCCGATCAGAGCCCCCACGACGCCCACCGCGATCTTGGTCAGGCAGCCGTCGGCCCGGCGCCCGGTGACCATCCCCGCGATCCACGCGGCCAGCAGGCCCACGATGATCCAGGAGAAGAGCCCCACGCCGTCAGCGTACGCGCGGGGCGGGCCCCGGGACGGGCTTCGGGCCCCGTGTGGCGAAGGTCACGCGGCGGGCTGGCGGGCGGCCTGGCGCAGCGCCTCGCGGGCGGCGGCCACGCCGCGGCGGCCGAGCTCCCGGGTGCGCTCGTCCAGGCGCCACTCCCTGGGTACGTCTTCCAGCAGGACCAGCTGTCGTTCCATGTGGACCATCATGACGACGGGGTGTAACAGTCATCGCCGGCTCCTCCACCTCCGGTCGAATCCCCGATCGCATCTCCCGTCGAATCGACGTCGAATCGACCGGAGAGGCGGGCCGCAACTGCATTTCCGACCGCCTCGATGACCTCATCCGCACCCCCCGACGACCTGCCCCTCCCGCCTCCGACCCTGGAGGAGGTGGCGCCGGACGCCTACGCCTACATCCAGCCCGACGGGAGCTGGTGCCTCAACAACACCGGCCTGCTCGTGGGCCGGGGCGGGGTCACGGCCATCGACACCTGCGCCACCGAGGCCCGCAGCCGGGCCTTCCTGGAGGCGGCGGCCCGGGTTTCGGACGGCCCGGTGCGCACCCTGGTGAATACGCACCACCACGGCGACCACACCCACGGCAACTGGCTTCTACCCGGGGCCACCATCATCGGCCACGACCGGTGCCGGGCCGAGATGATCTCCGGGGGGATGGCCACGACCGCGGCGTTCCCGATGGTGGAGTTCGGCAGGATCGAGATGGCGCCCCCCTTCGTCACCTTCGAGGACCGGCTCGGCCTCTGGATCGACGACCTGGCCGTCGAGCTCGTCTTCATGGGCCCGGCCCACACCACCAACGACGTGGTGGCCTGGATCCCCGAGCACCGCCTGCTCTATGCCGGCGATCTCGTCTTCAACGGGGGCACACCCTTCGCCCTCATGGGCGCGGTGAGGGGATGGCTGAGGACCCTGGACCGGCTGCGGGCCCTGGCGCCGGAGACGATCGTGCCCGGCCACGGGCCCGTGTGCGGACCCGAGGTGCTCGACGAGGTCGAGGCCTATCTGCGCTTCGTGCAGGACGTGGCCGGGCAGGCGGCCGAGTCCGGGCAGGCGCCCCTGGAGGCGGCCCGGGCCTGCGACCTGGGCAGGTTCGGGGCCTGGCACGACCAGGAGAGGCTGGTGGGCAACCTGCACCGGGCCCTGAGCGAGCTGCGGGGCAAGCCCGAGGCCAGGCCGCTGGACTACGCAGGTGTGTGGGCGGAGATGGTCGAGCTCAACGGGGGCCGGCCCCTGCGCTGCCTGGCCTGAACGGTGGACGCCCGCACCTTCCTGGGCCTGGAGGCGACGGAGGACCCGCTGCTGTGGCGCCTGCCGGTGACACCCCGCGTCTGTGCCCGGAGGGGGTTCCTCTTCGGGGGCTGCGGACTGGCCGCGGGGATCGCCGCCCTCGAGGCGGCGACGGGCCGGCCCACCATCTGGGCCACGGCCCAGTACCTGGCCCACGCCCGGCCCCCCGCCGTGCTCGACGTGGCCGTCACCGTGGCCGCGACCGGCCGCCAGGTGACCCAGGCCCGGGCTACGGGGCGGGTCGGGGGGACGGAGATCCTCACCGTGAACTCGGCCCTGGGCTCCCGTCCCGTGGAGGCCTCGGGTGAGTGGGCCCTGCGCCCCCAGGTCCCCGGTCCCGAGGACTGTCCCCCCAGGGTCCGACCCGACGAGCCCCCGGAGGTGGACGCCGACTCGCTGATGGCGCGCGTCGAGCAGCGCGTGGCCTTGGGCCGCGGCCCCGGCGAGCTCGACGGCTCGGCGGGCGACGGGCGCTCCGCCCTGTGGGCCAGGATGCCCGAGCTCCTCGAGGTCTCCGCCGCCGGTCTGGCCGTCCTGGGCGACCATGTGGGCTTCGGGATGCGCCTGGCCATGGGAACAAGCGGCGGAGGCCGCAGCCTCGACAACACCCTGCGGGTCGTCAGGCTCGTCCCCGCGGAGTGGGTGCTGCTCGACATCCGCGTGCACGCGGTGGCGGGGGGCTTCGGGCACGGGCTCATCCACCTCTGGGCCGAGCACGGCCCCCTTCTGGCCACCGCCAGCCAGTCGGCCATCCTCCGTCTCTGAGCGCACCCGGCCGCGGCGTCCCCGCCACGCCTAGCATCGGCGCATGGCCCGCTCAGGCATGACGATCCCCTTCGACGGCGTACCCCTCCACGAGCAGCGACCGTGGATGGAGGAGCTCGTCGACCTCGGCTACACCGACGCCTGGTCGAGCGAGGCGCAGGGCACCGACGCCTTCGTCCCGCTGGCGCTGACGGCGGTGTGGGCGCCGGCCCTTCGTCTGGGGACGGCCATCGTCCCCGCCTTCACCAGAGGACCTGCCCTGCTGGCCCAGTCGGTGGCGACCATGACCGAGGCCGCGCCCGGGCGCTTCGCGTTCGGCATAGGGACCTCCTCCAACGTCATCGTGGAGAACTGGAACGCCATCGCCTTCGACGCGCCCTACCAGCGCACCCGGGACATGGTCCGCTTCCTGCGGGCCGCCCTCACGGGCGAGAAGGTGGACGCCGCCTACGGGACCTTCGCCGTGAAGGGGTTCCGTCTCGGGCGCCGCCCGCCCGAGGTCCCTCCCATACTGGTGGCGGCCCTGCGTCCGGGCATGCTGCGCCTGGCCGGCCGGGAGGGCGACGGCGCCATCATCAACTGGCTCTCGGCCGACGACGTGCGCCAGGTCGTGCCCGAGGTGGGGCAGGGCAAGGAGATCGTGGCCCGCATCTTCTGCTGCCCATCGCCCGACGCCGAGACGGTGCGGGGCTACGGGCGCATGGCCATCGCCGCCTACCTCAACGTGCCCGTGTACGCCGCCTTCCACGAGTGGCTGGGCCGCGGTCCCCAGCTCAAGGCCATGTGGGACGCGTGGAAGGCGGGCGATCGCAAGGCCGCGGCCGCGGCCATACCCGACCAGGTGGTGGACGAGCTCATCGTGCACGGGCCTCCGGAGGCGTGCCGGGAGCACATCGGGCGCTACGTCGACAACGGCGTAACCACGACCGCTTTGGCTATCCTCCCGTTCGGCATCGACGTGCGCCAGGCCGTCCGAGACCTTTCCCCCGCGGCTGGGGGTTAGGGGCAAGACCCAGCCGGGCGTTCCAGGGGGGTGGCTGAGGACGGGCTGAGCCCGAGCACCCGAGGAGCGGCGAGCACCTGTTGGCACCGCAGGCGAGGCGGACGAGGACGTTGGCGGCCATCGCGCCCCTGGTCCTCGCGCTCCTGGTGCTGGGACTGGCCCCGCTGGCCGATGTGATGCCGGGCCGGCCCTCGGTGCAGATGGCGGCCGCCTCGGGACCGGGCACCGTGCAGGTGCTGCACCTGCCCTCGGCCGATAGCGACAGGCGGACGCGCGACGTGTGGGTCTATCGCCCGCCCGGTCCCGACAGCTCGAACTTGCCCGTGCTCTGGTTCCTGCACGGCCTCCCCGGCGGCCCCGGCGACGTGTTCGACGCCGGACTGGCACAAGCCATGGACGGCTGGATCGCGTCGGGCGGGTCGCCCTTCGTCGTGGCCGCTCCCGACGGCAACGGCAACGCCCACCCGGACACGGAGTGGGCAGACTCGGTGGACGGCGCCGACCGCGTCGAGTCGTTCATCGTCAAGGTGGCCATCCCCGCGGTGGAGGGCAGCCAGGCGCGGGACCGCGACCATCGGGGCATAGCGGGCTTCTCCATGGGCGGGTACGGCGCGGCCAACCTGGGGCTCAGGCACCCTGAGCTCTTCTCCCAGGTGGTGTCCCTCGACGGGTACTTCCACATCGACGATCCCAGCGGTGTGTTCGCGGGTGACGGCGCGGCCATGGCGGCCAACAGCCCCGACCAGCACCCGGACCGGGCCCGGGCCCTGCGCACCATGCTGGACGACGGCCGCAGCGACAAGGTGCCGCTGACGGAGGGGGAGTCGACCCGCTTCAAGGGACTACTCGACGGTGCCGGAGCCTTCTCGGACCTGGTCCTACCCCAGGGGGACCACTCCTGGCGCTTCGTGTCTAGCCAGTTCTTCGCCATGCAGGGCTTCCTGAACGCCTCCTGGCGCTGCTACGACTCCAGCGACCCCGCCGGCGCGCCCGCGGCCGCTTCCGGGCGCGGCTACTGGGTGCTGGGCGCCGACGGTGGCGTGTTCGGCTTCGACGCTCCCTTCCTGGGCAGCCTTCCCTCCGCGGGCGTGAGGGAGCGGGCCGTGTCGCTGGCGGCCACGCCCGCGGGCGACGGCTACTGGGTGCTGGGCGCCGACGGTGGCGTCTTCGCCTTCGGCGGAGCCCGCTACCTCGGCTCTCTGGGCGGCAAGCGCCTCAACGCCGCGCCGGTCTCGATCACACCGACGCCCAGCGGCAACGGCTACTGGATATTGGCCGCCGACGGCGGTGTGTTCGCCTTCGGTGACGCCGCCTTCCACGGGGCGACGGGCGCCATGCGCCTCAACGCGCCGGTCGTGGCCATCACCCCCACGGCCAGCGGAGGGGGCTACTGGCTGGTGGCGGCCGACGGCGGGGTGTTCTCCTTCGGCGACGCGACCTACCACGGCTCCACCGCCGGCACCCGCCTCACCAGCCCCATCGTGTCCATGGCTGCGCCCCGGGACGGGCGCCCGGGCTACTGGCTCATGTCCGCCGACGGGGGCGTGTTCTCCTTCGTCGCCGCTTACCACGGGGGCCTTCCGGGAACGGTCCCGTGCCACACCAGCCCCGCCCGTCGCCTGCGCCCGACCGACACGAGCGAGGGCTACTGGGCCCTGACCGCCGACGGGGCCGTCTACAGCTTCGGCGACGCCGCCTTCCACGGCGCCGCGGGCGGTTTGGGCGGTCCGGGCGGCGCGGTGGATCTCGCCGTTCGCCCGTAGTCGGACACTCGGCGCGGTCAACCCGAACCCGACTCAGCCCCGATCTCGGCCTCGACCACGACGCCGGTAGTCACACCGGCGCAGTCGTGACGTCCCCCGATCGCGTCATTTTTAGGGCAGTACCTCACGGAGCGCGAGCGCTTATGTACCGTCCGACCGACGGGGGCAGGCGCGGGCGTTGCACGCTCGGGCGATCGGGCCCCCCCATCGCCAACAAACGAGACGGGGGCGGGATGGGCGGAGCGGAGCCGCCGGTTCCGGCGACGACCGACGTCGCTGGATACCAGGCGCTGCGGGGTCAGGCCGCGCGCATGGCGGCCATGGCCGAGCTGTCGCGCGAGCTCGCATCCCTCGTCCCCGACGTGGAGGCGGTGGCCAGCATCGTGGCCCGGCGTACGGCCGAGTCCCTCCACGACGCCTGCTTCCTGCACGTGGCGGGCGACGACTCGGGGGCCGGCACCATCGCCGTGCACGACCCCCGACCCCAAGAGGGCGCCGGGCTCACGGCGGCACTGGCGTCGGTCATTGAGGTCGCCGAGGTCACCGAGGACGAGGAGGCGCCTGATGGCGCCGGCGCCCAGGCGGGTCGCCCCCCGGTGCTGAGCACCCTCCGGCGGGTGTGGCTGCCCGAGCCCCGCCCCGAGGAGATCGAGGCCCTGCTCGGCCCTCATTCCAGCGGCTACGTGCGCGAGGCGGGCATCACCAGCCTCATCGCCGCCCCCGTGATGATCAGGGGCCGGCGCCTGGGCGTGCTCGTGTGCCTGCGGGCGGGGGGCGCCTACAACGCGGCCGACGCCGCCTACGTCCAGGAGCTGGCCGACCGGGCCGCCCTGGCCCTGGACAACGGCCGGCTCTTCGCCGCGGCGACCAACGAGCTGGCGGAGCGGCGCCGGGCCGAGGCCGACCTGCGGGCCAGGGCCGTGCAGCAGGCCGCGGTGGCCGAGCTGAGCCAGCGGGCCCTGGCCCGGGTCGAGCCCACCGAGCTGATGCAGGCTGCCACCGCGGCCGTGGCCGGGGCCCTGGCCGTGCCCATGGTCGGGGTGGCCGAGACCGACCTGGCCCGGGCCGAGCTCATCCTGCGGGCCGGGGCGGGCCGAGCTCATGGGCGGGCCCATGCCCGGCGAGCTGGCCCAGGGGTCTCTGGCCCACCTGGTCATGACCACGGGTGAGCCGGTGGTCATCGAGGACATGGAGGCCGAGACCCGATTCACGCCCTCCGCCGTCATCACGGATCAGGGCGTCCACAGCGGAGCGTGCGTGCCTCTCCGAGGTTCGCGGGACGAGACGGGCATACTCGCCGCCTTCGACCGCGTCACCCGGGCCTTCAGCCCCGACGACGTCCACTTCCTGCAGACGATGGCCAACGTGATCGTGATGGCCGTCGACCGCCACGGCAAGGACGAGGAGATACGCCACCTGGCCCTGCACGACTCGCTGACCACCCTGCCCAACCGGGTGCTGCTGGCCGACCGCCTGGAGCGGGCCATCCAGGCCTTCCGGCGTTCGGGGCGGGCGGCCGCCCTCCTGCTCATGGACCTGGACGGCTTCAAGGAGATCAACGACACCCTGGGTCATCACGTCGGCGACGTGGTGCTGACCCGCATCGGGGCCCGACTGACGGAGGTCGTGCGCCAGACCGACACCGTGGCCCGCCTCGGAGGCGACGAGTTCGCCATCGTGCTGACCGACGTGGAGACCGGGGAGGCGGAGCGGGTGGCGGTCAAGCTGCTGGGCGCGGTCGAGGAGCCCCTGGAGGTGGACGGGATGGGCCTGCGGGTGCGGGCCAGCGTGGGGATCGCCCTGGTTCCCGACCACGGCATGGAGACCTCAACCCTGTTGCGCTGCGCCGACGTGGCCATGTACCGGGCCAAGCAGCTGGGCACCGGCCCGGCCACCTACGACGCCGACTTCGACCACCACGACGTGCGCCGCCTGGCCCTGGTGGCCGAGCTGCGGGAGGCGTTGGAGACCGACGAGCTGGTGTGCCACTACCAGCCCATCATCGATCTGAGGGGCCGGGTCCTGACCGGGGTGGAGGCCCTGGTCCGCTGGCGCCACCCCGTCCTGGGTCTGATCGGCCCGGACAACTTCGTGCCCCTGGCCGAGCAGACCGGGCTCATCAAGCCCCTCACCTGGTGGGTGCTGCGCAGCGCCCTGAGCCAGGTGCGGCAGTGGGAGGAGGAGAACCATCACCTGGCCGTCTCCGTGAACATCTCGGCGCGCGTCCTCCACGACGCCGAGCTGGTCGACAGGGTGGCCCAGCTCCTGCGGGAGACGGGGGTGGCCGGAGAGCAGCTCGAGCTCGAGATCACCGAGAGCGGCATGATGGCCAACCCGGGCGCGGCCTTGGAGACGGTGACCCGGCTGGCGGCGCTGGGCGTCCGTCTGGCCATCGACGACTTCGGCACCGGGTACTCGTCGCTGGCCTACCTCCAGCGTCTGCCCGTGCACGACCTCAAGGTCGACCGCTCCTTCGTGGCCGACATGGCCGACAACTCCACCGACGCCTCCATCGTGCGTTCGGTCATCGAGCTGGGCCACTCGCTGGGTCTGCGGGTCACGGCCATCGGGGTGGAGAACGAGCCCACCCTCGACCTGCTGAGCGAGCTGGGCTGCGACGCCATCCAGGGCTACCTGGTGGGCGTGCCCGCGCTTCCAGGCGAAGTGGGCCGGGCCGCGGGGGCGGAGGCGGCCGGCTTCTGAGCGGCGTCGGCACCCTGGGCGCCGTCGGCCGACGGGGCCCGGTTGGCGAGCGTGGCCCGGGCGCAGTCGCTGCAGAGGTAGCCGGAGGCGACGATGGCCCGCAGCACCGGGATCATCGCCTTCTTGCGCACCTCGGCTCCACAGGACGGGCAGGTCGTGAGCTCGCCCGCGTCTTCCACCGGTCCGGCTGCGGCCACGCCCGCCAGCCTATAGCCGGCCGGCCGGTACGCTCCCGGCCCGGTGGCCTCACTCCTGCGCCGGTCGCTGGGGCGGCTGGCAGCCCGAAGCCCCAGAGGGCGGCGACTGCTCCAGCGCGCCGACGACGGGCTGCGATCGGCCATCCGCGACGCCGACGACGGCCTGTACGGCGGCGGCTACTTCGGCGCCGGGCGCAACGCCCTCGACCGCATGGGCCTGTCCGGCTACGAGCGCTACGACCGGTCCACCAGCAACGCCGACGTGGCCGCCTACCTGGTGTGGAAGCACTTCGGTGTGGGGCGGACCCTGGACGTCGGTTGCGCCATGGGCTTCGTGGTGGAGGCGTTGCAGGAGGTCGGCGTCGACGCCATGGGCGTGGACGTGAGCGCCTACGCCGTGGAGCACGCCGCCCCCGGGGCCCGGGGCCGGCTCAGGCAGGGGAGCCTGCTCGAGCGCCTGCCCTTCGCCGAGGGCAGCTTCGAGCTGGTGACGGTGCTGGAGACCCTGGAGCACCTGCCCCCCGAGGCCGTGCCCTCGGCCCTGGCCGAGCTGCGCCGGGTGTGCGGGGGCTACGTGGTGGCCACCATCCCGTCCTTCGGCCCCAACCAGGCCGGCCCCGGGGGCTGGTACCAGGTCAAGGTGCGCGACGACCGCGTCGCCTACTACGAGTCGCTCGGCCCCCAGTACGAGGGGCCCATACCCCACATCGACATCTACCGCGACGTGCGGGGCGAGCCCATCGAGGGCCACCTCACCATGGCCTCCTTCTCGTGGTGGACCGAGCGCTTCCGGCAGGCCGGCTTCAGCCGGTCCATCGAGGCCGAGCGCGGCCTCTACCGCGACATAGAGCGCTTCGGGCTGTTGATCTACTGGAACCTGTACGTGTTCCACCTGCCCGAGGTGAAGCCGCCCCCCGCCCCGGTCAGGGACGAGGGCGAGGTGGCGGCCCTGGAGCGGCGCTGGCGGCTGGACGAGCGGGCCGCGGCCGTGGCCGCCCGGCCCCGGCGCCCCGAGGAGGAGGTGGCGGCCGCGGCCCTGGCCGCGGCCCAGCCGTCGGGGGAGAGGGGCTGAGCGCTACTCGCCGATGCCGACGGGGCGGCCGTCGACGATCTGGTCCAGGTACTCGCTCATGCCGTAGCCCACGCGGCCATCGTCGAGGGACCACTCGGTCAGGCCCTCGGAGATCCTGGTCACCATGGCGTCGCGACGGTTGCGCAGGGGGATCAGGGAGATCACCTTCCCCCGTACGTGCCACTCCTTGTCGCGTGTGCGCAGGGTGGCCTCGATGCCGTCGTGGTAGCAGTCCTCGCCCGCCCAGCCGGTCTTGATCTCGATGTCGTCGACCAGCTTCATCACCGTGCCGTCCCACACGAACCCGCCCCGCGTCCCCGGGCCTTCCCGGCGGGCGATGCGCGAGCCCATGAACCCGAAGGAGGGTCCGAAGTTGGCCGTGAGCCAGCGGTAGTACCAGGGCGCCTGCCAGTACCGCGGCCCCCACGAGTGGTCGCGCAGGCCGTGGCCGCGCACGTCCCATGACTGCTCGCCCACGGCGATGGTGCCCTCGCCCGCGATGAGCTGCTCGTAGTGGCCCCGGGCGAACTCCTCGCCCGTGGGTTCGCGGGGCTCCCGGGGCTCGCCCCCGAAGGGGGTGGACACGTGGGTGAAGGTCACGGCCACCTGGCAGTCCTCGTGGGGGTTCTCGGTGAAGGCGGCCTTGGGGTCGGCCATCTCCAGGGGCCGTTCGAGGAGCACGACCCGGCCGCGGTAGGAGACGTGGAGCTCCTCGAAGGGGCGCAGGACCTCGATGCGCAACCCGCCCGCGTCGAAGGCGTCGTTGGAGGTGATGGGGGGCCGCCCGAACATGAACGCCACCCTGCCGTCGGGCAGGTAAAGGCACACGGTCATCTCGGCCTGACCCTCGTTGGCCCGGTTCCCGAGGCGCCAGAACCCCCCGATGCGCTGGGAGGGGTCGAAGAGGTTGAAGTACATGCTCTCGTTGAAGTTCGGCTCGGGGCCGAGCTCGTGCATGTACTCGTCTTTGGGCTCGAGTCGCAGGGCCATGGGCGGATGCTACGGCTTGGGTTGCCGGCCCGTCGCCGCCACCTGGGCCTGCATGCGACGCATGCCCCGCAGCCAGCGGTCGGGGTCGGTCGCCTTGCGCCGCAGGTACTCGGCCACCTCGGGGTGGGGGAGGATCAGAAACCGGCCCTCGCCGATGCCGGAGACGACGGCCTCGGCCACGTCGTCGGGCTCCAGCAGCCCCCCGGCGGCCAGCACGGCCGACGCGGGCACGGCCTCGGCCGCGGCCGCCGCGTCCAGGCCGGCCAGCAGCATGGGCGTGCGCACGCCCTGGGGGCAGAGGCAGGACACCCCGATGCCCGCGTCCCCGTAGGTGATGGAGAGCCACTCGGCCAGGGCCACGGTGGCGTGCTTGGTCACGCTGTAGGGAGCGTTGCCCATGTTGGTCAGCAGGCCCGCGGCCGACGCGGTGTGGAGGAGGTAGCCCTCGCCCCGGGCCAGCATGGGAGGCAGCACCGCCCTGGCCGCGAAGACGTGGGCCATCACGTGCACCCGCCACAGCCGGTCCCACGTCCCGTCGTCGGCGTCGACCCCGCCCCCGCCGCCCAACCCGGCGTTGGAGCAGAACAGGGCGATGGGCCCGACCTCGGACTCGATCCGGCGCACGAGCTCGGCCACCTGGGGCTCGTCGGCCACGTCGAGGGGCGCGGGCACGCCCTGGACCCCGGCGCCGCCCGCAGCCTCGGTCTCGGTCGCGACCTTCTTGGCCGCGTCGCCGTCGAGGTCGGCCACCACGACGGCGCGGGCGCCCTCTGCCGCGAAGCGCAGGCACAGGGCCCGCCCGATGCCGCTCCCACCCCCGGTGACCACCGCTACCCGACCGGCCAGATCCATGGCCGGAGATGGTAGGGCGGCGTCTGCGCTCAGGTCGGGGGCCGGGCCGTCAGTTCGGGGGGCCGGGCCATGAGGTCGGGGCCGGGCCGTCAGTTCGGGGGCCGGGCCGTCAGTTCGGGGGCCGGGCCACCTCGCCGCTCTCCCCGACCTCGGCCATCTCGGCCAGGCCCCGGGCGATGCAGTTCCGCAGAAGCGCGGGGTCGTCGATGGCGGCCGTGTCCACCACCAGCCCGGCGTCGAGGCTGTCGGTGTAGGAGAGCACGGTGACGTTGAAGGCGGTGCCGGCCGTGGGGCCCATGGGGTGGTTGGACGCCACCCGGGCGCCGGCCACGAAGAGGTCCACGGGTGAGCCCCGCAGATTCGACGCGGCGAAGTCGACCGTCTCCACCTGCTGGCGGGCGAGGCGGGCCAGCAGGGGGGCGGGCAGGCCCGTCAGTACCCCGGCGAAGGCGTTGGCCAGTCCCAGGGCCCGCTCCTCCTTGACCGCCGTCAGCCGCTGGTGGACGAGGGCGAAGCGCTCGAGGGGATCCTCGACGTCGGTGGGCACCAGCACGCGCGCGGGGACGAAGGCGTTGCCGCTCGACGAGCGGTCGCTGCGGGTGCTGATGGGCATGGACATGCGCAGCTCGGGCGGGTCCACGCCCTGGGCCCGGTGATAGGCGCCCGCGCCACCGCTCACCGCCGTCACGTATGCGTCGTTCACCGTCCCTCCCAGAGCGCGGGCGGCCCGCTTGAGAGGCTCGAGCTCGACGCGCATGGCTTCGAAGTGCCGGCCCACGGAGCGCCGGCCCGCCCACAGCGGCGATCGGGACGTGTCGGTGACGACTGCCTGGCGTACGAAGGAGCGAGCCGTCTCAACCGCCTGGGCCGCCACGTCGCGTCCCGTGCCGATGGGATGGGAGAGCAGCTCGGCCGCGTCGCTCACGGCCTGCGGGACGCGTCCCAGCTGGCGGGCCAGCTCGGTGACGAGCCCGCCCGGACCACCCTCGCCGCTGTCGCCCGCGGCGGCGCCGCCCGTCGCCTCCGGGTCGGCGTCCTTCCTCCTGGCCCGGGTGGCCGGGCCGTCGGTCGAGGGGTTGGGCTCGAGGTCGATGAAGCCCATCGACATGCGCAACCCACCCACGCCGTCGGTGACGGTGTGGTGCAGCTTGGCCAGCAGCGCGGCGCGACCGCCCTCGAGGCCGTCCACCACGGTGAACTGCCACAGCGGGCGGGCGGGGTCGAAGGCGTCCTGGGCCATCAGGGCGGCCAGGTCCAGGAGCTGGCGCTCGATGCCCGGAGGTGGCAGGGCCACGTGGCGGATGTGGTAGTCGAGGTCGAACTGGGGATCGTCCACCCACTCCGGGACGGGCAAAGGTCCCACGGGCACATGGACGCGCTGGCGGAGACGGGGGGTGTCCTCCAGAGAGCGCTCGACGCGACCTCGCAGGCGGGCCACGTCGGGGCTGTGCTCCAGGATGGTCACGTTGGTGAACGAGGAGCGCAGCACCGGGTCGCGCTCGACGCTCCACATCAGCGCCTCGGTGGCTGTCATGCGCGCGCTCGCGCCTGCGGTGGCCATGATCAGCTCAGGCTAACGGCCCGGCCCGGGGCCGGGCCCGGACGCTCAGCGGGCGATGGTCGTGTACTTGTACTCGTTGAGCTCGGGCCAGCCCTTGAGCAGGTCGAGGACGCGGTCGACGGTGGTGCGGGCCAGGTCGCCGTCGCCCTGGGGGCGGTTCATCAGCCGGACGAAGACGGCCCGGCCGTCGAGCACGAAGGTGGGCACGCCGAAGACCCGGTTCTCGGCGACTGCAACCTCGTGCTCCTTGCGGAACACCTCGTGGGGCCAGCCGTCGGCGATCTCGGCCAGCACGGTGTCGGCGTCGACGCCGGCCTCCTGCAGAGCCCTGCGCACCACCGCGGGCTCGCGCAGGTCCCTGGCCTCGTCGTGCCTGGCCCGGAAGAGGGCGAGGTGGACGTCGGCGAAGCGCTCGGGCATGCGGTCGCGCACGACGATGCCCGCCTCCATGGCCATGAGGTCGGCCCGCTTGGACGGGTCCTCCCAGACGTCGCCCTCCCCCTCCTCCACATGGGCCTGGCTCAGCGAGAAGGGAGAGAACTCCACCTCCCAGCCGGCACCGGCCTTCAGCCCGGCCACCAGGTGCTCGTGGGCATTGCGGGCGAACGGACAGCGATAGTCCCAAGTCACCGCGAAGCGGGTAGTCATGCTCCCTGCGAACCCCAACGCCGGGGCTGCGATTCCCGGGCCCCGGGAAGGGGGAACAGCCGCCGCCCGACCCGGCCCAGCACCATCCCCACCGCGATCCCGCCGAGCACGTCGGAGGCGTGGTGGATACGGACGTAGACCCGGCTCCAGGCCACGACCAGGGCCACCGCGTAGTAGGCGGGCCACAGCGGGTCGTCGTCGGAGAGCAGGGCGGCCGCGGTGAAGGCCGAGGTGGCGTGGCCGCTGGGGAAGCTGCTGGTCCGGGGCTGGCGCAGGACGTGGGGCCGGGGCCCGTCCCAGACGGGGCGCGAGCGCCTGAACAGCGACTTCACCCCCAGGTTCACCAGAGCCGACTCGGCGCCCACCCCCACCGCGGCGCGGACGGTGGCGTCCCAGTCGTGTTCCGACTGCAGGCCCCGCAGGGCGCCCAGGATGAGCCAGATGAGGCCGTGGTCCCCGAGGGCCGAGGCTCCGTAGAAGAGGCGGTCGAGGGCGCGCACCCCCCGGATCCGGTCGAAGGCGGCGTCGACCCCGCGGTCGAAGGCCTGGACCCGGCGGCGGTTGGTGGGGGAGATGAACACCGGCGACGGGGCCGGACGGTCAGCCTGTGTCCAGGGCCAGGGCGGTGACCTCGGCGACGGTGGCGTCGGCCGGGGCTGGCTGGCCGGCCAGGCTCGGGTCGCCGCCCCACGCCGGGCAGTAGCTGCGGAAGGCGCACCAGTCGCACAGCCGTCCCGGCCGGGGTCGGAAGTCCTCCGCCTCGCAGGCCCTGACCACCGCGGCCCACACCGCGGCGGTGCGCTGCCTCAGGGCCCGGATGGACTGCTCGGAGGGGATGGCCACGATGGCGGTGGGCTCGCTCAGGTAGAGGAGCTGGATGCGCGCCGGCCGCCGCCCCAGCACCTGCTCGCACAGCAGGGCGTAGAACTGGACGCCGCCCAGGCGGGCCTGCTCGTGGGTCATGGGCGGGGCCCGCCCCGTCTTGTAGTCGGTCACGACCAGCTCGCCGTCCTCGTCGAGCTCGAGGCGGTCGATGATCCCCCTCAGGGTGACGCCGCCCACCTCGGCCTCCATCATGAGCTCGACGCCCACGACCCTGACCCGATCGGGGTCCTCCAGCTCGAAGTAGCGGCCCAACAGCTGCTCGGCCTCGCTCCGGAAGGCCTCGGTCTCCTCCGGGGTGAGGCCCAGATGGACGAGCTCGGGGCTCGACTGCAGCTCCTCCCACGCCCGGTCGAGCTGGGCCCGGGCCGCGGCCCGGCTGCGCTCGCCCTCAGGCACCTCCCAGAACAGCAGCTCCAGGGCCCGGTGCACGAGGGTGCCCCTGGTGGCCGCCACCGTGGGGGGCTCGGGCAGGCGGTCGATAACCGAGAAGCGGAAGGCCAGCCCGCAGTCCTTGAAGGACGAGACCTTGGAGGGCGACAGCGTCGCCGGGACGGGCAAACCCATACATCCCCAGGCTAGATGGGCGCTGTGACATCTACGGTGGACCTTCCCCGGAAAGCGAGGCGAAGAAGGCGGCGGCCGCCTCGGCCACCCGCCCCGGGTCCTCCAGAGGGCCGAAGTGGGTGAGGCCCTCCAGGCCCGTGACCCGCGACCGGGACAGGCGGGAGGCCACGGCCTCGGTGTTGGCCTCCCCCAGCGGCCCCAGCCCGGCCGCGCCGTAGGCCAGGCCCACGGGGCAGCGCACCTCGGGCAGCCAGGCGTAGGCGTTGTGGGTGGCCCCCTGCTCGAAGACCCGGGCCTCGTTCTCCCTGCGGCACTTGAGCCGCACGGTGCCGTCGGGCAGGTCCTCGAAGCCGTGCTCCACGTAGGCCCACAGCGCCTTGGCCGCCACCGCGTCGTATGGCGGCTTCGACGCGTAGGTGTCGTAGGCCTCGCGGCGAGAGGCGAACACCTCCCGCCGGCGCCGGGCAGCCTCGGCCATGGGGTTCTGCATCCCCGAGCGCTCGTCCACGCCGGCCACGGCCATGATCACGGGCTCGTAGCACCACAGGGCCCGGAACGTCCCGGGCCGGGCCTGCTCGGCCATGATCAACGCCGCCCCTCCGCAGGAGTGCCCCACGGCGAAGGGCTGCTGGAGGCCGAGCTCGTCGACCACGGCCAGCACGTCGCGGCCGAAGCCCCGCCAGTCGAAGTCCAGCCCGGGCGGGAGCCCGGAGTCCCCGTGGCCCCGTTCGTCGAAGGCGACGCAGGCGGAAGCGGCCCGCCAGCTCGGAGGCCACCGGCGCCCATACCCGGCCGTGCAGCCCGGTGGCGTGGGCCATGAGCAGGGGCGGGCCCGACCCCCCGAGGTCGTGCACGGCGATGCTGACGCCGTCGACGGTCGTGGCCGTGGGCATGGCCGATCGACACTAGTTGGACGGGGCCACCGACCTGCGCAGCAGCGCCTCCAGCTCGGCCGCGTTCACCACCGCGTCGTCCCTCCAGCAGTTGGCCATGAGCACGTGCACTTCGGGGGTGGACGCGGCCAGGGCGGAGAGGCGGGGCACCCACTCCTCCAGCTCGACCAGGGGGTAGCGGTAGGCGAAGCGCTGGGCCATGTCGAGGCCGGCCTCGTCCCAGTCACCGGGGTTGCGGCCCTCGAGGCGGACCACGGCCAGGTCGCTGGTGCTGGCCACGACCGGAGGGCGGGCCTCGGCCTGCGGGGGGCCGTCGGTGCACACGAAGGCCAGGTCCTGGTCCTCGAGGAAGGCGAGGGTGGGCTCGCACTGATCGTCCTCGACCCACAGGAGGTTGGGCAGCTCGATGGCGAGGCGCAGATGCGACAGGGCGTCGCGCGCCTCGACGATGGCGGCCCTGGCCGTCTCTCCCGGCCGCATCCAGTAGGGGTAGCGCAGCACGACGCAGCCCAGGCGACCGGCGGCGCGCAAGGGCTCCAGGGCGTGGCCGAAGCGGCGCCACGCCTCCCGTCGGGCATCCGCGGTCAGGTGGTCGGCGTAGAGCCGGCGCCGGTCGCGGGCCTCTGGACGGACCTCGTCCTGCAGGTCGGGCCACAGCGAGTCGGGCAGGGTGGCGTTGTGGGTGAGCAGTGACCACGCCACCACGTCCATGGTGAAGCCTTCCGGCGTGCGCTCCACCCACTGCCGGGCCACGTCGGGGGTGGGCGGGAAGCGGTAGGTGCTGTCGACCAGGGCGACGGGGAAGCGGGATGCGTAGAAGGCCAGGCGCTGGGCCGCTCTCATCGTCCTCTTCGGGTACCAGCCCGATTCCTTGACCAGGCTGCGGTCGGCCCAGGAGCAGGCGCCACAGCGCACGGAGGCACCCCCCACGGCCAGGGGCGGAGCGGCGGTCAGCTGGTGCTCGTTTGCCGACAAATCCGTCTGGGTACTCCCAGGTGAGACGCTTTCAGCAGGGAGAGGTCCATTGCGGCTAGAGATCAGGCTCGGACTCCCTGCCGACGCCCGTCTCCTCCCCAGCACCCGAATGGCCATGCTGGCCCACCTTCAGGCCCTGGACGTGGACGGCGAGTGCTGTGAGGACGTCATCCTGGCACTGGACGAGGCCTGCGCCAACGTCGTGCGCCACGCCTTCCCCGGGCTTCCCGGCACCTACTCGGTGACCGCCGTGCTGCGCCCCGACGACGTGGTGATCGTCGTGGAGGACCACGGGCAGGGTATGGATCCGTCGGCCCTGGAGCGGGCCCGGGCCGAGGTCGACCCCGAGGCCACGTCGGGCCGGGGCCTGTACCTCATGCGCCAGCTCATGAGCTCGGTCGAGGTGGAAGAGGTGGCAGGGGGCCGGGGCACGCGGGTGCGCATGCGCAAGAAGCTGCGTTCGGCCCCGCCCGGCCCCGGCCTGGTGGCGGGCGCGCTTCCCGGGCAGGGGCTGGCCGGCACCAGGCCGCCGGCCGGCCTGTACCGGGAC
>VAXP01000093.1:26595-39225 GCA_005884125.1 Actinomycetota bacterium | reverse complement strand
CCGGCCCCGCGCTAAGAACGGGCCATGACCGATCCCGCGCAGTGGGGGATCGAGCGCGGCTATCCCGACGCCGGCGGCAACTGGAGGGAGGCGCCCGAAGCCACCCTCACGGCGCTGGTGGCGGCCATGGGCGGGGGCGACGACGTCGCCCACCCGCGGGGCCGGGGCGAGGACGACCCCGTGCGGGTCGTGCCTGCGGGCCAACCCGTGCCCGCGCCGGGCCGCTGGCAGCTGGTGCTGGAGGACGGGACCACCCTCGAGGTGGAAGGCGAGACCGCCCCCGACCTGCCGCTCGGCTACCACGTCCTCCGCGGCCTGGACGACGGCCGCAGAGCGCGCCTGATCGTCAGCCCCCGGCGCTGCCACCTGCCCCCCGACCTGCGCACGTGGGGGTGGGCCGTCCAGCTCTACGCCCTGCGCTCGGGCGCCAGCTGGGGCATGGGCGACCTGGCCGACCTGCGCGAGCTGGGCTCGTGGTCGGCCGAGCGGGGGGCGGGCATGGCCCTGCTGAACCCGCTCCATGCCCCCCTGCCGGGCACGCCCCAGGAGCCCAGCCCCTACTACCCGAGCAGCCGCTGCTGGCGCAGCCCCATCTACATCAGGGTGGAGGAGGTGCCCGGGGCCGCAGGCCCGGCCGTCGACCTGGAGCGGCTGGCGGCCGCGGGGCGGGCCCTCAACGGCGAGCGCCGCATCGACCGCGACGCGGTCTGGGCCCTGAAGCTGGAGGCGCTGGAGCGGGCCTGGGACCGCTTCACGGCCCTGTCCTCCGACCGGGACGGACTGCGGGGATCGACCGCCCACGACGCCTTCGCCCACTTCTGTCGGGACGGGGGTGGGTCGCTGGCCGGCTTCGCCACCTTCTGCGCCATCAGCGAGGCGCACGGCCGGCCCTGGTGGGAGTGGCCCGTGGAGCTGCGCCACCCCGAGGGGCCGGGCGTGCTCGGCTTCGTGACCCGGAATCGGGACCGCGTCCGCTTCCACCAGTGGCTGCAGTGGCTCGTGGATCGCCAGCTGGCCGCGTCGGGTCGGGCCGTGGGGCTGGTGCAGGACTTGGCCGTGGGGGTGGACCCCGCCGGGGCCGACGCCTGGCTGTGGCAGGAGGCCTTCGCCCTGGGCGCGCGGGTGGGGGCGCCGCCGGACGAGTTCAACACCGCCGGCCAGGACTGGGGCGTGCCGCCCTTCGACCCGTGGCGGCTGAGGCTGGCCTGGTACGAGCCCTTCGTGCAGACGCTTCGGTCGGCCCTGCGCCACTCGGCCGGCTTGCGGGTCGACCACGTGATGGGGCTGACGCGGCTGTTCTGGATCCCGCCCGGCGGGGGACCGGGGGACGGCACCTACGTGCGCTATCCGGCGTCGGAGCTTTTCGACATCCTCGCCCTGGAGAGCGTGCGGGCCCGGGCCTACGTGGTGGGCGAGGACCTGGGAACGGTCGAGCCCTGGGTCCGCGACGAGATGGCGGCCCGGGACATGCTGTCCTACAAGCTGATGTGGTTCGAGTCGCGGCCTCCCTCGCAGTGGCCGGCGCGCTCTCTGGCCGCGGTCACCACCCACGACCTGCCCACCGTCGCCGGGCTGTGGAGCGGGCGGGACCTGCAGGACCAGACGGCCGCGGGGCTGGTCCCCAACACCGAGTCGACCGAGGGGCTGCGCCGGCGCCTGGTCGAATGGCTGGACGTGAGCGCCGACGCCCCCGTGGAACAGGTGGTGGAAGCCGCCTACCAGCTGCTGGCGGGATCCCCCAGCGCCCTGGTGGCGGCCACCCTGGAGGACGCCCTGGCCGTAGAGGAGCGGCCCAACATCCCGGGCACCAGGGACACCTGGCCCAACTGGTCCCTGGCCCTGCCCCGCTCCTGGGACGACATCCGGGCCGACCCCCTGGTGGAGCGGGTGGCCAAGGTGCTGGCCGAGCGCGGCCCGCCTCCCGCCCCCTAGGCCCTGCCCTATAGGCCCTCGCTACCGGCCCCGCTTCTGTGGGCCCGGGCTCCGTCGCCGCCTCCCGTGGCAAGGTGACGGCGTGTCCCTGCCCGTGCGCCCGCCCGTGGCCCCCATGCTGGCCAAGCTGGCCCGGACCCTGCCCCCGGCCGAAGGGATGCTGTTCGAGCCCAAGTGGGACGGCTTCCGCTCCATCGTGTTCCGGGACGGGGACCAGGTCGAGCTGGGCAGCCGCAACGAGCGTCCGCTCACGCGCTACTTCCCCGAGCTCCTCGACCCTCTGCGGGCGTACCTGCCCGAGCGCTGCGTCCTCGACGGCGAGATCGTGATCGCGGGAGAGGACGGGTTGGAGTTCGAAGCCCTCCTCCAGCGCATCCATCCCGCCGACTCCCGGGTGCAGCTCCTGGCCCGCACCACGCCCGCGTCCTTCGTCGCCTTCGACCTGCTGGCCCTGGACGACCGCGACCTCAGGCCTGCGCCCTTCGCCGAGCGCAGGGCCGAGCTGGAGCGGGTGCTGTCGTCGGCCAAGCCTCCGGTGCACCTCACGCCCGCGACCACCGATCGCCAGGTGGCCGAGGACTGGTTCGTGCGCTTCGAGGGCGCGGGCCTCGACGGCGTGGTGGCCAAGCGCCTCGACCTTCCCTACCGCGAGGACGAGCGGGTCATGATGAAGGTGAAGCACGAGCGCACCGCCGACTGCGTGGTGGCCGGGTTCCGGTGGCACAAGTCAGGCGGTGTGATCGGCTCGCTGCTCCTGGGCCTCTACGACGAGGAGGCAACGCTGCACCACGTGGGCGTCACCGCCTCGTTCACCCTGCAGCGCCGCCGGGAGCTGGTCCAGGAGCTGGCGCCCTACCGGGTGGACGCCCTGGACGGTCATCCCTGGCAGGGATGGGCCGAGGCCGAGGCCCACGCCGCCTCGGCGGGGCGCAAACCGGGTGCGCCCTCCCGGTGGAACGCCAAGAAGGACCTGAGCTGGGAGCCCCTGCGGGCCGAGCTGGTGTGCGAGGTGGCCTACGACCACCTCCAGGGAGACCGCTTCCGCCACGCCACCACCTTCAGGCGCTGGCGTCCCGACCGCCAGCCCCGGACCTGCACCTACGGCCAGCTGGAGACGGCCGTCCCCGCCGAGCTGGCCGCCGTCTTCGGGGCCTGATTCGCGGGCGAGCCACTACCTTTCCGCCGTGGACTTCGACCTTCCCGGCGACGACGATTCCAGGCGCATCGCGGTGCGGGAGTGGGTCAAGGCCAACCCTCGGCCCAGGGGCCGGCGGCTGGCCGAGGCCGGATACGTGGCCCCGCACTGGCCCCGTCCGTGGGGCCTGGACGCCGATCCCATCCACCAGCTCGTCATCGAGGACGAGCTGCGCCGGGCCGGGGTGGTCAAGCCCGTCAACCCCATCGGCATCGGTTGGGCCGGCCCCACCCTCATCCACGCCGGGACCGGGGAGCAGCAGCAGCGCTACCTGCTGCCCATGCTGTCGGGCGAGGAGCTGTGGTGCCAGCTCTTCAGCGAGCCCGGGGCCGGGTCCGACCTGGCCAACCTGGAGACCAGGGCCGTGCGCGACGGCGACACCTACGTGGTGAGCGGCCAGAAGATCTGGACCACGCTCGCCCACCAGGCGAGGTTCGGCATCCTGGTGGCCCGCACCGATCCCGACGTGGCCAAGCATCAGGGCATCTCCTATTTCGTCTGCCCCATGGACGCGCCCGGGATCACCATCTCGCCCATCGTGGAGATGACGGGGTTGCACGCCTTCAACGAGGTGTTCTTCGACGACGCCCGCATACCGGCCGAGAACCTGGTGGGCCAGGAGAACGGGGGCTGGGCCCTGGCCAAGGTCACGCTCGGGAACGAGCGGGTCTCGCTGTCGGGCGAAGGGGCGCTGTGGGGGCGCGGTCCCACCGCGGCCGACCTGGTGCGCCTGGCCAGGGACGCGGGCGGGCTGGACGATCCCGTCCTGCGCCAGCGCCTGGCCGAGGTGTACATCGAGGGAGAGGTCCTGCGCCTCATCCGCCTGCGCACCCTCACCGCCGCCGTCCGGGGCCGCCAGCCCGGGCCCGAGGCCTCGGTGCGCAAGGCCCTGGCCGACGCCCACGGCCAGCACATCATGGGCCTGGCCAAGGACCTGGCCGGCGCCGCCGGGATGCTGGCCTCGGCGGGCCCCCTGGGCGCGCCCGACCTGGAGTGGTCCTACGGGTTCCTGTTCTCGCCCGCCCTGACCATCGGCGGGGGAACCTCGGAGGTGCAGCGCAACATCATCGCCGAGAGGGTCCTGGGCCTGCCCCACGACGTCGACGTGGAAGCCGGCCGCAGCTGGGCCGAGGCCCGCTCGGCCATCTACGCCGCGGCCCGCCAGCCCGCGTAGGCGCCGGGCCCGCTCAGCATCCCCGCCCGCCACCGGTGGGGCGTGGCCAGCACGGCCCGGGGGTAGTCCTCGAACAGCCAGCGGGCGAAGTTGCGCCGGGTCCAGTCCGACGCTGCGGCCAGGCGCACCGCGCCCCTGGCCCCCCTGCGGTGGCTCAGGGCCCGGGAGAGCAGCGCGGCCAGGCCGTTGTCCACCACCATGCCCCGGCGCACGGCCGAGCCATAGGTCCGGGCCGCCTCGTCGGGCCGGAAGGGGCCGGCGCCCAGGATGGCCCGGGCCGCGAGCGTCCCCGTCTCCAGGGCCTGGGCGATGCCCTCGCCCGTCATGGGGTCGGGAGCCCGGGCCGCGTCGCCCACGAACAGGGCCCGGCCCCCGGCCGCGTCCAGCGCCGTGGTCCCCAGGCGGGACGGGATGGGCCAGGCCCGGTGGGGGGACTCGACGCTGGCCCCGGGGCCCAGCGCGGCGCGCACGTGGGGGCGGGCGAGCACGTCGGCCAGGATCTGGCCCAGCTCCCGGGCCGGACGGCCGTCGCCCCGGGGAAGGCCGAAGCCCACGTTGGCCCGGCCCCCGGCCAGGGGGAAGGACCAGGCGTAGCCGGGGAGCAGGTCGGGCTCGAACCAGACCCAGAGGCGACTGCCGTCGCCCTCCACGCCGCCCACGTACTGGCGGAAGGCGTGCCACTCGCCCAGGTAACCCGTCCCCGCGGCGCCGTTGCCGGCGTTGGGGCCGCCGCCGCTGTCCAGCGCGCCCAGGGCCTTGCGCAACGGTGACCAGACCCCGTCGGCGCCGATGACGTAGCGCGCCTGCACGGTGCCCATCCCCTCCAGGTCGACGCTCATCGAGGCGCGGCCCGGGCGGGCGTCCAGGAGGCGATGGCCCTCGGCGACGCGCACGCCTCCGCTGCGGGCCAGCTCGACCAGGGCGGCGTCGAGGTCGCGGCGCAGGGCAACCGCGGCGTACATGCCCCGGCCGCGCGGAAGCGGGAAGTCGACCGTGCGTCCCGACGGTGAGCGCACGCACACGTCCTCCACCACCTGCCACGACGGGACGTCGCCGGGGTCGAGGCCGAGGTCCTCGAGATGGCGCAGGGCCGCCGTGGTCAGCCCGTCGCCGCAGCACTTCTCGCGCGGGAAGCGGGCCTTGTCGACGAGCAGGACGTCCCTTCCGGCCCGGGCCAGGGTGAGGGCCGCCGCCGATCCCGCCGGTCCTGCGCCCGCCACCACCACGTCGGCGCTGAGGCCGTCCTCACCCACGAGGCGAGGGTAGCTGCGGGCCCGTTCTCAACGGGCCAGCAGGTCGCGCAGCGCGCCTGCCAACTCGGTGTGGCGGAAGCGGTACGGCCCGCAGGGCCACGCCCGGGACGCGCGCCACGCCCGGCCGGCGCAGCACCCGGGCCAGGGTGCGGGTGAGCTCGGCGTTGGTGACCGGCGCGGGGGCGGTGGCGTTCAGGGCGCCCCTGATGTCGTGGGCGCCGTCCAGGGCGTGGAGGATGGCCCCCACCTCGTCGTCCAGCGAGATCCAGCTCGTCCACTGCCGTCCCGGGCCCAGCCGTCCGCCCAGTCCGAAGCGGAAGAGGGGGAGCTGCTTGGCCAGGGCGCCCCCCTTGGGGCTGAGCACGACGCCCGACCTCAGGTGCACGACGCGCACGCCTGCGGACTCTGCCGGGGCGGTGGCCGCCTCCCACTGCCGGCACAGGTCGGCCAGGAAGCCCTGACCCCCGGGGCTGGCCTCGGTGAGCTCCTCGTCGCCCCGGTCGCCGTAGTAGCCCACGGCCGAGGCGCTGACCATGACCGACGGTGCCGTGCCCGCCCCGGCCAGGGCCTGGGCCAGGAGGCGGGTGCCCTCCACCCGGCTGGACACCATGCCGCGCTTGTGGGCGGCCGACCACCGGTGGGCCCCGATGCCCTCGCCGGCCAGGTGCACCACCGCGTCCACGCCGTCCAGAGCGCCGGCGTCGATGCGCCCGGCCCCGATGTCCCAGCCCACCTGGCCCGGCCGGCCCGCGCCACCGCCGCGAACCAGCCGCACCGGTTCGTGTCCCCCGGCCGCGAGGCGGGCCACCAGCTCCGAGCCGATGAGCCCGTGGGATCCGCTGACGAGAACCTTCACGCGGGCGCGCTCACAGCTGGCCGATGAGCTTGTGGGTCTGGGGCACGACCCGGGTGGCGGGGTGGATGCGCAGGGCCCGATCGTGAAGGTCCAGGACCTCCTCGGGCGTGGGCGCGGCCCTCATCTCCGCGAACGGGGTGACGGGCTGGAGGAAGACCTCGACGGCCGGCGCGACCTGGGCGACCATCGCCATCGCCTCCTCGAGCTCGGCGCCCGACGTGGCCGGTCCGAGCACGATCTTCACCGACGTGGCGCAGGCGACCGCGGCCATCTCCAGGAAGCGGCGCTGGGCTCGCACATCGACTCCCTGGCCGTCGACGCTGTGGAGCTTGATGTCCATGCTCACGTGCCCGAGCCAGGGCAGGACCCGGGCCAGCCCATGGGCCAGCATGCCGTTGGTCTCCAGCGAGAGGCGATGGCCCCGCTCGGACAGGCGGGGCGCCAGCCGGGCCAGGCGGGCGGCCTGCATGAGCGGCTCGCCCCCGGTGATGCTGACCGAGTGGTGGGGGAGGGCGCGCCACAGGCGGTCGACGGCGTCGACCGCCTGGGCCAGGGGCAGCGGACTTTCGGCCGTGTCCCAGTCCCGCCGGCCGGGCGTGCGCTCCAGGCGGCAGGGCCCGGGCCGGCGCTCGAGCGCCTCGGGCTGGTCGCAGTAGACGCAGCGGATGTTGCACCCGGTGAGGCGCAGGAAGACCTGGCGCCGGCCGACCAGGGCGCCCTCGCCCTGGATGGCGGAGAAGACCTCCGTGACCAGGATGTCCTCGGGCCGGGCGCCGGTCATGGCGTGCTCACCGAGGGGGACAGGGCGGGGTCGTCGAGGCCGGCATCGGAGAAGCCCTTGGCCCGCAGGACGCAGGCGTCGCAGCGGCCGCAGGGCGCGGGGCCGGCGCGGTAGCAGGACCAGGTGAGCTCCAGGGGGGCGCCGAGGTCGGCGCCCAGGCGCACGATGCCGGCCTTGGTGAGCTCGATCAACGGTGTGCGTATCTCCACGGGGCGTCCCTCCACGCCGCGCTTCTGGCCCACGGCCGCCACCCGGCGGAAGGCCTCGACGAACTCAGGCCGGCAGTCGGGGTAGCCGCTGTAGTCCAGGGCGTTGACGCCCAGATAGACGGCGTCGAGGTCACGGGCCTCGGCCACTCCCAGGGCGACCGACAGGAAGATGATGTTGCGGGCGGGCACGTAGGTCACCGGGATCGCCTGCTCGCCCTGGGCTTGCTGCGCGTTCGGCTCGGCTGCGTCGGGCACCTCGACGGTGGCGTCGGTCAGGGCCGAGCCGCCCCAGCGGCTGGCGTCGAGCTCGACGACCAGGTGCTCGGACCTGAACCGGGCGGCCACGGCTGCGGCGCGGTCGAGCTCGGTGCGGTGCCTCTGGCCGTAGTCGAAGGTCAGGGCGACGGGAGAGGGGCCCGAGTCGCGCCCGGCGACGGCCATGCACACGGTCGAGTCGAGGCCGCCGGAGAGGATCACCAGGTGGCGGGCGGGCGCGGGCACGGCCTCAGTCCACCTCCCCGGTGAGCCCGCTCAACCCGGGGTGAGCTCTACCGCGGAGTCGGGTGTCTCCCACAGCCGCAGCCCGACGACGTTGAGCCCGGCCGCCTCCAGGCGCTTCCACGCCTCCTGGGCCAGGAGCTCGGCCGTGGGGTTCTCGATGAGGTCGTTGAGCAGCTGGTGGTCCCAGGGCTCGACGACCTCGCGCTCCACAACCGTGCTCAGGTCGTCGAAGTCCATGACCACGCCGTGGTCGCCCAGCGGGCCCTCCACCGTGACCTCCAGCCGGTAGTGGTGGCCGTGGAGGCGCCGGCACCGGCCGGGGTGCCAGGGAAGGTGGTGGGCCGCCTCGAACGAGAAGCACCGGGTCACCCGAGCACGCATGCCCTAGCCAGGGTAATTGAGGCCGCCGCCCTGCCCCGCCCCTCGGGGCCGCCCCGTGAGCCGTCGCGGCCGGATGGGGGCGTCGGTGGCACCATGGCTCTCGCTCGCACGGGCCACGACGCCGAGAGTGGGGGACACGACGATGAGTGAGGCGGGGAAGATCTGGGTGGTCGACGACGAGCCCAGCGCCCGGTATCCGATCTACACGAGGGGCAACGTGGGGGAGGTGTTCCCCGAAGCGGTGGCTCCCTTGTCGTGGACGCTGGGGGCCAGGGCGGGCGCCGAGCCGGGATGGCGCGACGCCTTCGTGCAGTTCGGGGCCTTCGACCACGACGAGTTCCCCGATCCCATGGACCTTCTGGGCTGCTTCGGCGGCTACGCCTATCTCAACGTCTCCATCAGCCGCATCTTCGCCGTGCGCACGCCGGGGATGACGCCCGAGGTGATGGACCAGACCCTGTTCGGCGCCTCGGACGCCCCTGCCTATGAGGCCCGGCCGGGGGACGAGAGCCCGGCCCACACCGAGCGCATCCAGGCCACCCTGAACTGGGTGATGACCTCGGACTCCCTTCCCGGCCTGGTCGACGACCAGCGTCTGGTCGAGGGGGTCAAGGCCCGCCGGCCCGACCTGGCCCAGAGCTCCGACCAGGGCCTCGTCGACGGAGCCCGGGAAACCATGGCCCTGTTCCGACAGCTCTTCGCCCGGCACATCTACGTCAGCTACGGCTCCACCGTGCCGGTGGGGATCATCTCCCAGGTCTGCGCCGAGGTGGGTGACCCGTCCCTGGCCATGCGTCTGGTCGCCGGCCTGGGCGACGTGGACTCGGCCGCCCCGTCGTGGGCCCTGTGGGACCTGGGCCGCCAGGTCGCGGCGTCGCGTGGGCTCACGGCCCACTTCGACGCCGGGGTGGGCGGCCTCTACGGCCGGCTGGGGGCCGACCCCGGGGCCGACGGCTTCCTGGGCGCCTTCCACCGCTTCGTCGACCGCTTCGGCTCACGGGGTCCCAACGAGTGGGAGATGCGGGCGCCGACGTGGGAGACCGACCCCGAGCTCGCCCTGGCCGCCGTCGACCGCATGCGCCTGGCGCCCGAGTCGGCCGACCCCGCCCGCCACTGGAAGGAGCGGGCCGGGGACCGGGAGGCGGTCACGGCCCAGGTCTCCGAGGCCCTGGCCGGCGACCCCGAGGTTCGCCAGCAGTTCGTGGCCGCCGTCCACGCCGCCGGGGTCTTCCTGCCCGGGAGGGAGCGCAGCAAGACCACCATCATCAAGCTGGTGCACGAGGCCCGCCTCCACATGCACGAGCTCGGTCGCAGGATGGTGAAGGCGGGCCACTTCGAGCACGTGCTCGACTTCGGCATGCTCACCGCCGACGAGCTCGACCAGATCGTGGCCGACCCGGCCTCCTTGGCGGGCGAGATCCGCCGGCGGGACGAGCTCTTCGGGCGCCTGCGCTCGCTGGAGCCTCCGTTCGTCCTCAACGGCTCGGTGCCGCCCCTCTCGCAGTGGCGGGCGCGGGGGTCGAGCCCGGCCGAGGTGGCGACGCCGGGGACGGTGCTGTCAGGGATACCCGGCTGCCCCGGCAGCCATCGGGGCACGGCCCGGGTCGTGCTTTCGCCCCATGAACCGCAGCGGCTGTGCCCGGGCGACGTGCTCGTCGCGCCCATCACCGACCCGGCCTGGACCCCGCTCTTCGTGCCCGCGGGGGCGGTGGTTGTGGACGTGGGCGCTCAGATCAGCCACGCCGTGATCGTGGCCCGGGAGCTGGGGATCCCCTGCGTGGTGTCGGTGACCGACGCCACCCGGCGCATCCCCGACGGGGCGGCCGTGATCGTCGACGGGACGGCGGGGACGGTGACCGTCTGCTGAGGAGAGGCTGCGGGGAGGTGGGTCAGGCCTTTTCGGCGGGGTCGCCGTAGGGCTCGCCCGCCTCGACGTAGCAGTCGGCGTGGAAGTGCTCGACCCTGTCCCAGGTGCCGTCCACGTAGACGTTGGCGATCACCTGGCGGAGCTGGGCCCGGGCGACGAACTTCACGGGGGCGCCGCAGTGGGCGCAGAGAGCCGAGTTACCCGGTTCGATGGCGCGCACGACTGCCCGGCTTCTCAACATTGCTTGAGCCACGACCTATTCATCGGCACCTCCGACGTCGAGCTGAGGCGGAAGTGCCCTTTTTGCCGGGAGAGAGACCAGGCGGGCGCACGGCGTCACCGGCACGGGCCCGACATGGCCGGGTTGGCGTATTGACGCGCCGGGTCGCGCGTGTGACGCTTCCCGATGGAGCCGGGGCGCGGGTGCGTCCGCCGTGCATCCGCCCCCGGCACCCCTCCTTGCTGCTGCGCCCGCGTCGGGTCGCGCTCTATGGACCGGAGTCCCGCTGCCGCTCATGAGGCGCGTACCAGGGGCTTGTAGCGGATGCGGTGGGGTTGGTCGGCGTCGGCGCCCAGGCGCCTGCGCAGCTCGGCGTGGTAGTCGCTGAAGTTGCCCTCGAACCACCGCACCTGGGAGTCACCCTCGAAGGCGAGCACGTGCGTCGCCACCCGGTCGAGGAACCAGCGGTCGTGGCTGATGACCACGGCGCAGCCGGCGAAGGCCAGCAGCCCGTCCTCCAGCGCCCGCAGGGTGTCCACATCGAGGTCGTTGGTCGGCTCGTCCAGCAACAGGACGTTGCCACCCGAGGTCAGCACCTTGGCCAGATGGACACGGTTGCGCTCGCCCCCGGAGAGGCCGCCGACCTTCTTCTGCTGGTCGGATCCCTTGAAGTTGAAGCTGGCCACGTAGGCCCGTCCGTGGATCTCGCGACCTCCCACGATCAGGCGATCGACGCCTCCGGTTATCTCCTCGTAGACGGTGCGCTCGGCATCGAGGGTGTCGCGGGACTGGTCGACGTAGGCCAGCTCGACGGTGGGGCCGACGGTGAGGGTGCCGGCGTCGGGCGCCTCCTGGCCCGTGATCATCCTGAAGAGGGTGGTCTTGCCCGCGCCGTTGGGGCCGATGACTCCGACTATCCCGCCTCGGGGCAGCGAGAAGGTGAGGTCGTCGACGAGGAGGCGGTCGCCGTAGCCCTTGGACAGGTGCCCGGCCTCCACCACCACATCGCCCAGCCTGGGCCCGGACGGGATGGTGATCTCCAGGTGTTCGGCCCGTTGCGGCGCCGCCGCGGCCTGGGCGACCAGGGCCTCGTAGGCGTTGAGGCGGGCCTTGCCCTTGGCCTGGCGGGCCCGGGGCGACATCCGGATCCACTCCAGCTCGCGCTCGAGGGTGCGGCGCCGGGCGGCGTCGGTCTTCTCCTCGTGGGCCAGGCGGTCCTGCTTCTGCTCCAGCCACGACGAGTAGTTCCCCTCCCAGGGGATGCCGAAGCCGCGGTCCAGCTCCAGGACCCAGCCGGCCGCGTTGTCGAGGAAGTAGCGGTCGTGGGTCACCGCCACCACCGTTCCCGGGTAGTCCTGCAGGAAGCGCTCCAGCCAGGCCACCGACTCGGCGTCCAGGTGGTTGGTCGGTTCGTCCAGCAGGAGCAGGTCGGGGCGTTGGAGCAGTAGACGGCAGAGGGCGACCCGACGGCGCTCGCCCCCCGACAGGGTGGAAACGTCGGCGTCCCCGGGCGGCACCCGGAGGGCGTCCATGGCGATCTCCAGGGTGCGGTCGAGGTCCCACGCCCCGGCCGCGTCGATGCTGTCCTGGAGGCCGGCCTGCTCGGTCAGGAGCTGGTCGATGTCGGCCCCGGGCGTGGCCATGAGCTCGCAGACCTGGTTGTAGCGGTCGAGCAGGGCCTTGACCTCGGCCACGCCGTCCTCCACGTTGCCCAGCACGTCCTTGGTCGGATCGAGCCGAGGCTCCTGCGACAGGTACCCGACGCTGAAGCCCGGGGTCAGCCGGGCTTCGCCGGTGTGGCCGTCGTCCTCGCCGGCCATGATGCGCAGCAGCGACGACTTACCCGACCCGTTGGCGCCGATCACCCCGATCTTCGCTGCTGGATAGAAGGCGAGGGTGATCCCCTTGAGCACCTCCCGGTCGGGAGGGTAGAAGCGCCTGAGGTCCCGCATCGTGTAGATGAACTGCGCCGGCACGGCCTGCGACGGTAGCCGGGCAGAGGGCCTGGTCGTTCACACCTGGCCGGTAGGATCGACCTCGTCATGGCAGAGGCACATCAGCCCGACCTGGCGCCCTCCTTCGGGCCCAACGCCTGGCTGGTCGACGAGATGTACGAGCAGTTCCGGCGCGATCCCTCCTCGGTCAGCGAGAGCTGGCAGGAGTTCTTCGCCGACTACCGCAGGGGCGACGAAGACGGCTCCGCCTCCGGCAACGGCTCTGCCCTGACGCCGACTCCCGCGGCGCCGCCTGCCGCCGCGGCC
>VAXP01000093.1:0-26514 GCA_005884125.1 Actinomycetota bacterium | reverse complement strand
GCGCCGGCCCAGGCGCCACCGGCGGCGGCCCAGCCGGCCGGGCCCACCGCGGCTCGGGAGGAAGCGGAGGACAAGCCCGTCCCTCTGCGGGGCGCGGCGGCCCGCATCGTGGCCAACATGGAGGCCAGCCTGGGCGTCCCGACGGCCACCAGCGTGCGCCAGGTCCCGGCCAAGCTCCTCGAGGTCAACCGCAAGATCCTCAACAACCACCTGGCGCGCACCCGGGGCGGGAAGGCCAGCTTCACCCACCTCATCGGCTTCGCCGTAGTCAAGGCCCTCCAGACCCTTCCCGTCATGAACTCCTCCTTCGTGCCCGACATCGACGGCAAGGGCACCCCCGGGGTGATCCGTCACCGTCACGTCGGCCTGGGGCTGGCCGTGGACGTCGAGAAGAGCGACGGGTCGCGCACGCTTCTCGTCCCGTGCATCAAGCAGGCCGACACCCTCGACTTCCACCGCTTCCTTCTGGCCTACGAGGACCTCGTGCGCAAGGTCAGGGCCAACAAGATCACGCCCGACGACTTCTCGGGCACGACGGTGAGCCTCACCAACCCGGGCACGCTGGGCACGGTCCACTCCGTGCCCAGGCTCATGCCCGGCCAGGGCGTCATCGTCGGGGTGGGAGCCCTGGACTACCCGGCCGAGTACCAGGCCGCCGACCCCGACATGCTGGCCGACCTCGGTGTGTCCAAGGTCACCACCCTGACCTCGACCTACGACCACCGAATCATCCAGGGCGCCGAGTCGGGCCTGTTCCTGGCCCGGGTGCACGCCCTGCTCCTGGGCGAGGACGGCTTCTACGACGACCTCTTCCGGTCCATGGACGTCCCCTACTCGCCCGTGCTCTGGCGGCGCGACGTCAACCCCGTCGACCGTGAGCGGTCACACCTCGAGAAGCAGGTCCACGTCCAGACCCTGATCAACATGTACCGGGTGCGCGGCCACCTCATCGCCGACCTCGACCCCTTGGGCGCCAAGGAGCCGTGGATGCACCCGGAGCTGGACCCCGCGACCTACGGGCTGACCCTCTGGGACCTGGACCGGGAGTTCCTGACCGACGGCCTGGCCGGGAGGGACGTGCTCCCCCTGGGCGAGATCCTGGGGATCCTGCGCGACGCCTACTGCCGGACGGTCGGCGTCGAGTACATGCACATCCAGGAGCCCGACCAGAAGAGGTGGATCCAGAACCACGTGGAGGGGGTGTCAGGCCGGCTGTCCCCTGAGGAGCAGGCCCACATCCTGGGCCGGCTCAACGCGGCCGAAGCCTTCGAGAGGTTCCTCCACACCAAGTACGTGGGCCAGAAGCGGTTCGGGCTGGAGGGAGCGGAGTCCGCCATCGTCGTGCTCGACGCGGTGCTGGACGAGGCGGCCAAGGCGGGCATGGCCGAGACGGTTCTGGGCATGGCCCACCGGGGCAGGCTCAACGTGCTGGCCAACATCGTGGGCAAGTCGTATAGGGAGATCTTCCGGGAGTTCGAAGGAGACATCGACCCCAGCACGGTCCAGGGGTCGGGCGACGTCAAGTACCACAAGGGCGCCGCGGGCAAGTACGTGGGCCTGTCGGGGAAGGAGATCCCCGTCACCCTGGCGTCCAACCCCT
The DNA here is from genome assembly GCA_005884125.1 of Actinomycetota bacterium. Lineage (GTDB taxonomy): Bacteria > Actinomycetota > Acidimicrobiia > Acidimicrobiales > AC-35 > AC-35. The sequence continues at coordinate 24,914 of VAXP01000093.1, read as the reverse complement.
CCCACCTGGAGGCGGTCGACCCCGTCGTGGAAGGCATGGCCAGGGCCAAGCAGGACCTGTTGGCGGAGGACCCGCCCTTCGCCGTGCTCCCCCTGCTCATGCACGGGGACGCCGCCTTCGCCGGCCAGGGAGTGGTGGCCGAGACCCTGAACCTCTCGGCCCTGCGCGGCTACCGCACGGGTGGGACCGTCCACCTCGTCGTCAACAACCAGGTGGGCTTCACCACCGCGCCGGAGTCGGCCCGCTCGTCGGTCTACGCCACCGACGTGGCCAAGATGGTCCAGGCCCCCATCTTCCACGCCAACGGCGACGACCCCGAGGCCTGCGCCCGCGTGGCCCGGCTCGCCTTCGCCTTCAGGCAGGCGTTCCAGAAGGACGTCGTCATCGACATGGTGTGCTACCGGCGTTTCGGGCACAACGAGGGCGACGAGCCCAGCTACACCCAGCCCCAGATGTACGAGCGCATCGAGAACCACCGCTCGGTGCGCAAGCTGTTCACCGAGGCCCTGGTCGTGCGGGGAGAGCTGAGCCTGGAGGACGCCGAGCGGGCTCTGGACGACTTCTCCTCCCGGCTTCAGGCCGCGCTGGACGAGACGCGCTCGTCCGCCCCCCCTCAACCCACCCGTCTGCCACCGCCGCCGCCGCCCGCCCCCGCGCTGGCGCCCATCCCGACGGGCGTGAGCCGCGACGTGCTCGACCGGGTGGCTGAGGCCCTCCACACCGTGCCTCCCGGGTTCACCGTCCACCCCAAGCTGGCCAAGTTGCTCGAGGCCCATGCCAAGCTCTACTCCGACGGCAAGGTGGACTGGGCCCTGGCCGAGGCCATGGCCTTCGGCTCCCTGCTCCTGGAGGGCAGCGACGTACGCCTCACGGGCCAGGACAGCTCTCGGGGCACGTTCAGCCAGCGCCACGCCGTCCTGGTCGACTACCACACCGGAGCCCAGCACCTCCCCCTGGCCCGGCTGGCGCCCGACCAGGGCCGCTTCTGCATCTACGACTCGTTGCTCAGTGAGTACGCGGCCCTGGGCTTCGAGTACGGCTACTCGGTGGCGCACAAGGAGTCGCTGGTGGCCTGGGAGGCCCAGTTCGGCGACTTCGTGAACGGCGGCCAGATCGTCCTCGACCAGTTCATCACCGCGGCCGAGGCCAAGTGGGGGCAGACCTCGGGTCTGGTCCTCCTGCTTCCCCACGGCTACGAGGGCCAGGGCCCGGAGCACTCCTCGGCCAGGATCGAGCGCTTCTTGACCTCGGCCGCGGAGGACAACATCCAGGTGGTCAACGCCACCTTCGCGGCCCAGTACTTCCACGTGCTCCGCCGCCAGGTGCGCCGAGAGGTGCGCAAGCCGCTCGTGCTCCTCACGCCCAAGTCGCTGCTGCGAGCCCGCCAGGCTCGCTCGCCCGTCGAGGAACTGACCAGGGGTTCGTTCCGCGAGCTCATCGACGATCCCACTGTCGACCCCGCGTCGGTCCGGCGGGTCGTGCTGTGCTCGGGCAAGATCGCGGTCGACGCCACCTCGTGGCGGGACGAGCACCGCTCGCCCGCCGCGGTCGTGCGGGTGGAGCAGCTCTACCCGTGGCCCGAGGAGCAGGTGGCCGGGGCCCTGGCCCGCTACGAGTCGGCCAGCGAGGTCGTCTGGCTCCAGGAGGAGCCCGAGAACATGGGGCCGTGGAGCTTCGTGCACGGGCGCCTCCACCGCCTGCTGCGCGACGACTTCGTCCTGCGCCACGTCAGCAGGCACGAGTCGGCCAGCCCAGCGACGGGGAGCACGGCCCTGCACAAGCTGGAGCAGCAGGACCTGCTGGAGCGCGCCTTCCAAAGCGCGTGATGGGGGAGCTCGTCGTCAGGCTCGACGACCCCCGGGATGCCGACATCCGGGTCCTACTCGGCGAGCACCTCGCCTTCGCCAGGCGACACAGCCCTCCTGAGGATGTGCACGCCCTCGACATCGCCGAGCTCACGGCCGGGAACGTGTCCTTCTTCAGCATCCGCCAGGGCGGCGAGCTGGTCGGGGTCGGGGCCGTCAAGCAGCTCGACGAGGGCCACGCCGAGCTCAAGTCGATGCACACGGCGGAGGCGGCGAGACAGAGGGGAGTGGGCCGGACCATGCTCGACCATCTCCTCGGGGTCGCCCGGTCCCGGGGCTGCGAGCGGGTGAGCCTCGAGACCGGGTCCATGGCCGCCTTCGCTCCGGCCCGGGCCCTGTACGCGTCGGCGGGCTTCGAGCGCTGCGAGCCCTTCGCCCAGTATCGACCGAGTCCGAACAGCGTGTTCATGACCCTCGAGCTGGACGGGCCCGCCCGACCCGACGCCGTCGATACCGCCTGTGGGTGACGGGGACGGCGGCTGGGAGAGCTGGAAGTGGGACGAGTCGTTGTTCGCGGGCGCGGCCCGGTACTACGTGCAGGGCCGGCTGCCCTACGCCGAAGGCCTGGCCGACGTGCTGGCCGAGGCCCTGGGCCTCGACGGTCGGGGCCGCCTCCTCGACGTGGGGTGCGGCCCGGGCGTGGTGGCGCTCCGGCTGGCCCACCTGTTCGAGGAGGCGGTAGGTCTCGACCCGGACGCGGACATGCTGGCCGAGGCCGCCCGCCTGGCTGGCGATCAGGGCGTCACCAACGCCACCTGGGTTTGCCTGCGCGCCGAGGAGCTCCCCGGCGGGCTTCGGCAGCTTCCGGACCGTCACCCTGGCGGCCTCGTTCCACTGGCTGGACCGGCCGGCCGTGGCCGGGGCGGTGAGGACCATGCTCGAGCCCGGGGGCGCGGCGGCGACGAAGCCGCCGAGCTCCCCTACCCCCCGCCGCCCGACGACGCCATCGTCGCGCTCAGGCGCCGCTACCTGGGTCCGGACACCCGGGCCGGCCAGGGCATACGCAACACCTCGCCCAGTGGGGAGGACTCGGTCTTCAGGGCTGCCGGGTTCGCTCCGGCCAGGCGGGTGATCGTCCCCGACGGGCGCATTGTCGAGCGCAGCATCGACGACCTCGTGGCCATGCGGTTCTCGTCCTCGCCCAGCGCCCCCCACCTCTTCGGCGGGCGGGTGGCGGAGTTCGAGGCCGATCTGCGCCGGCTTCTCGCCGGCGCGTCACCCTCGGGTCGGTTCTCGGTACGCCTGCCCGACAACATCCTCAGCATCTGGCAGCCCCGGTAGGCGTCAGTTCGGGCGGAACAGCGCGACGTACTGCCAGCGGAAGCCCTTCACGCCGGCGAGCTCGAAGCCGTGGCTGGCCACGAGCTCTGTCAGTGTCCGGAGGGCGATGAAGTCGCTGTCTCTCCTGGTCTCGGAGACGGCGAAGGTGCCGCCCGGACGCAGGACACGCCGCACCTCTTCCAGACAGCCGGCCTGATCGGGTATCTCGCCCAGCACGGTGGCGATGAAGACGGCGTCGAGTGACGAGTTCCCCAGGGGCAGACGCGAGCCGTCGCCCTGAAGACAGGCGGCGCCGGGTGCGAAGCGAACCCGGTCGCGAGCGATCCGGAGCATCTCCAGCTGAAGGTCGAACAGAACGACCGGTCCCTGGGTGGCGCGCACGAGGAGCGGGCTGAAGAAGCCCGGTCCGCATCCCAGCTCGAGCACCCGGGCGTCTGGGCCCAGTCCGATGGCCGCGACCGTCCGGCGAGGTGACTGGACGAGGCGCCGAGCCGGGTTGAGAAGCGACCGAGCATGCGACGCCGGGAAGACCTTGCCCCGTTCGAGGCCAAGCTGGGGTCCTCGCTGCCTGTCGGTCACGGCCGCGTCCCAGTCTCGCGCAGCATCCCGTAGATGAAGGAGTCTCGCCACCGGCCGTCCCGGAAGACGGCTCCTCTGAGCAGGCCCTCGCGGCGAAATCCGCACTTCTCGAGCGACTTCTGCTCGGCCAGGTTCTCCGACTCGGTCCCGGCCCAGATCCTGTGCGCGGTCGTGGTGGCGAAGAGGTGCTCCACCAAGAGGCGCTGGGCGGCCGTGCCGATACCGCGGCCCCGGTGCTCGGGGCCGAGCAAGGCCCCGATCTCCCAGTTGCCGAAACCTCCCCGTTCCGGCTCCCGCCACATGACGTACCCCACGGCGCCGCCGTCATCCTCGGCGACGACCAGGTAGTGCGGATCCTTGTCCAGGAAGCCGTCCTCGTCCCACCGGCGGCGGACGGCATCGGGAGACTTGAAGCCGAACCACTCGAAGGGGGTGGAGAAGGCCGGATCGGTGGCGCCCCTATAGAGGAGGTCGAGGTCCGCTTCCCGAAAGGGGCGCAGCTGGACGGCCGGCCTGCTCATCGCCTCGATGTTGCCCCATGCCCGCGCGCCGGGCGAGGGGACGGGACCAGACCTGGCCGCCCGGTCGTCAGCGCCGGCGCTGGTGAGCGACGAGGGGTGCTCGGTCGGCCTTCTCGCCCGACCCGAGGAAGGCGTCGTGAATCTCGATGGCCCGCACCGCAAGCTGGGGCGGGCTCAACGCCGCCCCGCCGTCTGACTCCACCGTCTTCCGCCGGCCCAGGAACCTGACGGCCGCCCGAACCGCGTGCTGACGGTCCCGGTCGGCCTGGGTGGGCAAGGCGAAGCTCCAGCGCCGGGCCTGGCGGGCGATCTGGGCCTTGCGCCCGTCGTCGACCTCCACTGCGGTGGCGGGAAAGATGCGGCAGTCGTAGGTGCGGCACGTCCGGGGCCGGTGCTCGTAGATGGAGCAGCGGCCGTCGATGAGCATCGGGCAGTGGCCTCGCTCGTCGTAGCCCAGCACCACGTGGCCCCGAGGCAGTCGAGGGGCAGGGAACACGAGCTCGGCCGGTATGTGGGAGAGGGCGTCGGTTTCGTCCGGTCCGATGTGGATGAACTGCGACGAGGTGCAGCAGGCGGTGCACCCGTCGCACGGCACCTCGGCTCCGTGCTCGCCCCGGATGGCGCCCTGCATCCCGATCACCCATGACGAGAAGTCGCCCGCGGCCAGATCCCCCTGATCTTCGCGGCGCGAGCCGGTCATCGGTCCTCCAGCCTCAGCGGGGGGCGACGCTCGCGGGCGCGTGGGGGACGAAGACGTAGTGCCATCGCTCGCGGGGCCCGTCGTCGTCGAGCACGTAGACGCCGTCGGGTTCTTCGATCTCGAGGCGGGGTGGGTAGACCTCCAGGCGGCTGGTGCACGGCCCTCCCTGGCACGGAAGGAACAACCGGTCACCGGGCCCGAGCACGACGTCCTCGCCCTTCTGGTCGTACCAGCGGTCGGAGTGTCGCGCCCCCTCGACGTACGGGTAGCTCGAGTGCGGCCTGGGCACGCCGTCATGATGCCTGATGGGGGATCGGCCTCGCGGCCCGCGCCCGGTACCGCATCCCCACCTACGGTGCCGGTGACTCCCAGGGCACGAGCACGTCCTGTCCCTCGGTGGCGCGGCGTTCCAGGCGACGGATGCAATTGGTCACGCCTCGCCGGGCCTTCTCTGTGTCTTCGGTCCTCTCGTGATGGGATCGGAACAGTGCGACGTAGAGGGCGAGGTCGCCCAGGGTCCAGGACAGCCGGTATAGAGCGATGGCCGTCTCGTCGACGACCCTGCCCGTCGCTTCGCTGTAGGGGGTCAGGCTCTGGGTGGTGCCCTGGTGCAGCATCCACAGATCCCGTTCGGGTGGAGCCAGACCGACGGTGTCCCAGTCGACGAGACGGAACCGACCCTGGGCCCGGATGAGGTTGCCCGGATGGGGCTCGCCGTGGGTGATGACGGGCTCGGCCCCGGACCCGGCCACCTCGGCGGCGAGGTCGTCGCGCGCCGCCAGCCCGGCCAACACGGCTTCGGCGCCCGCGGCCAGGCTGCGGCGCGCCGGCTCGGAGAAGGGGCCGCCCGTCCACGGCCGGTCCAGGTCTCGGAGGGCGGCGTCCAGCTGGGCCCGCCCGGCCAACCCGTCGCCGCAGGACCTGACCGGGGACGCCAGGACCCGCGTGGCCAGGTGGAGATCAGCGAGCAGGCGGACGAGCTCGTCCCGATCGGCCTCGCTCAGGTGCTCACCCCAGGCGCCGCCGCCGCCGTCGATGTAGGGGAACACGGACAGGGTGTACCGGGACGTGATGCGGCGCAGGGTTTTTCCGTCGCGGGTGGGAACGGGCGGCACCACGAACGCGAGGCCTCCCTGGTGGTGCAGTGCGAGCACGGCCTCGAGCGCGGCCGTCAACCCTGAGAGGGTGGAGTCGCGGTCCGGCCCCAACCACGGCTTGGTGTCGAGATCGTCGACGGTCAGGAAGTACCGGGTGCCGCCGTCCATGTCCGCCAGCCAGTGGTGACTCCCGAAGCCCCGGGGGAGATACCTCAGCACGCCCACATCCAGGCCCCACCCACCGGCGAGGAGGCGGACCAGCTCCGTCTCATCGAGATCGGCCGGAGGGGTGTTCACCGGCGATACCCCGACATGGGGCCGAGGCTAGGCATCGCGGGCCGCGAGACGTCTGCATTTTCGCCCACGCTCCCGGGCTCCGAGCGCGGGCCGCGCCCGGCGCGCCGCTGCGGCACTCTTGTGGTGATGAAGCACGCCGGCCCGGAGGCTCTCGACCGCTTGGCGGACCTGCTCGAGGAGCTCCGGGGGCTCCCCGGGCTCCGGGAGAGGAACCGGGGCACCTTCTATCGCGGCTCCACAGCGTTCCTTCACTTCCACGAAGATCCGACGGGGCTGTTCGCCGACGTGCGCATCGACAGCGACTTCGAGCGCCTGCGCGTTAACGACGCCCGCGAGCAGAAGCAACTCCTCCGACGGGTCCGCGACGCCCTTTGAGCCCGACCGCCCCGCCGGTCAGGATGCGAAGTCGGGGACCGGCAGCGGGGGCGGGGCGTGGAACACGTGCTCCCATCCCGGCGAAGCGGCCGGGCAGATGAGGTCGCCGTCGAAGCCACCACGCGGGTACTGCACGAGCCAGGGCTGGCCGCCGCCGAAGGGCGACCCGTTGCACGCGGCCTGGGCGCCGGGTCCGTCCTCCGGACCGGCGACCCACACAGGCAGGCCCGCGTTCCATCCACCCAGGATGCGGGGGTACATGAGGAAGGTCGAGTAGATGCCCACCCCCACGCCTTCGTGGCGCAGGGCGTCTATCGCACCCTGGACGATGACGGCGTTGGAGTTCGCGTCCGGGAGCCAGGTGTTCAGGGTCTCCACGTCGAGCCACCACATGGGAGAGGTGATCCCGGCGTGACGGGCCAGGTTGAAGGCGGCGATTGCGCCCCGCCGTCCCCACTCGCGCAGCTGGCACCCCCCGTCGTCGGCGTGGCAACGGTCACCGGCGTCGTGGGCCAGATAGGCCATCTCCTCGGGCTCGGGCGCGTTCACGTTGATGTAGACGCTGGCCATCGAGGTTCCCGATCGGGCCCAGCGGAACTGGTCCCCCGCACAGGGGTTGGCCGTGAACATCCTCCCGCCCGTCACTCCCACCACGACGAAGGCGGAGGGGGGCGGCAGGGCCCGGGAACAGTCCGGGAAGGACACGTCGTAGCCGAAGGGGCTGGCCAGGCCGGTGCGCCGGGGCGGGATGGTCGAGCCGGCTCCGGCGGCGAAGGCGGTCACCGGCCGGTTGAGGGTGGCGGGCGCCAGCGACCCGTAGAAGCCGGCGTCGCCGTAGGTGAACACGCCCCCGTCGGCCGAGGCCAGCCAGTAGCCCCGGCCCGACCTGGTGGGGGAGATGCCGATGATCGGCTTCCGGAGGGGCTCGGTGACGGGCGAGCCCTGGTAGGGCGCGTCGCCGAAGGCGAATACGCCACCGTCGGCCGACACCATCCAGTAACCCCCGCCCGAGGGCGTGGCCGTGACGCCCACCACGGGCGCGTTGAGACTGGCGTTGGCCAGCGAGCCGTAGAAGCCGGCGTCGCCGTAGGTGAACACGCCCCCGTCGGCGGAGACCAGCCAGTAGCCCGCGCCCGAGCGCGTGGGCACCAGGGCGACGATGGGGGAGCGGGGAGGTGCCGAGGACAGCGACCCGTGGAAGCCGGCGTCGCCGTAGGCGAACACGCCTCCGTCGGCGGTGACGAGCCAGTAGCCCTGATGCGACGGAGTGGGCGCCATGGAGGCGACCGGCCGGTTCAGCCTGCGACCGGCGGGCGAGCCCAGGAAGCGGGCGTCGCCGAAGGCGAACACGCCGCCGTCGGTCGAGGCCAGGAGGTAGCCCTGACCCGTGGGGGAGGGCACGATCGAGACGACCGGTCCGTTCAGGCTGGTGGCGGCGACGGAGCCCGCGAAGCCGCCCCGGCCATAGGGGAAGACGCCTCCGTCGGCGGCGACGAACCAGTAGCCGGGCCCGTCCCGGTGCTGGGGGGAGAGGGACGGCTCGGCCTGGGGCGCGGGCGCCGGAGGGGTGGTGGTGCCGGCCTCGGCCTGGGGCGCGGCGGGGCCGTTGGAGAGGAGAGGTCCCCGCCCCACGGGGCCGTCGTGGAGGTCGGGCGCGGCACGCAGAACGAGCAGGCCGACGAGGGCGAAGAGAATGGCCAGGCGGTAGCGCATGGGGGTACGTGAAGGTCTTTCGGTCGCCGTGAGCGCACGCCCGCCGGTGCGGGCGCTCGTCGCTGGTAACCCTCGGCATCGGCACGCGGGTCCTGAGAGCCTTAGGGGAGATCGACAGAATGAGACCGATTGCCCGATTTGTCGGGCGAGTCGGTGAGAGGCCGGGGGCCGGCGCCGGCCGGCGCGAGGAGGTCTCAGGCCGGGAGGGCGAAACGGGCGCGCCAGCGGCCGCCGTCCCCCCAGTCCGGCGGGCGGGCGTCCAGGGCCGCTTCGGCCAGCTCGGCCAGGAGCCTGCCCACCACGGGCGTGAACTTGAAGCCGTGGCCCGAAAAGCCTGTGGCCACCACCACCGGGTCCCGACAGTCGATTACGAAGTCCTCCGTGGGCGTGGTGTCGTACAGGCAGGTGGTCCCGCTCGCGGCCGCCGGCTCCAGGCCCGGCAACCAGGCCTCGACGTAGGCCTCGACCCGAACCTGGCCTTCGGGGTCGAGCTCGAAGCTGCGCCCGTCGGCATCGGCGAGCACGGGGCCGGTGTGGTGCTCGGCGACCTTCACGCCCTCCCCGGGGGCCTCCAGGCCGTAGACGAAGGGCTCACGGTGGTGGATGAAGCTGGGCCAGTCGGTGGCGTCGCCCGGCCGGCGGGGGAAGTGGAACACCTGCTCCCGGGTGACGGTGATGGGGGGAAGGGAGGCGGCGCCGGACGGCGTGGCCGCCCGAAGCGTCTGTGGGGTCCAAGGCCCGCAGGCCAGGACGGCGAGCCGGGACCGGTACTGGCGCAGTCGGGTCGTGACCGTCACGCCTTCATCGGACCGGGGGACGACGGCGGCCCGTCCCTCGTCCAAGCGGAGCTGAGCGCCGTGATGGGCGGCCCGGGTGTGCAGGGCGGCGAGCGTCCTGTCGGCGTGGATCCGTCCCGCGTCGGGCTGGTGGAGGAATACGCCGTCGAGGCGCATGCCGGGCCAGCGCCGGGCGCCTTCGTCGGCGGGGCCCAGCTCGGCCTTCACGCCGCTGACCTCCAGGGCTGAGGCGATGGCCCGCACCGAGGCTTCGTGGCCGTGGTCCACCCCGCCCGTGGTCGTCAACAGCTCGACGGCGGCGTCGTCCTCCAGCTCCCGCCAGAGGGGCAGGGCGGCCTGGGCCAGGCGGACGTAGTCAGGTTCGGGGTAGGCCAGGCGGAAGATCCGCGACGAGCCGTGGGAGCCGCCCCGGACGTGACCGGCGCCGAACTGGTCAACCAGAACCACGGACCGGCCCCGGCGGGCCAGCCACCAGGCCGTAGCCGAGCCCATGGCGCCCGCTCCGACCACGACTACGTCGTAGGTCTCCACCCTTGTCAACCGGCGTGGTGGTCCGGGTCACGCACGGGGAAGTCGACGGCGGCCTCCAGGGCGGCCAGGGCCTCGTCGGGGTCGACCACCTTGATCGTCGTCATCCCCATGGCCCGGGCGGGCTTGAGGTTGACGCCGAGGTCGTCCAGGAACACGGCCTCGTGGGGCTCGATGTCGAGCTCTGCGCAGGCCCGCTCGTAGAAGCGGGGATCGGGCTTGCGCACGCCGGCCTTGCTCGACTCGAGGATGAGGTCGAACAGGTTGAGCACACCGGACAGGTCGCGGCCGCCGTTGGGGGAGACGAAGTTGTTGGTGAGCAGGCCCAGCTTCATGCCCCGGTCCCGGCACCGGCGCACCGCCTCGACCATGGCCGGGCGCAGCTCGCCGGCCAGCAAAGCGATCACGTCTCGGGCGTCGATGACCTGACCGGCGGAGGCGGCCTCGGCCTCGAACAGGGCGCAGAACTCATCGAAGCTCACCTCGCTGCGCTCGAGGCGGGCCCATGCGTTGGAGTCGGGGTCGGTGGCGTTGAGGCCGCGGATGAATCCGTCAGGCAGCCCGTGCGCCTCCTCGTAGCGGGTGAAGGCCTCGAAGGGGCTGGACAGGATGACCCCTCCGAAGTCCCACAGCACGGCGCGGATGGCCACGGATATTCGGGGCCGTCAGGCCAGGAAGTCGTGGGCCAGGGCGTCCCACAGGTCGGTCGAGAGGCGTAGCGACTCGACGTCGACGCGCTCGTTGTCGCCGTGGAACATGGCGCTGTACTGGTCGAAGGACATGCGCCGGCTGAAGAGCCCGAAGCCGTAGGAGGGCACTCCCAGGCGCCGGAAGAATCGGGCGTCGGTGGCCCCGACGGTCAGGAACGGCACCAGGGCGGAATCCGGGTAGACGCGCCGGCACAGTCCCTCCAGCACGTCCCACAGCGGTGTCTCGATGGGCGAGGAGGTGGAGTCGTCGTCGCTCTCGGCGACGATCTCGACGTCGTGGACCATGTCGCCCAACAGGTCCTCCAGCACCGTTCGCACCTCTGTCCCGCTCTGGCCCGGAAGGGTTCGGATGTCGAGCTGGACCTCGGCATGGTCGGGGATGACGTTGGTCTTCACCCCCGCCTGCATGACCGTGGGCGCGATGGTGAGGTGGGTGCAGGCGTGCGCCTGCCGGGCCAGCCCCACGAAGGGGAGCTCGTCACAGAAGCGATCGATGGCGGCGGGATCGAGGAGGGGCCCGGACCACTCCTCGGGAAAGCCCATGCCCATCACGAATCGGCGCCACACGTCGTGGAGAACGGCGGGGGGCCGGTGGCCGGCCAGCCGCCTGACCACCTCGGCCGCCTTCACCAGCGCGTTGTCGGTTCGCAGGGGCTGGGACGCGTGGCCGGGCGTGCCCCGAATGACGAGCCGGCACCAGTAGGTGCCCTTCTCGCCCACGATGACTGGTAGTCGCAGCCCCCCGTCCCCCGAGGGCATGGGTATCCCGCCGGACTCGGTGATGACGTAGTCGGCGGCCACGGCGTCGGGCGCGTGCTCGGTGAGCCACTCCGCGCCGTGGCGGCCCAGGGCCTCCTCGTCGGCCACGGCCAGATAGGCCAGCGTGCCCCGAGAGCGGAAGCCCCGGTCGGCCAGCCGGCGGAAGGCCACGGCCATGGTGGCGGTGAGGTTGAGCATGTCGACCGCGCCCCGTCCCCAGACCTCGCCATCGACCACCTCGGCGCCGAAGGGATCACGGTCCCAGCCCTGGGGCGACACGGGCACCACGTCGGTGTGGCCCATGAGGAGCAGGGTGGGCGCCTCGCTGTCCTGGCCCTCGATCCGGGCCACGATCGAGGTCCGCCCCGGCTCGGGCTCGAAGCGCTCCAGGTCGAGGCCCCCGCCCTCCAGGTAGGAGGTGAGCAGGTCGGCGTTGCGCACCTCCTGCCCGGAGGCGGCGGTGCCGTCGTTCACGCAGCCGTTTCGGATCAGCTCCCGGAGGAGGTCGGTGACCTCACCGGTGGGGTCGTCTGCCATTCGCAGGCGGATGGTAGGCGCCCGGAGCGGCCCGGTCACCCAGCGCGGCGTGCTTCGATGATTGACTGGCTGGAACATGCCCATCCGCCACCTCGTCGTCGACGGCTCCAACATCGCCACCGAGGGCCGCTCGACTCCCAGCCTGAACCAGCTCGACGAGGCCGTCAGGGCGTTCCAGCGGGAGTTCCCCGACGTGGAGAGCGTCACCGTGGTCGTCGACGCCTCGTTTCCCAACCGCATCGACCAGGCCGAGCTCGTGATGTTCGAGGAGGCGCGGGCCCACGGCGAGGTCGTCTCCCCGCCGGCGGGCGCCATCGGCCGGGGAGACGCCTTCCTCCTGCGCATAGCCGAGAAGTCCGACGCGACCGTGTTGTCCAACGACTCGTTCCAGGAGTTCCACGGCGAGCACGAGTGGCTGTTCGAGCCCGACCGGCTCATCGGCGGCGTGCCCGTCCCCGGGGTGGGCTGGATCTTCACGCCCCGCTCGCCCGTGCGTGGCCCCCGGAGCCGGGAGGCCGTGCGGGAGGCCAAGCGAGGCCGGGCCCGTGTCGGGTCGAAGGAGGCGTCCCAGCCCATGCCCGTGCCCAAGACGCCGCCGCCCCGGCGCACCCGCAAGCGCCGGGCGGAGAAGGAGACGGTGGAGGAGGCCATCGCGGTGGCCACGGAGGAGGCGGTGGCCGAGCCCGCTCCGTCCGGCTCGCGCCGCCGGGCGCGCCGCCGCCGTGCGACCCCGCCGGCCCAGGCGGTGAACGAACCTCTCACGTTCATCAAGTTCGTCGCCGACCACTCCCTGGGCAGCGAGCTGACGGGCCAGGTGGAGGCGTTCACGTCACACGGAGCCTTCGTACTCGTGGGGGACGCCCGCTGCTACGTCCCCCTGGCCGGGCTGGGCGACCCGCCTCCGCGCAGCGCCCGGCAGGTCCTGAGCAAGGGCGAGGATCGGACCTTCGTGCTCCAGGCGCTCGATCCCCAGCGCCGCGGCATCGAGCTGGCCCTGCCCCCCTTCGCCCAGGTGTCGGGGGCGCCCCGGGCCGAGACGGTCGAGGCGGAGATCGCCCGGGTGGCGGAGGACGCCGAGCCTCCCGCCCCGACGACCGCGAAGAAGAAGGCCTCGGGCAGGGCGGCCAAGACGCGGCCCAAGGCGGCCACGGGGTCGGCCAAGAAGGCGCCCACGGCCAAGAAGGCGCCCACGGCCAAGAAGGCGCCCACGGCCAGGAAGGCTCCGGCGGCCAAGAAGGCTCCGGCGGCCAAGAAGGCTCCGGCCGCAGGCCCGGGCGACAAGGCCGCCGCCGCCAAGCCGGCGGCGAAGGCCACGGGCCCGGCCAAGAGGGCTCCGGCGGCCAAGAAGGCCACGGCCACAGGCCCGGCCAAGAAGGCTCTTGGGGCCAAGAAGGCCCCGATCACGAAGAAGACCTCGGCGAAGGCCACGGCGGTCAAGAAGTCCCCGGCTCCGAAGAAGGCCCCGGCCAAGAAGGCACCTGCGCCGAAGAAGGCGGCGGCCAGGCAGGCCCCGGCCAAGCAGACCCAGGCCACGAAAGCGGCGCCGGCCAAGAAGAAGGCGACGGCGGCCAAGCGCGGGGGACAGAGGTAGGGCTGGCCATCGGCAAAGATGTCCGGGTGCGGATCGCCACCTGGAACGTCAACTCGCTGAAGGTGCGCCTACCCCGTGTCGAGGAGTGGCTGCAGTACGCCCACCCCGACGTGCTCTGCCTGCAGGAGACCAAGATGGCCGACGGGGCCTTTCCCACCATGGCCTTCGCATCCCTCGGCTATGAGGCCGCCCACCACGGCAACGGGCGCTGGAACGGGGTGGCCATCCTCAGTCGCGTAGGTCTGGAGGATGTGGTTGCCGGGTTCGAGGGGGAGCAGGAGGACGAGATCGTCGAGAGCCGCTTCATCAGCGCCACATGCGGTGGGGCGCGGGTGTCCAGCGTCTACGTCCCCAACGGCCGCAGCGTGGGCAGCGAGCACTACGAGGCCAAACTGGAGTGGCTGGGGCGACTCCGCGAGCACCTGCAGGCGAGCTGCGACCCCCAGGGCCGGGTGGCGATCTGTGGTGACTTCAACATCGCCCCCGAGGACCGTGACGTCTACGACCCGGCCAAGTTCGTCGGGGCCACCCACGTGAGCGACGCCGAGCGCAAGGCCCTGGCGGCTCTCACCGACTGGGGCCTGGTCGATGCCTTCAGGGAGCGCCACCAGGAGGACAAGCTCTTCTCCTGGTGGGACTACCGGGCCGGTGACTTCCACGAGCACCGCGGCATGCGCATCGACCTCATCCTCGTCACCAGGGTCCTCGCCGACCGCATCACGTGGGCCCTGATCGACCGCTTCGCCCGCAAGGGCAAGCTGCCCTCTGACCACGCCCCCCTGCTGGTCGATCTCGCCGACGAGGGCCCGTGAGCGAGGCCGGGGACGGCGATCCTGCCCGGGAGGACTGGCAAGCGACCTTCGAGCAGGCCATGAACGCCGAGCTGACCCCTCGCCGGGCCGAGCAGCGGCGGGTGGCCGAGGCGCTGCGCCTGGTCATCGAGCGGGCCGTGGCCACGGCGGCGCCGCCCGAGGTGCTGGCCCAGATCGCCCAGGAGATCGAGGAGGTGGCCGCCGCGCTGGAGGGTTACCCCCAGGGCACCCTCTACGAGGGCTTCGCCGAGCCGGCCAACGCCCCCTCCCCCCGGGCCTTCTTCGACCACAGCCCGTTCATGGGGGCGGCCCACCCCATGGCCCCGCCCATGGAGCTGTCGCCCGAGGACGGTCGCATCGTGGGCAGGGTTCGCTTCGGGACGGCGTACGAAGGGCCTCCGGGCTGCGTCCACGGCGGGTTCATCGCCGCCATCTTCGACGAGCTGCTGGGGCTCACGCAGTCGATCAGCGGCAAGCCGGGGATGACGGCCCGGCTCACCGTCTCCTACCGGTCACCCACGCCGCTGCACACCGACCTGCGCCTGGAAGGCGAGCTGGTGGCTGTGGAGGGGCGCAAGATCTTCACCGTCGGCCGCTGCTTCCGCGGCGATGTCCTCACCGCCGAGGCCGAGGGCCTGTTCATCTCCATCGACATGGCGAGCTACGAGCGGCTGCACGTGGCGAGGGACGCCGCTTCCCGCGGGGCGCGGTGAGCCCCGGGTGGGTCGGGCCCTCGGGGCCGGGTCGGCGGTCGGATCAGGCCAGGTTGAGGCGGAGCTTGGCCAGGCCGCTTCCCATGGCCTCGCGTAGCTCGGAGCGGGCCAGGCCCGTCTCGGCGTGGAGCTCCTTCATGGAGCGGATGGGCTGGCCGCCCAACCCGAAGCGGGCGGCGATGACCTGGCGCTCCAGGGGGGCGAGCCCGTCGAGGAGGTGCGGGCGCATCCGGAGCCAGATCAGGTCCTCGTCCATATCGGCGCCCGGGTCGACCACCTCGCGCGCCGTGTCGGGGTAGGGCCAACCGTCGTCGCTGGGCCACACGTACGAGCTCATGTGGCCGTTTTCGCGCCGTCGGGGGCCCCGGTCAACCGGGAACCGCCGCGAGCACCGCTGCTCACCGGGGGTGTTCGGCCAGCCACTGGTCCATCACCTGGACCTCGGCCTGGCCGTGCTCGTCCATCCCCGACAGGATGGCCCGCTCGACCCGGTGGCCGACCAGGGGCATGCGCACGACCAGGTCGCCCCTCGTGACCCGCCGGGTCGACCCGCCCGCCTCCGGGAGCAGCTCCATCGTGCCCGCGCAGCGCAGCCGGTCGGCGTAGTGGTCGGGGACGATGCGGAAGCTGCCCCGGTGGGAGCTGCGGTCGAGGGTGAGCTCCTCCACCCAGGTCAGCCGGGCCGGGTCGACGACCCTGGTCACGGCCCGGGAAAGGTCGCCCACGAACCGGTAGCGGGTGCGCTGCACCAGGACAGGGCCTTCCTCCCGCTGCTCCAGGGGCTCCGGCCGCCCCAGCTTGGGTAGCTGTCCCAGGCGCTCGAGGAAGGAGGGGTCGGTCAGGGCCGCCTCCACAGCCTCGACCGGCCCGGGAAAGACCTGCTCGAGGCGGAACTCCACTGGGGGAGGCTACGTGGGCCCGGGAAGGTCGCCGCTGCCCGGCTCAGGCCGAGGGGCGCAGGCGGGCCAGGAGGGCGAGCAGGGTCTCTCCGTAGCGGGCGGCCTTCACCGGCCCGAGGCCGGGCAGGGCCAGCAGCTCGTCGGCCGTCCGGGGCTGGGCCTGGGCCAGGGCGGCCAGGGTGGCGTCGTGGAAGACCACGTAGGCCGGCACCCCCGACGCCTTGGCCGTGGTGGCCCGCCACTCCCGTAGGGCCTCCATGACCTCGGGATCGGCCCGCTCGGCCAGCTCCCGGGCGGGGCTGACCACCCCGGCCCCGCCCCTTCCGACACGTCTGGGCCCGGCCCCGCCCGTGGCCGCGGCCAGCCGGGCCCGTTCCAGCGAGAGCATCCGGCGCAGCTCGGCCCGGTCGGGACGGCGCCCCTGGCTCAGGGCGGAGCAGGCCAGCTCCACCGCCTCCAGGTAGGGCGAGGGGCCGCGCGAAACCCACCGCGATCCGAAGGTCCGCCTCTCGGCCCACGAGCATTGCAGCTCCTCCCGGGCCCGGGTCACGGCGACGTACAGGAGGCGACGCTCCTCGGCCTCGGCGGCCGGGGTGCTGGCGTGGCCGATGGGGACCAGACCCCGCTCCAGCCCGGCCAGGAAGACCACCCTCCACTCCAGGCCCTTGGCCCGGTGGAAGGTCGTGAGCTCCACGGCGTCGCTCCCGGTGCCCGGTCCCTCCGCCCGCACGTTGGCCTTCACCCAGGGGACGAACCCCTGGGCCGAGGCGGAGGGATCGAGGGAGATGTACTCCCGGCCCAGGCGGATGAGCTCCTCCAGCTGAAAGCGCTGCTCGTCGGTGAGGGCGGCGTCCTCCCGGACGCGGGCCTCGAGGTCGGCCAGGGCCGAGGAGAAGGGAACGGCCGGGGACGTCGCGCTGAGCTGGGGCAGGGCGGCCGCCACCACCGGCTGCTCCAGGATGTCGGCTCCCGCCGGGACCCGGAAGGGCACGCCGCGGGCCCGCATGGCCTCGGCCAGGACCACGAGCTGGGCGTTGGTGCGGGCGAGCACGGCCAGCTGGGACCAGGGCGTGCCCGGACGGTGGGCGTCCCGCAGGGCCCGGGCGATGCCCGTGGCCTCGGCCTTCTCGTTGGAGAAGCAGCGGACGGAGGGCACGGCGCCGTCCGAGCGGGTCGGACGCAGCTCGCCCGCATGGGCCCGCCCGCCGCCCTGGGCCAGGACGGCGTTGGCCACGGCCAGGATCTGGGGCGACGACCGGTAGTTGTCCTCCAGGCTGACCACGCCGGCTGTGGGGTAACGGTGGGGCAGGCGCTCGAGGAGGGCGGGGTCGGCCCCGTTCCAGGAGTAGATGGCCTGATTGGGATCACCGACCACGCAGAGGTCGAGGCGGTCGCCCAGCCAGGCCTGCAGCAGCCGGAACTGGGCCGGGTTGACGTCCTGGAACTCGTCGACGAACAGGTGCCGGTAGCGCCAGCGCAGGCCGGCGGCGAACTCCGGGTCCTGCTCGATGGCCGTGGCGCAGGCCAGGAGCAGGTCGTCGAAGTCGACCAGGCCCCGCTTCTGGTTGTGGGCCTCGTAGGCCTGGTAGAGGGCGGCCATCTCCGAGGCGGGCAGGGGTGGACGCCGGCCGTGGGCGGCCGCCGCGGCCTGGTAGTCGGAGGGCGCCACCATGCGGGCCTTGGCCCATTCGATCTCGCCGGCCAGGTCGGCGGGCTGGGGCGAGGCCACGTCCCTGCCGCGCGGGGTGTTCCCCCGGCCCCGTCCCCCCCTCTCCCTCAGGAGCTGGGCCAGGACGCGGGCCTTGCGGTCCAGGAGTGCAGGCGGGCGCTCACCCCTGTCGGCCCACCGCCGCCGCAGCTGGGCGTAGGCCAGGCCGTGGAAGGTGCCCGCGGCCACCTGGTCGCGCACGCCCAGGGCCCTGAGCCGGTTGCGCAGCTCGCCCGCGGCGTGCCTGGTGAAGGTGACGGCCATGACGTGGCCCGCGCCGGCGGTCTGGGCGTGCACGCGCCACGAGATGCGGCGGGTGAGGACGCGCGTCTTGCCCGAGCCTGCGCCCGCCAGCACGCAGAGGGGCTGGGCCTCGCTCGTGACCGCGGCGCGCTGGGCCGGGTTGAGGTCCTCCAGCAGGGCAGAAGGGCTGGACGGGCTCGACGGGCTGGCGGCGGCCACGCCGATCGAACATAACGACGGGGTGTGACATCAAGGTGGATGGTGCTCGGGCGGTATGGTCCCGGCCGTACATGCTCAAGGCGTTCGCCGACGGTCGCCTGTTCGGCGCCACCTACGGGACGGGCCCGGCCTGGGTGCTGGCGCTGCACGGCTGGCGGCGGACCCACCGGGACTTCGACGCCGTGCTGGCCGGGCTCGACGCGGCGGCCGTCGACCTGCCCGGCTTCGGCGGGGCCACCCCGTCTCCACCGGCGGCCTGGGGGCCAGCGGAGTACGCCCAGGCCGTCGTGCCTGCGCTGGACGAGCTCGGCCCTGAGGTAGTCGTGCTCGGCCACTCTTATGGTGGCAGGGTGGCGCTGCACCTGGCCGCGGCCCGCCCGGACCGGGTGCGGGCCCTGGTCGCCACCGGCGCCCCCTTCCTCCATCCCCCCGGCGGCCCCTCCCGCCGGCCCCACCCCCGCTACCGCCTGGCCCGGGCCCTGCACCGGGCCGGCATCGTGGGCGAGGGGCGCATGGAGGCCATGCGCATGCGCTACGGATCGGCCGACTACCGGGCCGCCACGGGTGTGATGCGCGACGTGCTCGTGCGCTCGGTGAACGAGACGGACGAGGTCCAGCTGCGCTCGGTGTCCTGCCCCGTCGAGCTGGTGTGGGGGGAAGCCGATGGCGAGGCCCCCGTCGCGGTGGCGAAGGCCGCGCTCGCCCTTTTGCCTGCGGGCCTGGGCCGGCTCACGCTCAGGCCCGGTGTCGGCCACCTCGTCCCCACCGAGGACCCCGCCTCCCTGCGCCAGGCCCTGGAACGGCACCGGCCGTGACCCTGGCCGACGGACTGTCGGTGGCGGCCGCCGTGGCCGCGGCGGCGCTGGCCGGTCTGCGGTGGATGCGGGTCGCCCAGCGGGAGCACTACCTGTCCGGGTCGGTTACCCGCTTCGCCTGGAGGTGGTGGGTGGCTTGGCGCCCGCTCAACCGCCTCGTGGGCGCGGTCGCCGTGGCCGGCGCGGCCGTGGCCGCGGCTGTGCCCGTGGCCGCGGTGGCCACCGCCCTGGCCCTCGCCGTTGGGCCTCTGGGGCTCTCGCTGCGGGGCCGGCGCCCGGGCCCCCTGGCCTGGACCCGCCGCCTGCGCACGCTGGCCGCGGTGTGGGCCGTGCTCCACCTCGGGGTGGTCGGGATCGGCGTGGCCGCGGGCGCGGGGCCGTTCGTGGCCGCGGTCGCGGCCCTCCTCACCCCGCTGTTCATCGACGCCGCTCTGGCCCTCACCGCGCCCCTGGAGGCGAGGCTGGCCCGGCCCTACGTCGAGCGGGCCTCGCGCCTGCTGCGCTCCATCCGGCCCACGGTGGTGGCCGTGACCGGGTCGTACGGCAAGACGAGCACCAAGGGCTACATCGCCCACCTCGTGTCGGGCACCCGGAGCGTGCTGGCCACGCCCCGCAGCTTCAACAACCGGGCCGGTCTGGCCCGCGCCGTCAACGAGCAGCTGGCCCCGGGCACCGACGTGTTCGTGGCCGAGATGGGCGCCTACGGCCCGGGGGAGATCGCCGAGCTGTGCACCTGGATCCGCCCCCGCATCGGGGTGATCACGGCCATCGGCCCCGTGCACCTCGAGCGCTTCAAGTCCGAGGAGCGGATCGTGGAGGCCAAGGCCGAGGTCTTCACCGGGGTCGAGACCGCAGTGCTCAACGTCGACGACCCTCGGCTGGAGGAGCTGGCCTACCGCGTCCGTTCGTCGGGAGCCCGAGTTCTGCGCTGCGGGACCACGGAGGGGACGGGTCTCGACGTGCAGGTCGTCCGCGAAGGCGGGTCCCTGGTCGTGGCCGCCGGGGGAGTGGAGCTGGCCCGGGTTCGGGGCGTCGACGCGCCCGCGGCCAACGTGGCCTGCGCGGTCGCCGTGGCCCGCGAGCTCGGCGTCCCCGACGCCGACATCGTCCGCCGTCTCCCCACCCTCCCCGTGGTCGAGCACCGGCTCAGCTCGGTCAAGGCCGGGAACGGGTGCTCCATCATCGACGACACCTACAACTCCAACCCGGCCGGTTCTCGTGTGGCCCTCGACGTCATGGGCCGCCGCGCGGGGCCCAGGCAGGCGCAGGAGAACGCGACCTTCGCGGCCACCGCCGCCGACGTCGTCACCGACCTGGTGGTGGTGGGGCACACCAACCGCGCCGCCCTCATGGCGGGTGCGCGTGCCGCGGCCCGTCCGGTCGAGGTCGTGCTCGTCGAGGACCGCGAGAAGGCCGCAGCCTGGGTACGCGAGCATCTCGGCCCGGGCGACGTCGTGCTCTACGAGAACGACCTGCCCGACCACTTCGCCTGAGCAACGCACGAGAGGAGGGCGCGACCGTGTCCGAACCGGTGGTGATCTTCGGGGGTCCCTCACCGGAGCACGACGTGAGCATCCTGACCGGACTGCAGGCGGCGCGCGCTCTGGGCGACGCCGGTACGGCGGTGAGCGCGCTGTACTGGTCCAAGGCCGGCGACTGGTACGAGGTGGACGCGACCCTGGAGGGCGAGGCCTTCCTGGAGGGCGTGCCCCGGGGGGCCAAGCCCGTCCGGCTCATCACCGGGAAGGACGGGGGCTTCGTGGCCGGGGGGAAGGGTCGGGTGGGTCGGGAGCGTGCCCTCGAGGTGTCAGCCGCGGTGAACTGCTGTCACGGCGGGCCGGGGGAGGACGGGACCCTGCAGGGCGTCCTCGACCTGGCCGGGGTGCCGTACACGGGACCGACCCTCGCCGGAGCCGCCCTGGGCATGGACAAGCTGGCTTTCGCGGCCGTTGTCATTGCGTCGGGCTTGCCGTCCCTGCCCCGCCGTGGCCTCACCGCTGAGGGCGCCGTGGACTTCGAGGGGCCCTACATCGTCAAGCCCCGCTTCGGAGGATCTTCCATCGGCGTCGACATCGTCGAGGACATGGACACCGCCCGGGCCCGCCTGACAGCAAACACCCACCTTCGGGCAGGAGCGGTCATCGAGCCCTTCCGGGCCGAGTCGGTGGACCTGGAGATCGCCATCCGGGCCTGGCCCTCGCTCCAGCTGTCGGCCATCGACAGGCCCCTGCGGGCGTCGAGCGCCTCCGACATCCTCGGCTACGCCGACAAGTACGCGGGGGGCGAGGGCATGGTGTCCGCCCCCCGGGAGCTCCCCGCCAAGCTGCCCTCCGAGATCGAGAAGCAGGTCCGCGACCTGGCCGTGGCCGTGGTCGGGCTGGCGGGGATACGTGGTATCGCCCGCCTCGACTTCCTCCTCGAGGGCGACCAGCTCTACGTCAACGAGATCAACACCATCCCGGGGTCACTGGCCTGGCACCTCTGGATCGATCCCGAGATCCCGTTCTCCACGCTGCTTAGGGACATGCTCGACGAAGCCGTCGAGCGGCCCTCGACTCACTACACGAGCGCGGGAGCCGACGGCTCGGCCTTGCGAGCCGCCGGCTCCATCGGGGGAAAGCTCGGTTAGTCCCCGCCTTGGTCAGGGACGATGGCTCTCGGCGTGGTCCTGGCCGCCGTCGGCCTTGGCGTTTGCGTCCTTGCCGGAGTGGTCATCGGCGTGGGTGTCGCCCTTGGCGTTGGCCGAGGTCGTGTCGCCCTTGGCGTCGGGTTCGGCCTTGTTCTCGGAGCGAACCGTCGTGGCGTTGGCTGGAGCCGTCTCGGTCTCGGCCGGCTCGGCCTTGTCCGCCTCAGGGGCCTCGGTCTGCTCGTCGCCGTCCTTCTCAGCAGCCTCGGCCTTCTCGTCGGCGTCCTTCTCCGGCTTCTCTTCGCTCTCCGCCTTCTCGTCGGCGTCCGTCTCCGGCTTCTCTTCGCTCTCCGCCTTCTCGTCATCGGGGGCCGCAGTGGTGGCGGCCGCTGTATCGGCCGCCTCGACCTTGGGCTGCTCGGCCGGCTCCGCCTTGGCCGCGCTCGCCTCGTCATCGGTGTGAGCAGCCAGCACCGCAGGCTTGGCCATCTCTGCGGGCTCGGCCGACTGACCGCTGCTCGTGGGCATGGCGGTGGTGCCCCTGACGGAAGCCGTCGAGGGCGAGGTACCAGACCAGGCGCCGGCAGCCAGTGCGCCTCCCGCCAGGGCGAGGGACGCGGCGAGTCCTCCGGCAACGAGCTTGGGTTTCAGGGACGACATTCATTACCTCCGAACAGGTATCGAGAGATGGGGTTGGCCGGGGGCCCGGCTCGACGGCCGTGGTCCACCGGTCTCGCAATCGCACCTGGGGCCCCTGGCGTTACAACCTGTTCCGGCCCCCCGAGCGGCCCCTGGTCACCGAGCGCGTCAGCGGCGATCGGGTCACCTACCCTTGTCTCCGCGTCGCCACGCGATCGCCGAGCCCCTGTAGCTCAGATGGACAGAGCGGCTGCCTTCTAAGCAGCGGGTCGCAGGTTCGAGTCCTGCCGGGGGCGCCGTAAAAGTCCTGGTCAGAGGGCATATCCCCAGTTACACTCGGTCCGCGGGATCTCGGCGTGCCACAAACGTGCCACAACGAGATGGTGTGCGGTCCTGTGCGGTCCACAACGAGATGGACTGGGGAGGACGCGGTGGCACCACGCAGGCGTGGACGGAGGACGGCCGGGACCATCCGGGTGCTGCCTTCCGGGCGGTACCAGGCGCGTGTGCGGGGTAGCGACGGTCGGCTGCACGCGGCTCCATGCACGTTCGCCACGAAGCGCGAAGCGGATGGCTGGTTGGCCTCCGCCTTCACGGACCAGGCCCGTGGCGAATGGGTCGACCCCGAAGCAGGCAAGGTTCTCCTGCGCGTCTTTGCCGATGAATGGATGCGAGGCAAGGTCGCCCTCGCCCCCAAGACGCTGGAGCTCTACTCCTACCTGCTCGACAATCTGATCCTGCCGGCGCTGGGTCACGTCGCGCTCGGTTCCTTGACTGCGTCTCGTGTTCGCGCCTGGCGGGCCGATCTGCTCAAGCGAGGCCGACCGGGGCCTTCGACCGTGGCCAAGGCCTACCGGCTGGTGTCGGCCATGATGGCCACGGCCGTGGTCGACAACCTCATAGCCCGCTCTCCTTGCGTGGAGAAGGGGGCCGGTGTGGAGCGCGCTCCGGAGATGCGGGTGGCCACTCCCGATCAGGTGGCAGCCACCGCCAAGGCGATCGACCCCAGATACCGGGCCCTGGTGTTGACCGCGGCGTACTCAGGCTGCCGCTGGGGCGAGCTGGCCGGGCTGCGGCAGAAGCACCTCGACCTCCTCCACGCCACGCTGACCGTCAGCCCCCAGGACGGCACCTTCATCGTTCGCGAGCCGAAGACCGCGGCGGGCCGCCGGGTCGTGCACCTGCCCGGGGCCCTGGTCGACGAGCTGGACACGCATCTGGGCCGGTTCGTGCGCCCGGACCCTGTGGGGTTCGTGTTCACCGCGGAGCGGGGAGCCGTGCTGCGCCAGAGCAACTTCCGCAACCGCCACTGGGGCCCCGCTGTCGCCGCGGCCGGGCTCGAGGGGTTGCGCTTTCACGACCTCAGGCACGTAGCCGGGACCCTGGCCACGGTCTCCGGAGCCACGATCCGCGAGGTGCAGGCCCGGCTCGGGCACGCGTCACCATCGGCTGCCTACCGGTATCAGCACGTCCTGGAGGACCGGGATGCCGAGATCGCGGCCCGCCTCGATACGGTGCTGAGAGCCAGCACCGCGGAGCCCAAAGTGGCGCGTCGCTCCGGCCGGGGGGCGGCCCGCCGCTGAGACCTGGAGGCTTGCGCCGACCGTCGGCTCCCAACTGGACGACGCAACCTCTCAGTGACACCGCGGGTCACTCGCGGGACCGACCCCAGGTCCTCCCGTGACGCTGCGCGAGTTACGCCGCGAGTGCCGCCGCGAGTTTGCGGCCGATCCGCTTGGGGTCCTGGGTAGTGCTCGGCCACCCGGTGCGTCGTCCAACCGTGTCCGTACACGTTCATTCGATTGCCGGCGGCCAGCCTGCGCTCGCGGTCACCCAGGCCACGAAATCGCTCAACTTCTCCCGTGGTCCGGCGCATGGGCTGGTGGCGCGAAGGGAGCGCCCGGGGCCGCGGCCGGGTGCGAAGACTCGCGTGAAGACCGGATGCGAGTAACGCGCGAGTAGCGCCGCGAGTTCCCTCCTCATACTGGGCCCGGCGGGCGGCCCGCCGTAGGGCGGACTCGTCCCCGGCCGCCGGTGGCCTCGCCAGGTCGCGCCGGCACTGGCCGAGCCGAGACGACCTGGCCGGGTTATCCCCGCGGGTGTCTACCCGCGTCCCCGAGGAGGCTGTCCATGCACGTCCGTCCTGTCGCCCGAGCCAGCTCCGATCGGCTCACACTCACCGTCGCCGAGGCTGCCGAGCTGCTCGGCATCTCCCGTGGTCTGGCCTACGAGCTCGCGGCCCGGGGCGAGCTGCCGGTGCTCCGCCTGGGCCGGCGCATCGTGATCCCCCGCAAGGCGCTCGAGGCCCTGGTGGAGGCGGCCGGGCGTAGCACCGGCGGCACCGGAGAGGCGGGGCCGCCGTGGAGGTGACCTGCGACCGGCGCTCACGGCCAGGGTCCCGCGGGGGGTACTCGCGGCCGACGCGTACGGCCGCGACACCGGCGACGCGCCGGGCCCTGCGACCGCAGGTGCAAGTTCGTGCGTGCTGGAGACGACTCGCGGCAAGGACGGAGGGACGCGCCACGGCAAGGACAGCGGAGGCGACGGAAGCAAAGGGCCGGTCGGTTCGAGGTGGTGAGCGCTGAGTGGGGATCGGACTTGTCCCGAACTACGGGACCGCGAAGTGAGCGGCCCTCCGGGCGAGGGGAGGCGGAGCCGTGCTGAGCATCGGGGTGGCCAAGGCCGACTACTACCTGGAGCAGGTCACCAGGAGCCTGGAGGGCTACTACCTGAACGGCGAGGCCCCGGGGTGCTGGCTGGGCCGGGGGGCCGAGCGCCTGGGGCTGGCGGGGCGGGTCGAGCACGGGCTCCAGGTCATCGAAGTCGGGACAGATCTGACCGAGGACGACCTGGCTTCACTCGTCGCCGCTGCACTCGGGCTCTGACCACG
>VAXP01000092.1 GCA_005884125.1 Actinomycetota bacterium | reverse complement strand
CCGACGGGAGCGGGACCATGAGCGTCTCTCCCACTGCGGTGTCGGCCGCGTCCACGGGACAGACGCTGACCTTCACCTTCACGGCTGCAGCCGGTGGCGTCTCCGGCGGCGAGGTGGACGTGGTGGTGCCCGCCCCCGACACCACGGGCTGGTCCGCGCCGTCAACGACGCAAAGCGCCCCCGGGTACACGGTCGCCACCGCCGGAACGGTGTCGGTCGCGGGATCCACGATCAAGGTCGCGGGCGTGACCCTCGCCGGCGGTTCGTCGTTCACCTTGATCTACGGGGACAGGACGTTCGGTAGTCCCGGCGCCAGCGCGCCAGGGACGACCGGTCCGACCACGTTCACGACCAGCGAGGCATCGAGCTCACCCGGAACCCTCACCCCCCTCGCCGCCCAGCCTCAGGTTCAGATTGTGGCCGCCGACGGCACCGGGACCATGACCGTCGACCGCGTCGCCGTGTCGGCCGGCTCGGCCGGCAACACACTGACATTCACCTACAAGGCTGCTCCGGGCGGGACGGTTGGTGGCGAGGTCGACCTGGCGGTGCCCTCTGGTTGGTCAGCACCGTCGGTTACGTCCGGCGCCCCTGGGTTCACAACCGCAAGCGCGGGGACCGTGTCGGTATCCGGCCAGACCATCAAGGTCACGGGGGTGACGCTGGGCGGCGCGACGACGATGACCATCACCTACAGCAATGCCAGCGCGCCGGCCACGACGGGTCCGGCCCAGTTCACGACCAGTGAGGCGTCGAGCGGCACCGGCACGGTGAAGCCGCTCAGCGCGGGCTCGCCGAAGGTCACCGTGATCGATGACGGCACCGGCACGGTCGCTGTGACCCCGACCGCCGTCTCCGCCGGCTCCGTGGGCAACACGCTCACCTTCACGTACACCGCCGACCCCAACGGCACCTTCTCGGGCGAGGTCGACATCGCCGTCCCTGCGGGATGGTCGGCTCCCTCGACGACGAGCACTGACAACGGGTACACCACGGCCAGCGCGGGGACCGTCGCCGTCTCCGGCTCGACGATCAAGGTCAGCTCGTTGGCGCTCCCGGCCAACGGGACGTTCGAGATCGTCTACGGCGACAAGACAGGCGGCGGGTCCGGAGCAACCGCGCCGGCGACCATCGGGCCGAGCACCTTCACGACCCGTGAGAAGGCCACGCCTCAGGGAACACTGACCGCCCTCCCCTCGGCCACCCAGCCCATTGTGCAGATCGAGGCGGCCGACGGGAGCGGGACCGTCTCGGTCGCGCCGCCGGTTGTCGACGTCAGCTCCACCGGGAACACCCTCACCTTCACCTACACCGCGGCCACCGGCGGGATCTCGGGAGGCGAGGTCGACGTCACCGTGCCGACAGGGTGGAGCGCCCCGTCCCTGGTCGGCACCGATCCGGGATTCTCCAGCGCCGCCGCGGGAGCGGTGAACCTCGCCGGGCGGACGATCGAGGTCACGAATCTCACGCTGTCGGGTGGCTCGACCGTGACGATCACCTATGGCGGCAAGGGCAGCGGCGGGCCCGGTGCCGCGGCGCCGACTTCGCCGGGACCGACTCCTTTCCCCACGAGCGAGGCGTCGAGCGTCCAGTCCGTCCAGCTGGGGACAAGGGCGATCCTGGCCGCACCGCCCGTCGTGGGTGTGGCTGCGGCGGGCGGTGGCACGATGATCGAGGCGCCGCCGGTCGTTTCCGTGGGTACCTCAGGCAACACCCTGGGCTTCACCTATAGCGCGGACAGGAACGGCCTCTTCCAGAGTGAGGTGGACGTGGCGGTGCCGGCCAACTGGACCGCTCCTCAGAACGCCATCTCCGTGCTGCCTGGCTACACCACGGCCAGCACCGGGACGGTGACGATCTCGGGTATGGCGATACAGGTGAGCGGCGTGACCCTCGCCCCGGGGGCGACCATGACGATCACCTACGGCGACACCAGCGGCGGCGGTTCCGGTGTCACGGCTCCGGGAACCCCTCGCAGCGACACGTTCGCCACGAGCGAGCGTCCGACAAGCACCGGCACGGTAACGGCGCTCACCTCGGGATCGCCCGTGGTGCGCGTGGCGTCGGACGGAGCGGGGACGATGACCGTGTCTCCCTCTGCGGTCGCAGCAGGGGCGACAGGGCTGACGCTCACGTTCACCTACACAGCGGACGCCCAGGGGACCTTCAACGGCGAGGTCGACGTCTCCGTGCCCGGAGGATGGAGCACCCCTTCAACCAGCCCGACGGCGGCCGGATACACCACCGCG
Organism: Actinomycetota bacterium; assembly: GCA_005884125.1. GTDB lineage: Bacteria > Actinomycetota > Acidimicrobiia > Acidimicrobiales > AC-35 > AC-35. The sequence continues at coordinate 20,235 of VAXP01000092.1, read as the reverse complement.
ACCCGGAGCTTCCCGGTGGCCGTCTCGGGTTCGACGATCCAGGTCACCGGGGTGACCCTCACCGGCGGGCAGTCCTTCACCCTCACCTACGGCGATCGCGGCAGCGGGGGACCGGGAGCGACGGCGCCCGGGAGCGCGGGCGCGTCCGCTTTCACTACCTCGGAACGGGGAACCCCGAAGGGCACCTTGACCGCGCTGAGCAGCGCCTCGCCCGGAGTCACTGTCGCCCAGCTCACCCTTGACGGCAGCGGAACGATGAAGGTGTCCCCGACCGTGGTCGGGGCGGGGACGACGGGCAACAGCCTCACGTTCACCTACACCGCTTCGGGCGGGCCCTTGTCCAACGGTGAGGTCGACGTGGCCGTGCCCGCCACCTGGAGCACCCCGTCGACCACCTCAGGCACCCCTGGCTTCACGACGGCCAGCGGCGGCGCCGTGACGGTGTCGGGCGCGACGATCGTGGTGAGCTCGGTGACCTTGTCCAGCGGCGGGACCCTGACCATCACCTATGGCGACAAGACCGGCGGCGGCCCCGGAGCCAACGCGCCATCGGCGGCCGAGACGAGCACGTTCGCCACGAGCGAGAAGTCGACGAGCGGCGGCGCGCTCACGGCCCTGAGCCCGCCGCAGCCCACAGTGAATGTTCTGGCGGCCGGCGTGGGCACCATGACGGTTGCCCCCGGCGCCGTGACCGCGGGCTCCACGGGCAACACTCTGACCTTCACGTACGCTCCGGCGAGCGGAGGCGTGTCGAGCGGCGAGGTCGACGTGGTCGTTCCCTCGGGCTGGACGCCCCCCCAGGCGACGATCCCAGTTGCCGCCGGGTACACGACCTCAAGCCGGGGCACTGTTGGAACCTCGGGTAGCACCATCAAGGTCACGGGCGTCACCCTGGATCCCAGCCAGAACCAGACAATCGTGATCACCTATGGCGACAAGAGGACCGGCGGGGCCGGCGCCGCTGCTCCCGCCACCACGGGCGCCAACACGTTCACCACGTATGAGAGTTCGGTCGCGGGACAGACGCCCTCGCCCCTCGCCAGCGGCAGCCAACCCAAGGTGCAGGTCGTTGCCCCGGATGGGACCGGGACGATGACGGTGTCACCCACTCAGGTGACCGCGGGCTCGACCGGCAACACGCTCGTGTTCACCTACGCGGCCGCTCCTGGCGGGACATCGAACGGTGAGGTCGACCTGACGGTGCCGTCGGGCTGGTCAGCCCCCTCGACGGCGGCGACGGCCGCAGGCTCCACCACGGCGTCGGCGGGCACGGTGGCCGTGTCCGGCGCCACCATCAAGGTCGCTGGCCTCACCCTGGCCGGCGGAGGGACGCTCACCATCACCTACGGCGACAAGACGGGCGGCGGCCCCGGAGCCACGGCCACGACGGCGACCGGCAGCTCCACGTTCACAGCGTCGGAGGCGTCGATCAACGGGGACACGCCCGCCACCCTGGCCAGCTCGCCGGCCGTCGGGGTCGTCGCCCCCGACGGCAGCGGGACGATGACCGTCTCGCCGAAAAACATCACCGCGGGCTCTACCGGCAACACTCTCAGCTTCACCTACACCGCGGCGGCCGGAGGCACCTCGGGAGGGGAGGTCGACGTGGTGGTGCCAACGGGCTGGTCCGCGCCCGGCTCGGGCAACAGCCGGGGTGCGACGACCGCGTCCGCGGGCACGGTGACCGTGTCGGGCAGCACCATCAAGGTCAGTGGCCTGACCCTGGCTGGCGGCGGGACCCTCACCATCAGCTACGGAGACAAGACAGGTGGCGGTCCCGGGGCAACGGCGCCGTCGACGTCGGGCACGAGCACCTTCACGACGAGTGAAAAGTCCCTCAGCACCGGAACGCTTACTGCTCTGCCCGCCTCGGGTCAGCCCGCGGTCAACGTGATCGGCGCCGGCACGGGAACCATGACCGTGGCGCCTTCGGCGGTGACGGCGGGCTCGACCGCCGACACGCTCACGTTCACCTACACGCCGGCACCCGGTGGCATCTCGAGTGGTGAGGTCGATCTGGTCGTGCCCAACACGTGGACGATGCCGCAGGCCTCCGCCCCGCGGTCCGCCGGATACACGACGGCCAACAAGGGTACGGAGACCGTTGCCGCTTCGACGATCGCCGTCACCGGACTGACACTGTCGGGCAGCGACGCGCTCGTCATCACCTACGGCGACAAGTCCTCGGGAGGCCCCGGGTCGGTCGCGCCCTCAGCTCCGGAGAAGAGCACCTTCAATGCCTCGGAGGGGTCCTTCACCGGCCAGACGCCAGCGGCCCTGGCCACATCGCCCTCTGTGGTCGTGACGTCAGCTGACGGGAGCGGCACGATGACCGTGTCGCCGACCAGCGTCAACGCCAGCTCCACTGGTCGGCGCCCTCCACCACCAACACCGCCCCCGGATTCGTGACCGCATCGGCGGGCACGGTGGCCCTATCGAGCTCCACCATCACCGTCAGTGGGGTGACGCTGGCCGGCGGCGCGACGTTGACCATCACCTACGGGGACAAGACCGGTGGTGGTCCCGGAGCCATGGCGCCGAGCGCCTCAGGCAACTCGACGTTCGGGGCATCGGAAGCCTCGGTGGCCGGGAACACGCCCGTCGCTCTCGCCAGCTCGCCTTCCGTGGACGTGCTGATGACCGGGGGTGGGGGCACGCCCCCGCCCCCGCCCCCGCCTCCGACGACGACGACCACCACCAGCACGAGCACGACGTCGACCAGCACCACGAGCACGACGGCACCCCCCAGCACGACGTCCACCACCGTTTCGACCTCGTCACCGCAAGTGTCCGGAGGTCGCAGTGGCAAGGGCTACTGGCTGGTGGCCAGCGACGGCGGGATCTTCGGCTTCGGCGACGCCGGGTTCTTCGGATCGACGGGCGCCATCCCGCTGAACAAGCCCATCGTGGGCATGGCCGCCACCCCGACAGGCAAGGGCTACTGGCTGGTGGCCAGCGACGGTGGGATCTTCGGCTTCGGCGACGCGGGCTTCTTCGGCTCGACAGGCGCCATCAAGCTGAACAAGCCCATCGTGGGCATGGCCCCCACCCCGACAGGGAAGGGCTACTGGCTCGTGGCCAGCGACGGTGGGATCTTCCCGTTCGGCAACGCCCTCTTTGCGGGCTCGATGGGCAGCGCGGCGCTGAACAAGCCGATAGTCGGCACGGCGGGCTCCTAGGCAACGGGGCCCGAGCCCCCCTGCACCAAGAAGCGCTCGGGCCACCGCCTGAGAAGGGAAGTTGCCGGGTCGATAGGCTGCCGCGCTCGTGGCGATCGTGATCGTGGTGGTGGTATTGGTCGTGGTGGTGCTGGCCTCGTTCGGCACCGTGGCCATCACCCGACGCCGGCAGCGCCGGCCCGGGCTCGAGCCGCCGGGCCGGCGGCCTGTCTCTCCACCTGCTCCCCGTCCGACCGCTCGGCCGACCGCGCCTCCTCCGGTTGCCCGCCCGACCGCCGCCCCGCCTCCCGCGCCGGCCCCTGCTCCCGCTCCCGCTCCCGAGGAGACCCTGGCCGAAGCCAAGGCCGAGCCGGAGGTGGCGGAGGTAGAGGCCGCTCCGGTGGCGCCTGCACCGGCGGAGCCCGAGGCCGAGGCCACAGAGCCCGAGGTCCTCGAGGCCCCACCGAAGTTCCGTGACCGCCTGGGCAAGGCACGCAGCCTCCTGGCCACCTACGTCAGCGCGGTCCTGTCCCGATCGGGGATCGACGCCGAGACCTGGGACGACCTGGAGGAGGCGCTCATCCGCGCCGACGTGGGCGTGGCCACCACCGCCGCCATCCTGGACGACCTCCGAAGCAAGGCCAAAGAGGAGGGCATCACCTCTCCCGACGCCCTTCTCGAGGCGTTGAAGGCCGACCTCAAGGGCTCACTGGCCCGGACCGATCGAAGCCTCACCTTCGAAGAGGGCGCGCCCAACGTCTGGCTTTTCGTCGGCGTCAACGGCGTGGGCAAGACGACCACCATCGGCAAGGTCGGGCTCCGCGAAGCGAGCCGTGGGCACACCGTGGTCATGGCCGCGGCCGACACGTTCCGCGCCGCGGCGGCCGAGCAGCTCCAGCTCTGGGCCGAGCGGGTGGGGGCCGACGTCGTGCGGGGCGCGGAGGGCGGTGATCCCGGGTCGGTCGTGTTCGACGCCGTCGAGCGCGCCGCGGCGCGCGGGGCCGACCTGGTGCTGGCGGACACCGCGGGCCGGCTCCACACCAAGGTCAACCTCATGGAGGAGCTCAAGAAGGTGCGCCGGGTGGCGGAGCGACCCCCGGCACGAGTGACGGAGGTCCTGCTCGTACTGGACGCGACGACGGGCCAGAACGGCCTCATCCAGGCGCGCGAGTTCACCGACGCGGTCGGGGTGACCGGGGTCGTCCTCACCAAGCTGGACGGCACGGCCAAGGGTGGGATCGCGCTGGCGGTCGAGAGCGACCTCGACCTGCCCATCAAGCTGGTCGGCCTGGGGGAGAGCGCGGCGGATCTCGTCGACTTCGAACCAGAGGAGTTCGTGGAGGCTCTGTTCGCCTGAGCCTCAGCCGCTGGGCCCCTTGATCCCCACGCCCAGGAGGAAGTCGACGGCCATGGCCAGGTCCATGGACTCGCCCCGGCTGCGGGCCCAGGGCCCGTCGCCTTCGAGCTCACCCAGCTCTCGGGCCAGGACATCGGGGTCGAAGGGCCGGAACGGCGGTGCCGCGGGGGGAAACAGCGCGCCGTCGGGACCGCGGAACTCGAGCGTGCCGTCATCGAGCACGGCCATGGCGAATCCACCTTCGTGCACCAGGTGATGATGAAACGAACACAGGGTCCAGCAGTTGGTCAGGCTGTGCTCGCCTCCGTGGGCCCGATGGATGACGTGGTGCACGTCGCAGTACTGGGCGGGCATGCCGCAGCGCCCCCCGGCCCCGTTGGGAAACACGCAGCCCCCGTCTCGGGCCCTGATGGCCCGGCGCAGGCGCCGGGGCAGGCTGGGCTGGGTCTGCTCGGACACGGCCAGGGGGTTGCCCCGCTGGTCCTCGAAGACCCACATGAACGAGGCCCCGCAGGCCAGCCGGCGCACGGTGTCGCCACACAGCGCCGCCCCCTCATCGAGATGGCAGCGCCCGTCGCCGTCGTCGGCCAGCACCTCGGCGTCGGCGTGGACGACGACCTTGTAGTTGTCGGCCTCGGCCGTGGGCACCGCGCCGGTGGCCAGATAGGAGCGGACCATGGTCAAAAGGGCGTCGGCCCGCTGGGCGTTGTAGGGGTCATAGGCGTCGGCCAGGGGACCCGGGCGGGGATCGGAGTCGCCCTCGGGGGGGATGTCGCCCTCAAAGCCCGATGAGCGGATCTCCCGGTAGAGCTCCTCTCGGGCCGCCTCCAGGGCCTGCCTGAACACGGCCCCGTCCTCGGGGGCCAGGCGTCCCCTGATGCGCAGGGCCCCGTCGTCGTCCCAGTAGGTGACGAGCTGGCGCGAGCGCCGAAGGTGGTCGGCCTCGTTGCGGGCCAGGCAGCGCCTGGCCGCCCCCATGGCCCGGGCCAGCTGGTTGGCCGTGGCCTCTCGGGCGAAGCCCAAGAGCTCCTCTTCGGTCTCCTCCGAGGCCACCGGGGCCAGGGCCTTGGCCTTGTCCATGGACAGGGCGCCTGACTCCATGGCGGCCCGGATGCGGGGCAGTCCCTCCAGCTCATGGGCCAGGGTCAGCTCGGCGTGGGCCAGGTAGGAGCCGTGCCCGCAGTGGTTGGAGAGCCAGTCGGCCACCGAGCGGGTGCCCCAGGCGGCCCAGCCCCGCAGCTCGTCGTAGTCGGCCAGGTCGGCCAGGAAGCGGGCCTGGAGGGCGGCGATCTGTCCCGCCCGTTGGCGCAGGCGGGCCTCGAGCTCGGCGCAGCGGGCCCGGAACTCCCCGGGCTCCAGCCTCACCTCGGCCTCGGGGGCTTCGGGGGATTTCGTGTCTGTCATCACCATCGACCCCATTGTATCGAACAGGTGTTCGATCCGTCAAGTCATTCTGGTGATTTCCCCGAGATTTCCATGGCCTTCTCCGCAGGGGCCTGGAAGGTGGGCGGGTTGGCGCCGGCGGGGCCGGGTGTGGGCCGTCCGTGTCAACCAAGACCGCCGGTCGGGCGTCTGTCACGGTGATGATGGCAATGGTGTCCACCGACGAGGACCCGCAGATCGGGGAGCCGGTAGAGGCCATCTCGCTACGCCAGCTGTACGTGGAGCAGCGCTGGAGTCTCGTCCGCCTGGCGGCACTGCTGATCCACGATCGGGATCAGTCGGAGGAGGTGGTGCAGGACGCCTTCGTCAACGCCTATCTGGCGTGGGACCGCATATCCGATCCAAGTCGCGCCCTTGCCTACCTCCGCAGCGCGGTGCTCAATGGCGCCCGCTCCCGCCTGCGCCATCTGCGGGTCGTCGAGAGGACCCAGGCTGCTCGATCGCCGGACCAGCAGTCGCCCGAGGCTGCTCTCGTGGCGGGAGAGGAGCACCGCATGATGATCACGGTTCTGCGTTCGTTGCCACGGCGCCAGGCCGAGTGCCTGGTCCTGCGCTTCTACCTCGACCTGTCGGAAGCGGAGACGGCATCGACCCTCGGGATCTCGCCAGGGTCGGTCAAGACCCACGTCCATCGCGGCCTGGCCGCGCTGGCGACCCGGTTGGGTGACCCCCGATGAGCACCGGCGAGAGGGATGTCACGACCCGCCTTCGCGACGCGCTGGCTCACCAGACTGCGTCCGTCCCAGCCCCGGAGGACCGCTGGGAGGACGTCGAAGTCCGCGCCGGGCAGCTTCTCCGCCGCCGCCGGTGGAACCGGGCCGCCTACCTCACCATCGGCCTCGCCGCTGCGGTGGTCACCGTGGTGGTGGCGGCGTCGGCCCTGGAGCCCGGCTCGTCGCGGCGGGTGACCACCGTTGCTCCGGCGACCAGCCCGCAGACCCCGGTCAGCCGGGGGCCCGGGCCCGGCCCGGAGACCACCACGGCCTCGCCGGCCCCCTCCACCAGCGCGCCGCAGCCCGCCTCCGCCTTTCACTACCAGCCCCTGTGGCCGTTCGCGGGCGAGGCCGACGCGGCTGGCTGGCAAGCCCGCTATCGGGCCGGAGGCCAGCAGCCCTGGCACCTCGACCCCGCCACCACTGCGATCTCCTTCACCACCGGCTACCTCGGCTACGCGGACATCAACCTGGTCGTCGACGGGACGGTCGGGCCTGCCGATGCCCACGTTGCCGTCGGCTACGCCGTGCCCTCGACGCCCAACCGGACTTCGGTCGCGGCCATCATCCACCTCGTGAAGCTGGGTGCCGGCGCCGACGCCCCATGGGAGGTGGTGGGAACCGACGACAGCCGGGGGATAAGCCTGGCCGCTCCCGCCTACGGCTCCAGGATCAGCTCCCCGGTGGCCGTGGGCGGCAGGATCACGGGCGTCGACGAGAGCATCCACGTGCGGGTGCTCCAGCAGTCCTCGGGATCGACCCCCATCGGCGATCGCTGCTGCGTCCCCGCCGGCGGCACCGACACGGCGTGGGCGACCTCGGTGGGCTTCGCCGGGGCCAGGGATGCGGTGGTCACCTTGGTGGCCTCGACCGGGGGCCATCTCCTGGCCGTCGAGCGCTTCGCCGTCACCGCCGGCCGCCGCTAGGGGCAGGCCGCCCCGGGGGACATCCCGCGGCGTCCCCGTGGCGTCCCCGCGGCATCCCCCCTCCGCGCCACCCTCGACCGTGCCGTCCCCGGGCCCAGTCTTGGCCATCTCTTGGCCCGAATGGGATGGGTCGCTGGTATTGGAACAGCCGAGAACAACGAGCGAGAGGAACAGCGGCGCGCAAACAGAGGGAGCGCGGGTGCGGAAGTATCTCGTGATCGGCGATCACATCGACAAGGGCAGGCGAGAGCGCTCACGGATGCGGGTGCGCGCCCTGCGGAACCGGCTGGAGCACGAGGCCTCCCACGACGCCCTGACGGGTCTGCCCAACCGGGGCCTGTTCGTGGAGCGGACAGAGCAGGCGCTGGAGTGCCGTCCCGACGGCTCCATGCTCGCCGTGCTCTTCATCGATCTGGACGACTTCAAGGCCATCAACGACGGCGTCGGTCATGAGGTCGGCGACCGCGTGCTGGCGTCGGTGGCCGCCCGCCTGCAGGAGTGCCTGAGCCCGACCGATCTGGCTGCCCGGGTGGGGGGCGACGAGTTCGGACTCCTGATCGAGGGCCTGTCCGGCCAGGCCGACGCGGAGGGTGTCGCCCGGCGGGTCATCGAGTGCCTGACCACGCCGTTCCCGATCGGGGGCGAAGAGATCGTGGTGCGCTGCAGCATCGGCATCGCCGTCAGCGCCTCGGCCGGCGACGACGTCGACGAGCTGCTGGGCAACGCCGACGTGGCCATGTACGACGCCAAGGGCCAGGGCGACCGCTACGAGGTGTTCGAGCCCCGCATGATGGAACAGGTGGTCAAGCGTCACGAGTACGACGCCGCCCTGCGCCAGGCCCTGGAGCGGCATCAGTTCTCCGTCAAGTACCAGCCCATGGTCGACCTGGACAGCGGCGAGGTGGTGGGGGTGGAGGCGCTGCTGCGTTGGGACCATCCCGAGCAGGGCGTCCTGTCGCCGGGCGAGTTCATCCCCCTGGCCGAGGAGACCGGTCACATCGTGCCCATAGGCCAATGGGTGCTGGAGGAGGCGTGTGGCCAGGTGGCCCGGGCCCAGCGCCTGCGCCCCCGTGGACGGCCGCTGGTGCTCAGCGTCAACCTTTCGACCCGCCAGCTCCAGCACGCCGGCCTGGTCGCGGAGATCGTCGACCTTCTCGATCGCACCGGCTTCGACCCCCACAACCTCCTGCTGGAGATCACCGAGAGCGCGCTGATCGAGGACACCGACGAGACGATCGCCATCTTGACCGCGCTCAAGGCGCTCGGCGTGCGGGTGGCCATCGACGACTTCGGCACCGGGTACTCCTCGCTGAGCTACCTGCGCCTGCTGCCCGTCGACGTGCTCAAGATCGCCCAGCCCTTCATCGACGCCCTGGCCACCGACGGGGAGCCGGAGATCTTCGTGGACGCCATCGTGCACATGGGCCATACCCTGAACCTCGAGGTGGTGGCGGAGGGCGTGGAGACGCCCGAGCAACTGGCCGCCCTGCGCCGGATGGGCTGCAACATCGGGCAGGGCTTCTACTTCTCCCGGCCCCTCGACGGGGTGGCCACCACGCTCATCGACCCGGAGCGCTTCGGCCCGCTCGACGACCTGGTGGAACCCTCCGCCCCCGCGCCGGCACCGCTGGCGCTGGTCGCGGGATAGCGACCCCGCGCTCCGCCGTCGAAACCCGGCCGGCTCACCTTGACTCCCGGCGGCGTCTCCGCCGCCGGCTCCTGTCTATGGCTATGGTGGCGCCATTCCCAGTGACCTGATGTTGAAGACGATGAACGCGGTGCACCGCGGTGTGCTCAAGGTGAGCGGCGGCCGCCTGGGCTGGGACGCGCAGAACATGCCCGTGCTCGAGCTGACCACCACCGGCCGCAAGAGCGGGCGGCCGCACTCCGTCATGCTGACCTCGCCCGTGCAGGAGGGGAACACGAGCGTGATCGTGGCCTCGCGAGGCGGCGACGACCACCACCCGGCTTGGTTCCTCAACCTCCAAGCCAATCCCGAGGTCGAGGTGGCCATGAAGGGGGGCGCCCGGCGGCGTATGCGGGCCCGGGTCGCCACAGCCGAAGAGCGGGCTCGCCTCTGGCCCCTGGTCGTCGCCGACCACAAGAACTACGCCGGCTACCAGAGGAGAACCCAGCGGGAGATCCCTCTCGTGCTCCTGGAGCCCCAGTAGTCCGACTGCGCTGGTCGAAGAGCTCGTCGATCCCCGCCGCGCCGACCCTCCCTTCGTAGGGCGAGCGGGCGATCCCAGGCGTGGCTCGTGTGGCACCGCACCACGCTGCTGCTCAAGTGCGAGGGCCTTGACGACCCGAGCCGCCAGGCGCGCTAGACATCCCGGCCTCGGCCTCCTCGAACAGGAGGAGCCAGGCCACGCTCATCCCGAGGAACAGGATGAGCGAGAGGAAGAACGCCTCCACCTGGATGGGTTTGGCCGCCAGGCCGAGGTCGTGAACAGTCCCGGGAGCGATGGCCACCACGGCCACCAGGGCGAACAGCGCGGCCGCCCCCACCCTGCCCGCTCCGACCAACGGAGACGTCCTTTCGCGGAGGCCGGTGACGGTCAGGGCGAGCAGGCCGCCCGCGCCGGCGATGGCCGTGGTGGCGAACGACCCCCGTCACAGGGCGCTGCTGGCCGGGTTCACCAGGGAGAAGAGGCTCATGAGGCCCGGGAGGGCGAGCTGGAGCGAGACGGCCGAGGCCACACGGCGGTGAGAGGCGCTGGCTGACCATTCCCGGTGACGGGTCTGGACGATCAGGAACCAGATGCCCAGCACCGTGAAGGCGAGCGGCGCAAACGCCGCGTAGAAGGTGGTCGCCATGCTTCCCTCCTCGGTCGCGCAGGAAGCGTCCAGGGTCCTGTCTACCGTGGGCGGATGCGAGCCGCGTCGAGGTGGGTCCTGGTCGCCACCGGACTGGCCGTGGCCGTCGCCGTCCCGCCCGCGCTGGCTTCACTTCCGGTCGGTGCGCCTCACGTCCCCCCGGCCGAGCTGGCGGCGCGGGTCGTCGCGTCGGGCGGCCACCCCTACCAGGGCTACGCCGAGACCCGGGCCGGCCTCGGCCTGCCCGACCTCCCCAACGCAGGAGTGCTCCCGTCCCTGTTGAGCACCACCACCCGCATGCGCACCTGGTACCGCGGCCCGCGCAGCTGGCGCACGGACGTGCTGACGTCGGTCGGTGAGCGGGACCAGTACCTCGACGCCGACGGCACCATGTCCTGGGACGCGGGGCGGCGGCGGGCCACCGACGTGGACGGCATCCAGGCCGTCCGTCTGGCCCGGCCCCAGGACGTGCTCCCCCCCGAGCTGGGCCGCCGCCTGGTCGTCGAGGCCGCGGCGGCCGAGCTGTCCCCGCTGGCGGCCAAGCGGGTGGCGGGCCGGTCCGTTCCCGGGCTGCGCATCACGCCCCGGGCCACCGACACCACGGTGGGCCGGGTCGACCTGTGGGCCGACGCAGCCAGCGGTGTGCCTCTCGAGGTGGTCGTCACGCCCAGGGGCACGTCGTCGCCGGCCATCATCTCCCGCTTCCTGGACGTGTCGCTGTCGGACCCCGGTCCCGGCGTGGTCACCTTCCGGCCCGGCCCGGAAGCCAGGCTTACCCGGGACCAGTTCGCCGACGTGGCCACGGCCCTGGACCGGCTCTCGCCCCTGGTCCTGCCCGACGGCGAGGCCGGCCTGGCGCGGCGGGGTTCGCACCAGGGACCGGCCCTCACCTACGGGAGTGGGTTCACGGTCGTGGCCGTGCTCGCTCTTCCGTCGCGGTTGCTGCCCGCGGGGCCCCGCTTCCTGCCTACGGCGTCGACGGTCACCGGGCCCTGGGGCCAGGCCAAGCTGGTGGAGACCTCGCTCCTCAACGGGATGGCGTTCAGCGACGGCGGTGTCGGATACGTCGTCGCGGGCACGGTGACGACGGCGCGCCTGGAGCAGGTCGCCACCGCGGTCGTGACCCAGGGGGTGAGCCTCCGTTGAGCGGGGCCACGGTCATCCGCACCGAGGGCCTCACCAAACGCTATGGAGGGCTCACCGCAGTCGACGGGGTCGACCTCGAAGTCGCCGAGGGCGACCTGTTCGGGTTCCTGGGGCCCAACGGCTCGGGGAAGACGACGACGGTGCGCATGCTGCTGGGGCTGGTGTTCGCCAGCTCGGGTCGCGTCGAGGTCCTGGGCCGGGAGATGCCTGCCCGCTCGGCGGAGGTGCTTCCCCGCGTCGGCGCCCTGGTCGAGGGCCCCGGCTTCTACCCCGACCGCTCGGGCCGGCGGAACCTGGCTCTGATCGACGCGGCCGGACCCGGTGGTCCCCGCCACGACCGCCGGTCGCGTGTGGAGGAGGTCCTGGAGAGGGTGGGGCTGGCGGCGGTGGGCCGGCGCCCGGTGAAGGCCTACTCCACGGGCATGCGCCAGCGCCTGGGGCTGGCGGCGGCTCTGCTCCGCCAGCCTCGGTTGCTCGTGCTCGACGAGCCCACCAACGGTCTCGATCCCCAAGGGATCCGTGAGGTCCGGACGCTGCTGATGGAGCTGGCCGAGAAGGGCACGACCGTGTTCCTGTCCTCTCACCTCCTGGCCGAGGTCGAGGCCTTCTGTCAGCGAGCCGCCATCGTCCACCGGGGTCGCCTCGTCGCCCAGGACCGGGTGGACACGCTGCTGGCGCCCACGGGCATGGTGTGGGTCGAGACCCCGGACGTGGACCAGGCCGAGGCCGTCGTGTGGGGACTGGCCGGGCCGTCGGTGGTGGAGGAAGACAGGCGGGACGGGCTCCGGGTCCGCCTCGACGGCATGGCACCCGAGGACCTGAACGCCCGCTTGGTGGGCTCGGGCGTGCGCGTCAGCGAGCTGGTGCGGGAGCGACTCAATCTGGAAGAGGTCTTCCTGCGCCTGACGGGAGACACCACCCATGTTGACCGTTGAGCTGAGCAAGCTCGTGACCCGTACCCGCACATGGGTCACCATCTCCGTGCTGGCCGCGCTGCCGTCGGTCGTGGCCGTGTTCCTCAAGGTCACCGGGGTCGGCCCCCGGCCCGGTGAGGGGCCAGCCTTTCTCGCCGAGGTGCTGCACAACGGGACGCTGTATCCGGCCGCGGCGCTCGCCCTCATCCTGCCCGTCTTCCTGCCTGTCGCCGTGGCCGTGGTCGCGGGGGACGCAGTGGCCGGGGAGGCGGCGGCGGGGACGCTCCGGTACCTGATCATCCGGCCCGTGGCCCGGTCCCGGCTGCTCGTGGCCAAGCTCGTGACCGTGACCGTGTTCGTCCTCCTCGCCGTGGTGGTGGTTGCGCTCACCGGCTTCATGGTGGGGGCGGCGCTCTTCGGCGTGCACCCGGTGGCCTCCGTGTCGGGCACGTCGTTGGGGGCCCAGGACGTCACCTTCCGGCTGTTCGTCACCGTGGCCTACGTGGCTGTGTCCATGCTCGGGGTCGCCTCCATCGCCCTGTTCGCGTCGGTGCTGACCGACTCTCCCCTGGCCGCCGCCCTGGGCGCGCTGGCCGCCCTGGTCGCGTCCCAGGTCCTGGACCTGGTGGACGCGGCCGCCTCGGTGCGGCCCTACCTGCCGACCCACTACTGGCTGGCCTTCGTGGACCTCTTCCGCACCCCGGTGCTGTGGCGCAACGTCGACCGCGGTTTCGGTGTCCAGGCCCTCTACATCGCCGCCTTCCTGGGCGGCGCCTGGGCCCACTTCTCGACCAAGGACATCAACAGCTGACCGCGCCCCGGTGACACTGACGGCGCACCCCGGCGAATTTGGAGGGAGTCGCCCCTCTTCCCACCCGGCCATCGTGCCGATGCTGAACGGGCCGAGAGGGGGTTAGGGATGCCGGCGGTGCACCGCTTCGAGTCTGAGCCGATGTGGGACGAGCTCGCCGCGGTCCGGGCCGCCCTGGCCCGGCTCATCGAGCTACGGGCCCTACGGGACCTCTCCCAGGCCGAGGAGGCCCGCTACCTGGCCCTGGGCCGGCGCGAGGCGGGGCTTCTCCTCCTTCTGGGCTAAGGGCCCCGGGAGGTCCGGAGGGGAGCGGCGAACGGCCCGTGGGAGCAGCTGACACCTGGCATGCTGGCTCCGTGTCCTGGCGCCTCCCGCGGGTAGCACGGTGAAGCTGACCCCGCGCACGGTGAGGGGTGCCCGCTGGTCGGTCGCCGTGGGACCGCCCTCCATGCTGCTGGCCATCCTGGTGGGCGCCTGGCTGGGTCACGCCCTCGAGTACGTGCGGGTGTGGGGTACCAGGGGATTCGGGGGCCTCGTCTCCCGCTCCCTCCACGCCTACATGGGCCCCGTGGGGGTCGTGCTCCTGCTGGCCGGCGTCGTCGCCGCCGCTTCCAGCTCGCTCGTGGCCGCCGAGCTCGAGCGCGGGTTGGAGCAGCTGCGGCGCGGTATGAGGACCGGGCTCGGGGCCGGGGGTCGGGCGGAAGCCGGCATCGGTGTAGCCGCGGTCCGCAGGCCGGCCATCGTCGGCTTCTCCACACTGGTCGCCGTGCTGTGGCTCTCGCAGCTGCCCATCTACCTCATCCAGGAGAACGTGGAGGCGAAGGTCGCCCACATCCCGACCCCGGGCATGGGCACCCTGTCCGGCCGGCACGTGCTGGCCCCCGTCGTCCACCTCGGGGTCGCGGTCGCCGTCGCCTGCGTCCTCTACCTGACCCGGCGGAGGGTGACGCAGCTGGCGGACGAGGTGCGCAGGACGGGTGCCCGGCTCGCGGCCCTGCGTCGGTCCGCTCCTGCGGCTCCGGCGCCCCGCCCTCGCGACCGGTGGTGGACTCCGGCCGAGCTCTGGGGCAGGCAGAGCTGGTCGCGGCCGCCGCCGGCGCTGGCCTGAGCGCCCCGACCTTCACCCAGAGATCCCGGCGCTGAGCGCTCGCCGCGTCGTCGCGGCCCGCGCCCGCCCATCCATCCCACTCCCGCCAAGGAGATGAGCCATGTCCCGCAACCTCGTGCGCTCCGCTGCTGCAGCCGGTGCGGCCACGTTGCTGCTCCTGAGCACGGCCGGTCCTGCCTTCGCCCACGAACAGCGCAAGGTCGGGCCCTATCAGTTCACAGTCGGCTGGCAGCACGAGCCGACCTATACCGGCGTCGAGAACGCGGTGCAGCTGATCTTGAAGGACGCCAAGGGGAACGCCATCGACGACCTGGGCAGCCCGCCCACCCTCAAGGTCGAGGTCCTGAGCGGGACCCAGAAGAGCGACCCGCTCGATCTGAAGGCCTCGTTCGACGCGGACACGGGCCTGGGGACGCACGGCGAGTTCGACGCCGCCATCATCCCGACCGCTCCGGGCGACTACACCTTCCACCTCTCGGGCACCATCGGCAGCGACAAGATCGACGAGCGCTTCACGTCGTCGGACAAGACGTTCGACACGGTAAGGGACCCGACGCCCGTCGAGTTCCCGGCCAAGGACCCCTCTCCGTCTCAGCTGGCCACCAACCTGGACCGGCTCAACCCTCGGGTCGAGAGCGCCATCTCGCTGGCCCAGTCGACCTCCAGGGCGGCCAAGAAGGCCAGGGACAAGGCCTCGACGGCCCAGACCTTGGGAATCGTCGCCCTGGTCGTGGGCGCGGTGGTGGGGGGAGCGGGGCTCGTCGCGGGGATGACCGCACGCCGGTCGTGATGGCCAGCCGATGACCCGCCTCGGGTCCCGCCTCCTCGCCGTCCTCGCCGTCCTCGCCGTCGTCTCCCTCTCGATCCTGGCCTGGGGGGGGACGGCGGGCGCCCACGCCCTGCGCCAGAGCTCGTTCCCCGACGCGGGTGCGACCCTGGCCAAGGCGCCGGGTGAGGCGCGGGTGAGCTTCGGCGAGGAGCCGGACCCGAGGCTGTCGTCGCTGCACGTGCTCGACACCAGCGGGCGCGACCACACCGCAGGCCCCACGACGGTGGTGCCGGGCCAGTCCCTCACCCTGCGGGTGGCCCTGGGGCCCCTTCCCGAGGGCGTCTACACGGTCTCGTGGCGGACGGTGTCCAGGGTCGACGGCCACCTGGCCGCGGGCACCTTCGCCTTCGGGGTGGGGGTGACCCCGACCGCAGCCACATCGGCGGGGTCGAAGGCGGCGAGGGCACCGGGCCCCTCGGGAGCGAACCTCGTCTCCCGCTGGCTCGTCTACACGGGGCTCATGCTCCTGGTCGGCGGCGGCGCGGTGAGCCTGGTCTGCTTCGAGGACCTCAAGGACAGGTTCGCCGTTCTGCTGGCGGCCGGCGTGGTGGTGGCAACCGCGGGGGCCTTCGGCATCAGCGCCGACCAGCTCCACTCGGCCGGCCTCGGCTTCTCGCGGCTCTTCGACTCCCCGTTCGCCCACCAGCTCTTGCTCCGCCTCGTCCCCGTCGCCGTGGCCGCGCTAGCCGTCATCGCGGCACTGGTCATCAGACGGACCCCGGGGTTGCGGCGGGGGGCGATGGCTGCCGTGGTGGTCCTGGGCGTGGCCGGCATGTGGGGCGATGTCGGCGCCAGCCACGTGGCCGCGGCCCGCACGCTGCGCTGGGGGCGGATGGCGGTGCAGCTGACCCACTTCGCCTCCGCCGGCTTCTGGGTGGGCGGCCTGGCCGCCCTCCTCGTCGGCTTGCCAGGGCTGGCCCCCGAGGGCCGGGCCCGGGCCGCCCGTCGCTTCTCGACCGCAGCCCTGCTGGCGGTGGGAGCCATCGCCGGGACCGGCGTACAGCGCGCCTTCGACGAGGTCGGGAGCCTCCATCGGCTGTTCCACACCACCTTTGGTCGCTGGGTGCTGCTCAAGTCGGTCCTGCTGTTGGCCCTGATAGCCCTGGGCGCTCTCAACCGCTTCCGCTCCGTCCCCGCCGTGTCCCGCACGCTGCGTCCCCTGCGAGCGGTGGCCCGCACCGAGCTGGGACTGGTGGCGGTGGTGCTGGTGGCCACCGGCTTCCTCCAGGGCCTGGCCCCCCCGGCCAGCGTGGCCGCGTCCCAGGTGGTTCGCCCCCTGGTCCTGCCGGGGCACGACTTCGGGACGACCGTACGCGTCCAGCTGTCTGTCACCCCGGCCACCGCCGGGTTCAACCAGTTCCGCCTCACCGCGGTCGACTACGACACCGCGAGGCCCATCGACGCCGCCGCGGCATCGCTGCGGTTCCGGCTGCCCGCCCGCCCCGACCTGGGCGAGTCGACCCTGCCCCTCACCAGGACGGAACCGGGGACCTACACCGCCCAGGGCCCGAACTTGTCCATCGACGGCACGTGGGAGGTCACGGTGCTGATCCAGCAGGCCGCCGGCGGGGTCGAGATACCCCTTTCGCTCGCCACCCGCCAGCCCCCGGAGCGCATCGACGTGCAGTGCAGCGCGGGGACGCCCTGCCTCTACACCCTGCACCTGCCCGGCGGCCGGTCCGTTCAGACCTACCTCGACCCGGGCCGGGCCGGCACCCACCTCACCGAGTTCCACCTCACCTTCATCCAGCCCGACGGCAGCGAGCTGCCCATGACCGACGCCACCGTGGCCGCCGGCGGTCCGGGCCAGCGGGTGGCGACGGCGCTCACGGTTCGCCGCCTCGACCCCGTGGGCCACTTCGTCTCCGACGTGCTCGACGCCGCCCGAGGCAGCTACCGATTCGACGTGGTGGGCGACACCCAGACGGGCGAGCAGCTCCAGGGCCACTTCAACCTGCCCGTGCGATAGGGGGGCCGGCCGAGCCGCGCCCGCTGTGCCAGAGGTCATACCTACGTATGCCGCAGCCGGCCTGCCCCTCGGAAATACCTCAGCCTCCCGATGCGGGCAGGGACAGGAAGGCGCACGCTGCTGCCCATGACCGCTTCCCTGTACACCAGCGAGGCCACCGAGATGGTGGCCGCAGACCATCGCCGGGATCTCCTGTCGCGGTCCCGGAACGAATCCGTGCGGCGAGCGGCGAGCCACCGGGCCCGCCGCCTGTGGCCCCGGCGGTCGCGGGCGACGGTGGCAGCGGTGGGCGCGGTGGGCGCCGTGGCCAGGCCCGTGGCTGGCCCTCCGGTGGTCGCCCCCCGCCTGGCCGACGCCCGCGTCTCGGGCGGCCGGGCGGTCGCCGGCGCGTCCCCGCCTCGATCGGCGGCCGCGACCGTGGTCGACCTGCGCTCTTCCCAGGAACGGCCGGTACCCTCACGTAGGTGGTGACCGGGCGCGAGGGACTCTCGCCCGTCATGGTGGGGCGGTCAGCCGAGCTCGACCGCACGGTGGGGCTCTTCGCCGCCCTGGGCGACCCCCAGGTGGCCATGGTGAGCGGCGAGGCAGGCGTGGGCAAGAGCCGGCTCGTGCGCGAGCTCACCGGACGCCTGCCCGCGGGGACGACGGTGTTGGTCGGTCGGGCCCGGCCCTCGGCGCCGGGCCGTCCCTTCCACGTGCTGCTCGAGGCGGTCGAGCCCGCGGTCCGGGGTTGGGACCGCATCCCGGCGTCGCTGTCGGCCCGGGAGGATCCCCTCATGTTGCTGCTGGCGCCCGTCGCCCCCAGGCTGGCGCCCTGCGAGGACCGCCAGTACGGGGGCGAGGAGCTCCTCCAGGCCGGCATCGACCTCGTGCTGGAGCTGGCCGGCGACCGCCCCGCGGTTCTCGTCTTCGAGGACCTGCACTGGGCCGACGCCGACAGCGTCGCCCTGCTGGGTGAGCTGGCCGTCACCGCCGGTGTGCCCCTGCTCCTCATCGGCACCTACCGCCCGGAGGAGCTCAGCCGGGGCCACCCCGTCGCCGCCCTCATGGCCGGTCTCGACCGGGAGCGGACGGTGGCCCACGTGAACCTCGACCGCCTGGACCGGGCCGCCACCCACGAGCTTTTGGCCGCCGTCTACCAGCGCCCCGTGCCGTTCCGGGTCGGCGACGCCATGCACCAACGCACCGGGGGCAACCCCTTCTTCCTCGAGGAGCTCATCGCCGCCGCCGGTTCCGACAACCCCGAGGCGTTGGAGCGGGTGGCGCTGCCCTGGAGCCTGAGCGAGGCCGTGCTGGCCCGCCTGGCCGGGCTCGACCCCCGGGCTCGACGGGTGGCCGAGACCGCGGCGGTCCTGGGCCAGCGCATCCCCTTCGACGTGCTTGGTGGGGTGGGCGGGGTGGGCGAGGACCAGCTCATCGGCGTGCTCCACGAGCTGGTTGAAGGTGGGGTGCTGGTCGAGAGCGAGCCCGACGTGTTCTCCTTCCGCCACGAGCTCACCAGGGAGGCGGTGGCCGACCACCTGCTGGGTAGGGAGCGCCGGCGCCTGCACGAGAAGGCCCTGGGTGTGCTCCTCGAGTCCGGGAGCGACCTGGACGTGGCCCGCCAGGGTGCCCGCCACTACCTGCGGGTGGGTTCGACCCACCAGGCTCTGCGCCTGGCCGAGCTGGGCCTCACGGAGGCGGACACCGACCTCGACCTGCTGGAGATGGCGACCCGGGCCGCGTGGGCCGTGGGTCAGCTGGGGCTGGCCATCGAGCACGCCGGGCGGTGGCTGACCGCGGCCGAGGGCGATCCGCCTGCCGAGGTGGAGGCCATGCGCCTGCTGGCCAGGCTGTACTGGGAGGCGGGGGACCGCGAGCGCCACGAGGCCATGGTGGCGGCGGCCGTGACCACGGCCGAGGCCCTGGGACCGTCGCCTGCCCTGGCCGGAGCGGCGTCGACGGCGGCGGAGTCGAGCATGCTCCGGGGCGAGGGCGAGGCGGCGCTGGCGTGGGCCGAGCGGGCCCTGACGCTGGCCCGGGAGCTGGGTGTCGAAGACGTCGTCCCCGCCGCCCTCGTCAACAAGGGCTCGGTGGGGCGCTCAGGGCTCGACATGGACGAGCGCGAGAAGCTGCTCAAGGAGGGCATCGAGGCGGCCCAGGCGCGCGGCGATCACCACACCGCCCTGCGCGGGTTCTACAACCTCCTCCACCTGAGGCTGTACTCCTGGCCCCTCGAGGTGAGCCACGCCACCCTGCGCCAGGCCATCGACGTGGCCGAGCGGGCCGGGCGGGACGACTGGAGCGGTCCCAACCTGGCCACCGTCGCCATCGAGCTGCACGTGCTCGAGGGAGACCTGACCGCGGCTCGGGCCGCGGCCGCCGCCGGCCGGCGCCGGAGCCCGGGCCAGACCGGTCACGCCAAGTACCGGTGGCTGGACGTGAAGGAGGCCGAGCTGGCGCTGGCTTCGGGGGACCTCGATCGGGCTACGGCGCTGAGCGAGGACCTGGCCCCGGTCTACGGCACGGGCACCGAGCTGGAGGGCTGGTACCACGGGCTGCGGGCGCAGCTGGCCGCGGCCAGGGGCGACCTCGGGGTCGCCCTGGAGGAGATCCGCAGGTCTGGGGTCACACCTGAGCCCGAGGCCGGCTTCGAGGCCATGATCGCCGCCCTCCACGCCGGCGCCGACGCCTCTGCAGTGCGCGCACTGGTAGCGGCCATGCGCGAGGCCCACTGCGACGACGGCACCGACCCGGGCTGGCCCGACGAGCTGGAGGGCGCCCTGCGCGAGGCCGAGGGCGACGCCCAAGGCGCCCTGGAGGCCTACGACCGGGCCGTCGCCTTTCCGGTGACCCGTCCCGCTCCCCACGCCGCCGCCTGCCATCTGGGCGCGGCGCGCGTGCTCGTGTCCCTGGGGCGGAGGGACGAGGCGCGGGCCCGGGCGGGCCGGGCCGACGCCCTGCTCTGCCGCTGGCCCGGTCCCCAGCAGGCCGAGGCCCGCAGGCTGTTCGCCGAGCTGGGGGGGCGCGCCCGCGCCCCGACCACGCCCGTGCCTGGGAGCGCG